>CAYPWB010000375.1:0-5965 GCA_964414315.1 uncultured Planctomycetaceae bacterium | reverse complement strand
CCAACTCGACAACACCGTGGTCGTATTCACCTCCGATCAAGGCTTCGCTTGGGGACAGCACGGTTTCAAGTGGAAGTATGCCCCCTACGATGCGAATCTGCGCGCCCCGCTGCTGCTCCGGTACCCGAAACTCGTCCCGCAGGGAGCGGTCTGCAGGCATCCCGTGGGAGGGCACGACCTGATTCCTACCTTCTTCGCGCTTGCGAACATTGACCTTCCGTGGAAGATGCACGGCCGCGATATTTCGCCTCTCCTGGCCGATCCCGATGCGCCGTGGGATGAACCGGTCATGCTGATGAACACCCGGTGGTATTACGGAAGCGATACCGCCGCGGGAAGCGGCCCGGGATGGAGCGGCGTTCCCTGGTGGGTGTTCCTCCGGCGAGGCAAATACAAATACATTCGGACGCTGGTCGAGGGCGACATCGACGAACTTTACGATCTGCATGCAGACCCCGAGGAACTGGTAAACCTTGCACTCGACCCGGAGTACGAGGACCTGTTGCGGCAGTATCGCCGGGAACTGCTCGACGAATTGGAGCGAACCGGCGGCAGACGCATGGCGGAGAACCTGCCCCCGGTCGCGAACCCATAATTTCACGGCACATCGCGGGCGGCCGAAAGGAGATTCGAGACGGAATCCGACGTCCGCATTCCATTCCGGCTGTTGAAGCCGAAGGGCGAGGGCCGCTGGGCATCTTTCCCCACGGCCGCGACCGTCGCGGACACGACACGACGGCGGGCGTGTACGCCGACCCGGCCCACGGAGAAGAAGGCGCCGGCCGAGGACCGCGACGTGGCCGTGCAAGCAGCGAAACCTGCTTCTACAAGAGCCTGATGCGGCCGTTCGTCCTGGATTCCCTGCGGGGCGGCGACCGCTCCGAGTAATCTGCGGAGGCCGTCGGCCCCCTGCGCCGGCGGCCCAACAATTTGGTTCCTTTCCGAGTTTCATGATGACAGCATTGCCGAAAAGCTCCGAAACACACCTCCCCTCGAGAAATGGAATGCCGCGCAGCCCGGGGCTGATGTCGCGGGACAACACGGCCCTGCTGGTCATCGACATGCAGGAGCGCCTGCTGCCGGCCATCTGCGACGGCCGGCGGATCGCATGGAACTGCGGCCGGTTGATCGACGGGGCGCGCATCCTGGGCCTGCCGGTGGTGGGCACGGAGCAGTATCCGAAGGGCCTCGGGCCCACGGTGCCCGAACTGGCCGAGCGGCTGGGCAACGTGCCCGCGAAGCTCCTGTTCAGTTGCCGCGAATGCGAGGCGGCGCTGCAACCGCTGCTCGACGCGGGTCGGCACAAGCTGCTCGTGTGCGGCGTGGAGGCCCACGTGTGCGTGCAGCAAACGGTGTACGATCTGCTGGCCGCCGGGTGGGAAGTGTACGTGGCCGCCGACGCCGTCGGCTCGCGCACCGAGTTCGACGCCCGCACTGCCCTCGGGCGCATGGCCTCGGGCGGCGCGGTCGTTACTTCGACCGAGGCGGCCCTGTTCGAATGGTGCGAGCGGGCCGGCACGCCCGAGTTCAAACGCATCGCCCAACTCGTCCGAGCGGTCGACCCACCGGAGGGGTAATTGGATTGGCCTGTCGCGGGGATTTTGAGGGGCTTAGCCGAGGAGGCTTGGATCTGCGCTCCCTCCGGAAGAGGGCCAAGGCGAGGGCCATGGGCCATACGTTTTGCTCCTGGCTTACTCAAATTCCAAAACCCTCGCCCACAAACCCTCCCGCAGAGGGAGCTGGGAGAGTTCGGATAGCCTCTGAGGAGTGCCCTTTCCGGCTGGCATGACCGAACTCCAGCAGTCCGATCGCACCATCGCCGCAAGTCCGTTCCCCGCCCGCGAAAACGGGACACTCGACCGCAAGATTACGCTGGGGACGGTAACCCCTCTTTCCAGAGCAGACAGTCAAGCCGGAACGCAGCACGGCGCTTTTTGGGTGCCTCCGGTTGCGTCCGCAGGAACTCATCACCGCCATTGCCCAAGACGGCACATTCGCCCCCCCTCGATTGGGCAGTTTCTGACCGGTTTGCTGCCTTCGGTAGGCGCTGCTCGCCTGCCGAAGCGGGAGAAACGCCGGGGTAACGCACCCCTTGGGGACGGACTCTCTCCTGCGAGCCGGAAACGTCGGCGGCAACTGCCCGGCCATATCGCGTCGGGCCCAGAGAATGCAATGCGCGGCGCGAGCCGTGCAGGAGGAAAACATGACGACCACACAAGTCGACCCGCTCCAAGTTTACATGCAGCAAGTGGGCGCCATCCCGTGCTTCAGCAAGGAAGAAGAACTGGCCGTCACCCGGCGGGTTTCCGATTGCCGTGCGCGGTTCCTGCGGGCGGTCTATGCCCAGGACTACGTATTGAGGCAAATTGTCGGTTTGCTCGACAAGGCGATGCGCGGAGCGATGCGGCTGGAAAAAGTAATCGAGACACCGCAAAGGACGCGGCAGGAATCGCAGCAGGCCAAGGCGGCGATCGAGCCGCTTGTGGCGAAGCTCCGCGCCGTGGTCCGGCGAAATGCTTGCGACTTCGCCGCCGGTCGAAGCCGTAACCACACCGATGCCGAGCGGGCCCAGGCCCTTCGCAGGCTGTCGGCACGGCGCCGGCGGGCGGGCAAACTGCTTGCGGAAATCCGCGTGCGGTCCGAACACGTCGACGCGGCCCTCGGCCGACTGCGCGGGGCTTCGGCACGAATGCAAACACTCGGACGGAGGCTGGCCGAGTTGACCGACGACGCCGGCGCCGAAGGGCGTCGGAAAGCCCTGCGGGCGGAACGACGGCGTTGGATCCGACGAACCCACGCAAGGCCGAACCGCCTGCGCCGGCAACTCCTCGGCATCGAGGCACTTCGCCGGGAATACGACGCCGCCCGCCGGGAACTGGCCGACGCCAACTTGCGGCTGGTCATGTCGGTGGCCAAACGCTACCGACAGCGAGGCGTTCCCTTCGCCGACCTGATCCAGGAGGGGAACACGGGCCTGATGCGGGCGACGGAACGTTTCGACCCCACGCGCGGCATCAAGTTCGCCACGTACGCCACCTGGTGGATTCGACAAGCGATCAACAAGGCGATCACCGAGCAAAGCCGGACCGTGCGCCTTCCCGGCGCCACGATCGAGAAGGCGAGCAAAGTCGATGCGGCCGCGCAGGTGTGGATGCAGAAGCACAACCGACTGCCCACCCTTGAGGAAACCGCCGAGGCCGCCGGCCTGACGCTCAGCCAGACCCGCGACGCCCTGAAGGCCAAGCGGCGCATCACTTCGCTCGACCAGGACGCCGCCGCAGCCGAGGAGGGAACCTTTGCCGACGTGTTGCCCGAGCGGCAAGAACACGACGTAGGTGAAGATTTGAACCGCAAAATCCTGGACGCTCGGCTCCATGCGGCGATGCGGCGATTGAACCCGCGCGAGCGGGAGATTCTGCGCATGCACTACGGGTTTGCCGACGGGCAGCACTACACCCTGGCCGACATCGGCAAGGTGTTTCGCATCAGCCGGGAAAGAGTTCGCCAAATCGAACAGGCTGCCTTTGAGAAGATGAGGGACCCCGACCACAGCGACCGCTTACTCGACCTCCGCACTCGACCCGCCGCCACCGCCCAGGCGAACTGACAACTCTCGCGCCCCGGCTACTCCGTGAACCATCGTTCCAACAGCCGGCCGAGGATTTGGCAGCCGCGCTGGTTGGCGTGCACCGCATCGCCCATGAACCAGCCGCCGGTTTTGCCGCTGCGCTCGATGTAAGCCCACCACGGGCCCGTCATGTCAAAGAAAGCGCACTTCTCCTCCGCCGCCACCTTCTGCATGGCGTGGCGGAAATTGTCAGTGGTGGTGTCGATTTCCGGCGTGAAGGTGCGAACACGCTCTTCGCGCAGCGCGCCGAACACGGGGGTGAGCAGCAGGAACTCGGTGTCGGGCTTCCGCGCGCGCACCTGCCGCACCACCGAACGCACCGCTTCGGCGTCGTCCCGGTTCGAAATGCCGCCGATCACCAGCAGGTCGGGATTGTGCCGGAGCACGTATTGCTCCACGCGGTTGTCCTCCTGGTAGTAGGTGCAGCCGGTCGAACTGCGCAGCGATGCGATCTTGATGATCTTGCATTTTGGGTAGCGCCGCATGAGCAGCAGTTCGAACGACGAACTTGATATATTGCCCATGATGCTGTCGCCGAGGAGCACCATACGCAGCTCGCCGCCGTCGCGTAGTTTGCGCATCGTCTTGGGAATGTTGGCAAACCGGCCGGGCGGCGGCGTGTAGGCAATCGGGTCCATCGCCGCGTAGATCGCGTCGATACGTTCCAGCGTGCTCATGCCGGCAAAGGCGTTGTCGACGGCGCCGTTGAGCAGGAACCCGCCGAGCCGGACCATGCCGCGCGAAGCGACCTTCAGGACCAACTCGTGCTCGGCCTCCCGATCCAGGCCTTTGGCCAGCGACACCGGCCGCATGGTCGGCCCGCTCAACCCGCTCGGTGCCGGAAGCCGTTCGAACGGCGCGCCGTCGACCGAAAACTCATAGTCTGCACTGTCGGGGCCGACCACGTCGAGAATGCCGATCTCCGACCCCTTGAACTGGAGTGTCAACGCTGCGCCGGGCTCTTCCGAAACGAGGAGGTGCCGAAACGGGCCGATCGGGCTCGCCTGGCCCGGCTTCCAGTGGCCGGACCGCACCACCTGCGGGTCTTCGTAGGCTACGATGCGTCCGTTGTCGTTCGTTTTCGGGAAAAGGGGCTCGGGCAACTCGACGCGCTGCGGCTTCTCCGGAACAGGATGGGCGGTCATCAGGTCGCGGACGAACGCGGCGACCGCCTCGGCGTAAATTCGTGCGCCCGCGTCGGTCGGGTTGATCCCGTCGGACGAGAACGCCTCGAAGCTAATGGCTCCTGCGAGAATCCTGTCGGCTGCGTATTTGGCCAGGTTCAGGCTGGGAATGTCGTAATGGTCGGCAATCTGTTCGCTAACGCGGATGTATTCGGGCGTTCGGCCGGCCCTGTAGGCGTCGAGCATTTCGGGGGTCAGGGTGTAGACGAGAATGGTACTATGGGTCGCTCGATACCGTGTAATCTGGCGGACCAATCCTTCGAGCGACTGCTTGACCTGGTCGATGTCGGCGTGGCGGTCGTCGGCGGCGAAATCGAGAATCGCCAAATGCCCGCTGCAAATCACCTCGCCGAACACGGCCTGCCCGCGGCTGCACCGGAACAACCCGAACCAACTGCCGCCCGGCTGCATGTGCCTGGTTTCGTGCATGGAAGCATCCGGGAAGAACTCCTTGAAACCCCGGATCATCTGCGCGGAATATCGCAGGCCCGGATCGTTCAATCCCGTGCCGGCCAACACCGAGTTGCCGATGAAGAAAAGGTACTGGTTCCCGACCCTGTTTTCCTGGAAGTAGTACAGGCTGTTGGGAATCCCCTTGCGAATCTGGTAGTAGCCTGCCGCTTGGGCCGAGGCGGAGCGCAAGCCCGGCGTGCAAACAAGCAACAGGCCGGCCCATACGGCCCACTTGCGAAATTTCAGCGTGCGAATCATGACGGCCTCGTTGGGGTGGTGCGCTTTGGGGTAAACGTTTGCGGGAGACTGTCCCAGGATTCCCATGTAGGCCGGGCAGTGCCCGCCGCATTTCGGCCGAGACACGGCGGGAACAGTCCGACCTGCGAGTTGCCCATTTTCATGATGCCGGTTGCCGCGAAGCGAACGGCCCCGCCAAACGCAGCCGATTATAGCAGCCGCGGTTCCCCGGGTGCAAGAAACGGCCCGCCCCCCGAAATGCCTTTTGGGCACCCGGGGGGCGGGCGGCACGGATGAAGCGCGATACGTCCGGTCAGTCGGCAACGTCGACCGGATCGATCAGGCGCGGGGGCGGAACCTTGGCGGCGATGCGGCTGAAGGCGGCCAGAAGCTGCTCCTCCATTTCCGCCACGGTCGAACCGCCCGGGATGTCGATGTGCATTCCCCCGCCGGCGAACGCCAT
>CAYPWB010000374.1:0-5979 GCA_964414315.1 uncultured Planctomycetaceae bacterium | reverse complement strand
CGCTGGCGTTGCTTGGGTTGTCAAACGGGGCGGGCCGCCGGCCGGCGTTGGTCCCTTGGCGCCGCGGTCATCGGAAAGGACAATGGACCCCTTACACGGACCGACAACAGCTTGAGGGTTACCTACGTTTGGGTGCAGAACCGAGAGGAGCGCAGCCGTGACGATGAGCCCACACGCGACGCAACAGATCCGACGGGTGCCGGTTGAGCGAAACAGCATAGCGGTATCCTGGGCAGGACAGATCGTCTTCGGTGGAATCTTGCTGTGCCTGGCAATCTCGGTGCCCGTGTCGGCGGAGGTTGTGGACCACCTGAACCTGGGTGCGGCCGAGTCGGAACGGGCCCACGGCCTGACGAGCGAGGGCAGCGAAATCCCCGCGATGCCGAAGCCCCCAGCGACGGACACCTTTATTGCGGCCGTCGAAGCGTCGGCCGGCACGGCGCCCGAGTCGACGCTCGTCGAGCCGGGCGAATGGGGAGTCGGCCGCGAGGGGGAATGGATCCAGTACACGCTGAACCGGCCGACAAAGCTCGATCGCGTCGAGGTGGCATGGGGCAGAACGCAGCCGTTCTTGTTCGAAATCTACGCCAGCCCGGACGGGGAGGACTGGAAGAAGGTCTTTCAGGGCCGTAGCTGGCGGCGCGGGCCCAAGCATTTGGAAACCTACGCGTTCGAGCCGACCCGGGCAAAGGCGGTCCGGATCGTGGTCCACGGCCGCGACACGACCACCCGGCGGGGAAATGCGTTCATCGCGCAAGTCCGCCTCGGAGCGCTTCCCTACCCGGAGGCGTACGAGCCGGCCCTGGCCTATCAGCCGGGCCTGGGGCAGTCCTGTCGCCGGCTCCTGCCGGTCGGCGAGAGCTGGGAAGGCGGCTCGCTGAGCTTCACGATGCGGTGTGTCCCCGAGGGGCAGAATTATCTCACCGTGAAACTCTGGGGCTCCGACAGCAGGCAAAGCTATTTCTATTTGCGCGACGCCGACGGTCGTTGGGTTCTTCATGCGCCGGGAGGAGCAATGCGGGGCGGTTACAATGCCGCCTGGACGCCCCTATGGGAGTTCGCCGAAGACACCGCCGGCGGCCCGTGTCCCGGTCGGTTTGTGTATGTGACGTACCCGATCCCCGAGAACCTCACCAGCGGCAGGTCGCGGGTGCGTCTTCAGCTTCAGGCGGCCGGCAGCCGTATTGGGTCACCGATGCAGGTACCGAGCCAGGGAATCTACGACGTCTACACGCACACGAAGCCCTTCTCTGCATTCGCGGCCGACGAGCCGCAAGGCGAGCCGTTCCAATGGGGGCCGCCTCGCCCGGTATCCCGGGATCGATCGGTCGAAGAGAAGCTGTTGGGTGATGCCAAGGGGCTGATCGCCCAACTGATCGAGGGCCAACGGCTTGCGACGGGCGATTACCGCGGCCTGATCGCCCTCAGCCAGGCCTACCATGCGCCCTGGTCGGAGCATCAGAAGGACGAGAAGATCGTCCGCATCGTGCGCGACACGATCGACGGGCTGATCCAGAAGCAAACGGCGCTCGGTAAGGGCCCGCTGGGCATCACCCACGGCACCGGCGCCTGGCACATGCACGGCAACCTGGCCCATTGCCTCAACCAGGTCTATCCGGCCTTCGAGGCCATGGGCATGCTGGACGAGGCGTTCCATTACAAGGACGGCGCCCCGAAGAGCGGCCCGCTGGCCAACCGGCCCTACGTCCGACGCCGCGATGCCTACGCCGTCTTCTTCCAGGAGGCCTTCGAGTGGCGGCGCAGCGAGGCGGGCGGCCGGCGGCGGATGTCGAACCAGACGATCTCGGTCGACCGGGCCCTGTACCGGATGAATCGGGCACTGCAAAAGCTGGCCCCGGAGCTGGCGATTTCCGAAGAGACGGCGCTGAACTACCTCTACGAAAGCACGGGCATGCGGCCCTTCTTCCAGGGCTGGCCCCGGCACGACTGGGTGCGGGAAACGTCCTTCGCCGACTATCCGTTCTACGTCGTCAGCTACAAGGGGCTCACCAAAGAAGGCGGCATGGCGTCGCACTACGGCGAGGCCGTCTCGCGGTTCGCCCGGCTGGCCGGCGAGGTGGGCGACCCGAAACTGACCGAGCGGGTTCGCCGGATGGCCGAGGCCCGGGCCACCATGTGCCGGCGGCCCGACAACGACGCGGCCGGCGATGCGGTCCTCCGCGCCCCGGCCACCTACAGTTGGCGAGGACGCTACTACCCGGGCACGATCCGCTACGCCCCTTGCCCCTTCATCCAGGCCGCCGTGTTGCAGGACCCCATCTCGCTGCGCACCGCGGAGCTGTATCTCGAACACGGCCGCGTCTTCGCCGAGGGCGAGCCGCGGATCAACCAGATCATCCCGCGCGTCGAAGCCTACCGGAAGGTGAAGGAGCTGCTGCCGACCGACGCCCGGCTGCCGATGGAGCCGGAACACGCGGATTTCGGCTGGGCCGATGAGGACGTGGCCGTCTTCGCCGTCAAGCATGGCGACACAATGATCAACGGCTCCTTCTTCCTGTCGCGCGACGCCGTGTTCCCCATCGGACGCATCCACCTCACCACGCCGCGCATCGAGCGACTCGCCACGGTGAAGGTCGACACGGTCGTGAGCCCTTCGGGCGGGACATTCACCATGCCCGAGAAGCTGCCGGGTGGGCGCAAAAGCGTCCTCGGCGGCCAACAGTATCCGGTCCAGCCTCCGCCGCCGGGACTGGTCGAGAAGATTAACGAAGCGGGCGGCGAGCTATGGCGCGACGGCGACGAACGGGCCTTCATGGCCGACCTGTACCGGGTCCGGTTCGGCGACTACCTGATCGCGATGAACACGACGCTCGAAGGCACCTACCGCGAGCAGACGTTCGAGATCGACGTGCCGCCGGGCCGCCGCCAGGCGTTGGACCTGATCAGCGGCCGGATAGCCGATCTCGGCCGGCCGGTCAAGCTCGGCCCACGCTCGACGATCGTGCTGTATCTCGGCGACGAGAAGCCGGCCGGCCGGAAATGACCCCGGCATTGGGAAAGGCCCCCCGGCAGCCTTCCGCCCGGCCGCCTTCCGCCCGGCCGCCGTGTCCGCAGTGCAACGCGGAATCCCTGAGACGCGCCAAGCGGTCATTTGATTCTTCCCACAGGACGGCAGGGCCGCCAACCCATGCGAGCTTCCGCTCGAAGCCAAGGCCACGAATGTGTGAAAACGTTAAGGCGACCACCTTCATCCGACCCTGGCACTTCGGGGAGCCGTAGCGCGTCGATTTCGTAGACCCGCTTGATCGGCATGGCCCAGGTTTGGCCGCATCGGCTGGGGGCCGGAGCCTCGGACACCTCACTGCGACACCTCGCGCCTGCCTGCTCCGCGGCCTCGGCCTGGGCCGCCTTGCGACGCATTCCGCGGGCCTTGTTCGAGGACCCGCCGTAGTGGCGAATCGAGTGGCTGCCCTTCGGCGGAATGTGCTGCGTGAACCCGGCCAGGAAATCCACCGGATCGAGCACCTGGAGAGAAGAAAAGGCGACGGCCACCAAATCCGGGGAAGCCGGGAGGCTTTGGCCGATTCTTGGTTCGTTCGAGGAGGTCGAAGCACCCGAGAATGGTTTCCATGTTGCATGGATTCGTCCAAGGTGGCGGCTTCTCTTCGCGATTCCATGCCGGTGTTGAAGGGCGATTTCGCCGACCCCGACGCGCACAAGGTCAAGTCTCAGGTTCAGACTCCTGCTCAACGATCTGCCGCCAAATCGCGTCGACTCCGAGGCGCTTTGCCCAGCCGGCGATGTAGTCCCGGTCGAGCGCGGTGCCCTGCACGCGCATGATCCCGCCGATGTCGCGAAGATGTTTTGGCGACTGGCCCTCGTGGTAATACAACATTTTCTTAATGACGACGTCCTCAGGCGACGCAAAGCTGACATCACGGCCGGGGAGGGCCGGCAGCAGACGCCGCCGTGCGATGCGAGAACGATCATACTCGGACTGTGTGAGCACGATGAAGTCGATTTTCAAACCCGATGCGGGATGGATCAGGTTGAATTGGTGCGCATCCTGAACAGCGCTCCGGACGGCATCCCGGCTCAGGTAGAATGGATCGTCCGAAAATGCATCGCAAAACGCGTCCACCTGGTTTGCCGGCAAGTGGATCACGATGTCGATATCGTTCGTGAAGCGCACCTCTCCGTAGGCGATGCTTGCGGTGGAGCCGGTAACCAGATACGTCAGCCCAAGGGCGTCGCAAGCCTCAACGGCAACTTGCAGCAGCTCGTCAACCTCCATGGGCTATTCTCCGGGCGACCTCTCGACCGACCTCCTCGTCGGTCCAATCCGGATGTTCCGAACGAAGGATTCGCCTCATCATCCGCACGGCGGCTCGTTGCATTCCCCAGCCAATCCGAAGGCGTTCTCCCTCCGTTTTCTCGGCCAGGATTCCAGCCATTCGCCGATCCACGATTTCCATGGGGAGACGCGTCCGCATTGTCACCCTTTCCGCTGCCGTACCGAAGATGAATGGTAGAACTCCGTAGGCGCCGCGACGGGCGGAATCATCGGCCTCGCCGGCAGCCGGAGCCCATGATAGCCGACGGACGTCGCGCGAGGAATACCGTCGTGTCCTCTGGTCGAGCGGCCCCCCGCTGCAAGCACCTCTCGCAAAGCCGCAACGGAAGCGCGGCGGACGGGTGCGTTGCCTGTTCCGGTTTCTTCTGCGGTTCCGAACCCACGATTCACGGGTCCAAGCTGCGACCCCAGAACCGCTCCCCGAGATCGACGTGCCGCCGGGCCGCCGCCAGGCGTTGGACCTGATCCGCGGCCGGATAGCCGATCTCGGCCGGCCGGTCAAGCTCGGCCCACGCTCGACGATCGTGCTGTATCTCGGCGACGAGAAGCCGGCCGGCCGGAAATGACCCCGGCCTTTTATCGGGGGGCGACGTACTCGCCCTCGCCATACGAGGGCACATGGTCGCCCTGCTTCTCGCGCCACTGCGACAGCCGCGCCTGCAATGCCTTGAGCAGTTCGGCATTTTCCGGACGGTCGGCAAGGTTCTGCGTTTCGAACGGGTCCTTGGTCAGGTCGTAGAGTTCATGTGCCGGCCGGTGCTGGAACTGGTCGACCCGCCGCTTCGCCTCCGGGTCGGTCTTGGCCAGTTCCTCCCACGAATCCCAATAGGGGTGATAGGCCGCCGGCTGGCGGGTCGGGCTGCATCCGGTGATGTGGCAGATGAACTCGTACGTCGGGTTGAGATTCAGAATGTATTTGTGCGTGCGCGTGCGAATGGCTCGCGTCGGAGACCAGTTGGCTTTCCACGGGGGGTAGCTCCTGCTGTTGCCCGTGTGGCTGGCGAAAATGACCTCGCGATGTTCGTTCGATTTCCCGGCGAGCACCCCGAGGAAGCTCCGGCCGTCGATGTCCCCAGGCGGCGTCCCGCCGGCCGCCTCGACCACCGTCGGCACAATGTCGGCCAGGCTGATCATCGCGTCGGTGGTCGTGTTCGGCTCGATCACCCCGGGCCATCGGGCAATGAAGGGAACGCGGATGCCTTCGTCGTACAGGCACCATTTGGCAAACGCGAAATTCGGCCCATGGTCCGACGTGTAGATCAGCAGCGTGTTGTCGCGGTAGCCGTGCTTTTCGAGGCTGCGGACGATCTTGCCGATGTTGGTGTCCAACATCCGGACCGACGTGTAGTAGTCGGCCAGCGCGTCGCGCGTCTCGGGCGTGTCGACCAGGTGCGGCGGGACGTCGATCTCGGCAAGGTCGTAGGTCTCGTTTTCGAGCCACGGCTGGTGGGTGTCGGCCGTGTTGACCTCCAGCAGGAGCGGCCGGTCCGTGTCCCGGCTGGCGAGAAATTCGTCCACCATGTCGATCAGGCCCGCATCATGCTCGGCCGGCGACCACCTGGCCTTCACCACCTCGAACGGGAACCTCCCGCGCGGGTGCTTGCTGAACTTGCCGAGATTGGCCGTCTGGTAGCCGAGGTCGCGGAAGTAATGGGCGATCGTTT
>CAYPWB010000373.1:0-6038 GCA_964414315.1 uncultured Planctomycetaceae bacterium | reverse complement strand
GGTGGGGGCGGGTTGACGCCGGCATGGCCGGGTGGGCAGAATTGGGGCATGGAACCATCGGGTCCCCAGCGCGCTCGGGCGACTACCGCGTCCGCCGCTTGGTACACGTCCCGCCTTGCCGGTTCGGAGATCGCTCGGCAGAAACCGTGTAGCGGATAACTGTAGACTCCCGGCCCTTATAGAACGGCGGCCCAGCCTTCGCGCGCGATGAAATAAGACAGGGGAACAAACCATGCCCTACACCGCGGAAATCAGCAGAACGAACCCCACGTGTTTCCTGTTCCTGGTCGATCAGTCCGGCTCGATGGCCAACCGGTGGGGCGGCGAGTCGGGAAAGACGAAGGCCGAAGGTGTTGCCGACGCTATCAACCGCCTTGTGCAGACGCTCGTCTATCGCTGCGCCAAGGGCGAGTACATCCTCGACCGCTACCATATCGGCGTAATCGGCTACGGTACCGACATCGGCTTGGGGTTCAGCGGCGAATTATCCGGTGGCGTACTCCAACCGGTTAGCACCATCGGCAACCATCCGCTCCGCATCGAGGAGCGAGTCAGACGGATGGACGACGGCGCCGGCGGACTCGTTGAGCAAGTCGTGAGGTTCCCGGTGTGGTTCGAACCGTTGGCCGCCGGAAAGACACCCATGTGTAGCGCTTTGCAGGCCGCCTGCGACGTGATCCGCGACTTCGTCCACCAGTACCCGTACTGCTTCCCGCCCATCGTCATCAACATTACCGACGGCATGGCGACGGACGGGCACCCCGCGCGACCGGCAGAGGAGCTTTGGAATCTCGCTTCCCAGGATGGACACGTCCTGCTGTTCAACCTCCACGTTTCAGAACGGGGGGAAGCGCCCGTGCTGTTTCCTAACGACGAAACGTACCTGCCCGACGACTTCGCCCGACTCCTTTTCCGCATATCCAGCCCGCTTCCCGCGTCGATGCTTCACCAGGCGCGAGTTCAAGAGGCCGAGGTGACCGAGGGCGCCCGGGGGTTCGCCTTCAATGCCGACTTGATTTCGGTCATCCGCTTTTTGGACATCGGCACCCGAATCGACCGCTATTAAGAGGGATTGGAGACCGCGATGGGCGTTACGGTTCATTCCTTCTGGCTGCCGCGGCGGGGGCACCGCTACGACGAATACGAGGACGCATTCGCCGCGGAACCCTCGACCGGCCGCTATGCCATTGCCGACGGGGCAGGCGAGGGCGCCTTTACCGGCCTGTGGGCCCGGCTGCTCGTCGAAGGTTTTGTCCACGCACGCAACCCCGATGTGGCCCGGTGGTCCGACGCGTTGACCGGGGTGCAAGGCGAGTGGAACCGGGCGATGCAAGGCCGCACGCTGCCGTGGTACGGTCAAGAGCAGGTCGCCGAGGGCGCTTTCGCAACCTTCTTGGGTCTCATCGTTGAGGATGCAGGTACGGAGCCGCACCGCTGGCAGGCCGTTTCCGTGGGCGACTGCTGCCTGTTCCACACGCGCGGCCCGACGTTGCTAACCGCCTTTCCGATCGGCAACTCCGGCGAATTCGGCAACGCGCCGCGCCTTGTCGGCTCCAGGATGCCTGCGGAACAGGCGGCCGCCCGCGTCTGCCGCGCCGAGGGTTTCGCTTGCCCGGACGACCGGCTGTGGCTGATGACCGACGCCCTGGCCTGCTGGTGCCTCGCTTCGCACGAAGCGGGCGCGGCCCCCTGGCAAGCAATGGAACCGCTGTTAGTTTCGGAGGCCACGGCCGACGCTTTCCGGCTGTGGGTGGACGACCTGCACGCCACCGGCCGGTTGCGGAACGACGACGTAACCCTTACGGTGCTGCAAATACGCTGACCGAGGTACCGTCATGCCTTTGCCGAATCCCGACGAATACGCCAACGCGCTGCAAAACCTTGCACAGTCGGTGGCCGACGAGGAACTGCGCGAAGGCCGGCTTGCACTCACACCGCTCGGGCTGCCCATGCTCTGGTCCGGCGGCTTTGCCGACGTCTACCGCGTCCACTGCCCCCGAACCGGGAACACCTGGGCGGTGAAGTGCTTCACCCGCGAAATACCGGCCCGGGAAGAGCGCTATCGGCAAATCGCCGCCCACCTCGAACAAGTGAGCCTGCCGTTCACCATGGAGTTCAAGTATCTCCAGCGCGGCGTGCTTGTGAACGGCGCATGGTATCCGATCGTCAAGATGCGGTGGGTGGACGGACACCTGCTCAACGAGTTCGTCGAGGGCCACCTCGACCAGCCCCAGCGGCTCCGACAGTTCTTGCACCTTTGGGTGAAAATGGCCGACCGGCTGCGCGCCGCCGAAACCGCCCACGCCGATTTGCAGCATGGCAATGTCCTGCTCGTGCCGGTGGGCGACGATCAGCTCGCCTTGCGCCTGATCGACTACGACGGCATTTACGTACCCACCCTTGCCGACGTGCGTTCCGGCGAGTCGGGCCACGCCGCCTACCAACACCCGCAACGGCTGCGGCAGGGCACGTACAACGGCGAGGTGGACCGGTTCCCCCAATTGGCCATCTACTGTGCCATCCACTGCGTTGCGACCGAAGGCCCGCAGTTGTGGGAGCGGTTCAACAACGGCGACAACCTGCTGTTCCGCGAGCAGGATTTCAGCGAACCGCGCACTTCGGAGTTGTTTCGCACGTTGTGGCAGTCGCGGCACGAGCACGTTCGCGCGTTGGCGGGCCGGCTGCTTTTGGCGTGTAATGCCCCGTTAGACCAAACGCCCCTGCTGCCCGAAGTAGTCGACGGCCGCCGGGCGCAGCCACTCACGCCGGCGGAAGAGGGTGCCGTGGGTCGCGCGTTACAGGTAGGCGAACACCGTTTCACGCCCGCCGGGGGCGCAACCAGTTCGCTGTCACGGCGACATGCTCCCACACAGAGCAGCGGCATGGGGACACGATCCGAGGCGAACACGGATTGGCCCCCATCAGACGACCCCGACGGACCGCCCACTCCCGACCAATGGCACATTATGATGGCCGACGAGATCGTTGGTCCGGTCAATGGCGATGAACTTAAGCGGTTGGTGCGACAAGGAACGGTTTTACCAACGACCCTCGTGCGGCAACCGACTGGCACAGAATGGGTGGAAGCCCGGGCTGTCGAAGGGCTGTTGGACCCGTCGGAGTTTTTGGAGGCGGCTCAGCCTGAACAGAAGAGCCCGTCGTCAACACTTGACACCGTGGTTCCCGACGGAGGTGCGCGGCTGTTGGCATCGTTTGCCGGTGCGGCGCGTTACCTCGACGGCGTACTCGCCCGTCTGGTCGGTCAGGACAACGAGCTACTGCGAAGGTTCCTTTGGGTGCTACTATGTTTGGTGTTTCTTGTAGCCGGCTGGCTGACGACAACGGTTCTTGTGCCCGCATTACTCGCGCCACAGTTGCAGTTAGAGCCGCTTGCTGAGCAATGTGGAAGCGGGCAGTACCGTCACCGTGACCGTATTGCCCGACGACGCCGAATACTGGAAAGGCCGACTCCAATTTGCCCTTGGTCCCGGCGCTCCGCCTGGGGCCGCAATTGATGCGCAATCGGGCGAATTCGCGTGGACACCGTCTGAGGATGAGAAATTGGGCATGTTCGCAATTGGCGTTTCGGTGAGGGGCCCGAAAGGGCAACAGGCGCGGACGAACTTTGCGATTGTGGTCACAAGGCCGTGGCGCCCGACAGCAAAGGAAATCGTCGTCGACCTTGGCCGGGAAGTTACGCTGGAGATGGTGCTGATTCCCGCTGGCACATTCATGATGGGCTCGCCCGATTCGGATTCCGACGCGTCCAGCGATGAACGACCTCAACATCCGGTGAACATCACACGCCCATTCTACTTGGGCAAGTACCCGGTAACTCAGGAGCAGTGGGAGGCGGTGATGGGGAGCAACCCCAGCGGTTTCAAGGGTTCTAAGAACCCAGTCGAGTGTGTCAGTTGGTACGATTGCCACCGGTTCTTGGCCAGGCTTAGCGAGCGTCATGCAACTGGGGGAGGGACATTTAGCCTTCCCACCGAGGCGCAATGGGAATATGCGTGTCGAGCGGGGACCACGACTCGGTATCCGTTCGGCGATGATGAAGGTCCCTTGGGCTTGTACGCTTGGTATAGTTGGAACTCGGGGCGCAACAGAACCCGTTGGGTGGGCGAAAAGCGACACAATGCGTGGGGACTACATGACATGATCGGAAACGTGCGGGAGTGGTGTGCAGATCGGTACGATATGGGTTACTATGCCAACTCACCGGTAAACGATCCGCTGGGGCCGCCATCGGACTCGTATCGCCGCGTAGCACGCGGCGGCGATTGGCTCAGCTTCGCCTCACACTGCCGGTCGGCGAAACGTAGCTCGTTCTTGCCGAGCACTCGAATGCGCCTGCTAGGTTTCCGTGTCGTCCTAGTTTCGGCCGTGAGCGGACAAGCGGAACAAGCGAGGTACCCTGATTGAAGCAAATGACTATCGACTGCGTCAGCTTCCTTCGAGCAGCCGAGCTGGCGTCTTCGCATTGTGATCCGAAGACGATCATTTCCGAAAGCGAAGCTGAGGGACGCCTGTTGACCCAAGAACCAGCAATCCGATCGCTGTGCGATGACGCCATGAGAGGGTACTACGAGCGTGGGTTGAATGTCGGCGAAAGGGAATGGGCTCGAATCACCACGCAAGAAGCAGTTGAGCAATGACAGCGCCACTTCGTCGAGATGATATGATAAAAAACAAAACATCATTGCTGCTCCGTCCACAGCTAGCCCATACTTGACACTGATCGCCGTCCATCATAGAATTCAGGTGGCAGGATGACTATGGCCGTGACCGAACAGACTCGCGACACTTCGGCATACCTGTTGCTTGGCGGTCAACATCACAGGATTCCATTCAACATTTCGCATTTCTGGCAGTTATATAGGGAGAGGCGGATCGGTTTCGGGCTGCCTATTGTGATATGATAAACGTTGCGATTAAATAGTATATCTATTTCGGTGATGGTGTCTGCGGTTAGCGTTTAGGAAAGGAACAGCTATGTGTACAGAAAAGTATCCCCGCGGTGATGCAGGTATCACGGGTTCAGGAGCGCCGAAAGGGACAGGTACGGGAATGTCTTACGGCGCGAACACTCGCTGGATGCTGAACGTCTTCTTCAGCGATAAACTGGGCGACATTGCAAAGTACATCAAGACCATCGAAGGTGCCCTTAGCACGACGTTCGATAAGTGCGAGGACGATATTGACCGGCAAACGGCGAAGATGAGTCCACAGGAAAGAGATCAATGCGTCGAGATGGCAACCGACGACGCCTTTCAGCTCGCTGATTGTTTTCCGTCCATGGTCCGGAATACCTCATTCGTGTCGCTGTACGCGTTGTTTGAGTACAGACTTCTGCGTCTGTGCGACCACGTCAAGAAATGTGGGAGATTCCCGGAAGGGCCTAAGGATGGTCGCAACAAGGGCGTCACTGCCGCGAAGGTGTACCTCAAGAAGGTGGCGAAAGTGCACTTCCCTGATCAAAGTCGGGAATGGAACGAGATCAACCACATGGCCGACATCCGTAATCTTCTTTCGCACCGCCAGGGGCAACTCAAGGGGGAACCATCGGAGGCGGCGCTGCTAGCATACATCATGGAAAAGAAGTCGCTCATCGAATTGAACGGGATGGCCGAGATTGCGCTCAATGCCGGTTACTGCGAGCATGCCATCGACGTAATCGGAAGATTCTACGAGGTCGTCGTGGAAGCTATCCCCGACGATCTTCTATCGCAATCACCGGAAGAAGAGATGGCGGACATCCAGAGGCGGTGGGGCGGCGACTCGGGGAACGAGTAAATGGATAAGTAGATAGCCCGGGAGTGTTGCCCCTTCACCGTAGTGGTGGCCGCGGATAATCCCCGCTCAGCCCACGACGATGGCGGCCTGTCGGTGAGGCGTATGTGTACCGCGTACGGGAAGCCGGCGTGGGCGGAACCGCGGCGGTTTGCCAAGCGGCGGCGATTCGAGGCGTTTGGGAGGATGATCGCGCGCGCGAAGGAGCGAGTAGGAGGGCGGCACTGTTCTCGGCCTGACCGCGC
>CAYPWB010000372.1:0-6052 GCA_964414315.1 uncultured Planctomycetaceae bacterium | reverse complement strand
TCGGGACGGACAACTCGGTGCCGGTCGCTCACCTTCAGTTGTCCTTCCACCAGACGAATCCATTTCTCCACGCGGCGTGCGCTTCGGCCGGGTGAACCCTCTTCCCCTGCCATTCGAGGTACCCCCGGGCCATGGCTCTCGTTGTGGTGCACAACTCGTCGCCCACGCCCTTTGCGCGCCCCGGGTGGGGGGTTTGGTCGCAGCGGCGAGAATGCCCGGAGCGACATAGGGCGGGCTGCGGGCCTTTGTGGCCACTCTCAAGGGCTCGAAGAGACTGTGCGAAAATGCTCGGAGCCCCGTGCCATCCCCCTCCGCGAGAGGGCTAGGGTGAGGGGCGTAGGCCAACAGGGCTTGCCGCTGTTAATCAACCCTTTTCCAAACCCTCACCCCCGGCCCTCTCCCAACGGGAGAGGGGAGGTTTCAGACATCCCCGAACAAAAACCTATGATTCCCCAGGGAGGTCCGCGCGCGCGGCCGGCGACGGGGTGCGCGCGGGCGGGGGAGATATTCCATTTCCGCGAGGTGCCACGGGCAGAGCGATGTTGGTTCGGGCGGCCACAAAAATCGTGTTCCACGAAAAGGAGAAGCTCGCCGGCGCGGTGGCCGGCGTGGCGCTGGCCGTCTTCCTGGTCATCGTGCAGTGGGGCTTCTACTTCGGCTACCAGCGCGATATCACCGTCGTGCTCGATGCCTTCGACGCCGACGTCTGGATCGTCCCCAAGGGCCAGCCCTCGTTCGATACCTACGTGCACATCGACGACCTGGTGTACTGGCGCATGCGGCAGCATCCGGGCATTGCCACCGCGGCGCGGGTGGCCTGGGGCGATGCCGCTTGGCGCAACCCGGTCACCGGCGGCAAGGACTACGTGCAGGTGCTGGGCGTCGAGTTCGACCAGGGCATCGACCTGGCCTTCGCCGGCCCGCAGCCCGACCTCGGCGACCTCCTTTCGCCCGACGGGCACATTTGCGTGGCCGAGGGCGATCGGGCGAAGCTGGGCATCGGGCAGGCACCCGGCGCACGGTTCGAAATCTCCGGCCGCGAGGCCAAACTGGCAGGCTTCGTCGAGGGCGTCAACCTGTTCACCACCGCCGGGTTCATCCTGACCGACCTGGACAACGCCCGGGCGTTCCTCCGCGTTCCCCCTTCGCACGCGACGTACATGGTGGGCAAGTTCGCCCCGGGCGCCGACCCCCAGCGGGTGGTCGCGGAACTGCAAAGGTTGATTCCCGAGCACGACGTGATGCTTACCCGCCGCTGGCACACCAAGGCGAAGAACTACTGGGAAACGCGCAGCGGGTTCGGACCGGTTATTCTGCTGTCGTCGGTGCTGGGCGTGTTGGTCGGGTTCCTTATTATGATGCTGACGTTCTACATCTCCACGCTGGAGAAGATTCCGCTGTACGCATGCCTGAAGGCCTTGGGCGCGTCGACCACCGAACTGGTGGCGATGCTCGCCGTTCAGGTGGCCGTGGTGTTCGTGCTGGGGGCCGCGTTGGGCGGCGCCACGGTGATGGCCGCCTTGGCGGCCTTGCGGCAGACGACCATCTCCATCGTCATTTCGCAGAACCTCGTCCTCGGCGCGCTGGCCGGCATGCTTTTGTGCTCGGCCTTCGGCGCGCTGCTTTCGGTGCGGAAGCTTTCGGCCACGGAGCCGGGGGAGGCATTTCGCACATGAACCCCGACGTCCTCCGATTGATCGACCTGCACAAAGACTTCGCCGAACCCGACGGCATGTTGCACGTGCTGCGCGGCCTGTCGCTGTCGCTCCGGGCAGGCGAAATCACCATCATCATGGGGCCGTCGGGCTCGGGGAAAACCACGCTTCTGCAGATTGCCGGCTGCCTGATCCGCGCCAGCCGGGGGCACGTGGAAATCATGGGCAAGGACCTCAGCGAAGCGTCGGAAGCGGAACGGTTGAAGTCGCGACGAAACCACCTGGGCTTCGTGTTCCAGAACTTCCACCTGGTCGGCGCCTTGACGGTATTCGAAAACGTGGCCCTCGGCCTGCGGTTGCGGCGGCAGCCGATCGACCGCGACCGGGTGGCCGCCATTCTCGACCGCTTGGGCATCGGGCCGAAGGCCGGCAAGCGGCCGCGCGACCTCAGCGGCGGCGAGAAGCAGCGCACCGCCATTGCCCGGGGCCTGGTCGGTACGCCCGACCTCCTGCTGGCCGACGAGCCGACCTCGCAGCTCGACTCGAACTCGGCCGAGGCGGTGTGCCGGCTCCTGCGCGAGGCGGTCGACCAGTACAAGCCGGCCGTCCTGCTGGCCACCCACGACCCGCGAATCGCTGAAATCGCCGACCGCCTGTTGACTTTGGAACGGGGGACCATCCGTGAGTAAGATACGCCTTCTCCTGACCGTTGCCGTTCTGGGGGCGATTGCCGCCGGGGCCTACTATGGGCTGCCCGTGCTCTTGGAGGAGCGGGCGGATCCCGGCGGGGCCGAGCCATCCGCCGCCGAGCCGCCCACGCCGCCGTTCCTACTTGGCACGGGCATCGTCGAGCCGGTGGCCGGCGAGGTGGACGTGTTCGGCCAGATCGCCGGCGAGATCGAAGCGCTTCGCGTTCGGGAAGGCGATTCGGTCGAGAAGGGGCAGGTGGTGGCCGTGCTCGACGCCCGCCGCGAAGCCGCCGCCGTGGCCGCGGCCGCCGCCGAGGCGGAACTGGCCCGGGCGGAGCTTGCACACCTGAAGGCGGGCGTGGGCCAGGAGGAACGCGATGAAGCCCGCCTTGCTGCCGAGGCGGTCGAGGCCCTTGCTAAGTACGAAGAGGCCAACGTCGACCGACTGCGAAGGCTCTACAAGACCAAGGCGGTGATGCTCGAGCAACTGGAACGCGCCGAGCAGGAGTTGGAGCACCTGAACAAGCGGGCGGAAAGCCTGCGCCGGCGCCATGCCGCGCTCGAGCGCGGACCGATTCCGGAAGAGGTGGCCGCGGCCGAAGCCCGGGTGGCCCTGGCCGAAGCGCAACTCCAGAGGGCCAAGGTGCATTACCAGTACCACGAGGTGCGGGCGCCGCTTTCAGGGCGGGTGGCGGCCGTCTATCGCCACGCCGGCGACGCCATCTCGCTGGAACAACTCACGCCCATCGTGCGCATCATCGACACGGAGCGGCTGCGCATTCGGGTGGAGATCGACGAGGCCGACGTGCCGCGCATTCGGCCCGGTATGGAAGGTTCCTTCGAAGTGCGAGGCGTTTCCCGCGAGGCCGGCCGGCTGGTGGTGCGAACGCTCGTGCCGCAGTTCGGGCCGAAACGCCTCTTCACGCCCGACGCCAGCGCCCGCGTCGATACCCGCGTCCTGCACGTGCTGTGCGAAATCCTCAACCCGAGAATCCCCTTGCACCCGGGCCAGCGAATTACTGCGAGCTTTCCGGTGGAGGGCGACGGCGCGCGGTAAGGCTCGGCGGATGCGTGGGTGGCATCTACCCGACGCAACTCGAGTCGCGTAGCTTTGCGGTCCAACCCAGCCCTGGATTCGCCCCTCATGGGTGATTATACTGGCCGGGGTCGAGTTCGGTGAAAGTCGAATCCGACGCGCGTGGACCGAGTGCCCCCCGCCGAAAGGATTCCTTGATGACCATTTCCTCAGTCGGAGGCGTGGCCGTCTTCTCGGCATGTCTGTTCGTGGTCGCCGGATCGGCTGCCGAGGAACGACCCCGCTCGGCTGAGTTGTCGGGCGGTTCCCGTAATGAGGCCGAGCCGCCCAACACCCGGGGGTCCGACCGGCTGGAGCCGACCGACCAGGCGAAACGGGCGGCGATGCTCGCACGCTGCCCGCCGATCCTGTTCATCAAGCGGCAGGCAGGGGGGTTGCGGGGGACCAACGCGACGATGCTCGCCCGGCGGACCGGCGTGGGGGCGTCCATCTGCCGGTTCGATCCGGCCCGCCCCGAACAGGGCACGCGGCCCGTCTTCCACGACCCGGAGGGCTTCATCTTCGACATGAGCCTTTCCTACGACGGCGGGAAGATTCTGTTCTCCTACAAGCGGGAGGCGGCCGGCGGGCAGCACCCGTTCCACATTTACGAAGTGGGCGTCGACGGCGGCCGGTTGCGTCGGCTGACCGAGGGCCCGTATCACGACGTGAGCCCCGCTTATCTGCCCGACGGCCGGATCGTGTTCAACTCGACGCGTGTGGAATCGTACTCGTTGTGCCAGAACTTCCTCGCGTCGGCCCTTCACGTGATGGACGCCGACGGCGGCAACCTCCGCCGCCTGGAGTACAACACCCTCTCGAACACCACGCCCTACGTACTCGACGACGGCTCGATCCTGTTCACCCGCTGGGAGTACCAGGACAAGAACATTTTCTGTACCCAGGGCCTGTGGACAATCAATCCCGACGGGTCGCGGCTGCAACTTTTCTACGGCAATACGCTAACGGTTCCGAACGCCCTGTACGGGGCGAAACAGATTCCCGGCACGCGGAAGGTGATTTGCACCATGGCGGCGCACCATCATCCGCCGCTGGGCGGCATTGCGCTGATCGACCGCAGTTCCGGCCTGGAAAGTGCCGAGTCGATGCGATCGCTCACGCCCGAAGTTCCCTACCGCGTTGCCAAAGGGCGCGACTGGCAGGATGCGAACTGGCAGCCGGGCGACGTATTCCACCCCTGGTCGTACGCCGATCCCTGGCCGCTGGCCGAAGACCTTTTCCTCGTATCGTACGGAGGACCCGCCGCCGAGGGTCCGCGGCGTTACCGTCTGTACTTGATGGACGAAACGGGCTTCAAGACCCCGCTGTACGACGATCCCGACACGAGTTGCTTCCATCCGATGCCGCTTGCGCCCCGCCCGGTGCCGCACCGGTTGCCCGGCCAACCGCCTTCGGAGCCGGAAGGCGAAGGCCGCTTCTTCGTGCAGGACGTTTACGAAGGGCTGCTTTCCTCGGGCGTCGAGCGGGGACAGGTTCGGACGTTGCGAGTCATGTCGCAGGTGCCCAAGCGGTACAACACCGAGGGTCCCCGGTACAGCGATCACTATCCGGCCGTCGGCGAAGGAACCTATTACGTGAAAGTCAACTACGGTACGGTGCCGGTCGACGACAACGGCTCGGCGTACTTCGTCGCTCCGGCGGGTGTGGAGTTGTACTTCCAGGCCCTCGACGCCGACGGCAAGGAGATTCGCCGGATGGGTACGGTCACGCAGGTCACCGCCGGCGAGACGCAAAGTTGCATCGGCTGCCACGAGTCGCGTTTTCGTGCGCCGGCGATGCGCCCCTCGGCCGTCAAGCGGCTTGAGCGGCCGCCGGACCGCATCACGTCGCCCTCGTGGGGCGGCGGCCCGGTCGACTTCGTGCGGCACGTGCAGCCGGTGCTGGACCGCTACTGCGTCGACTGCCACCAGGGGGCGAACCCGGAAGGCGGCGTCGACCTGTCGGGCGACAAGACCCGCCTGTTCAGCATGGCGTACGAAACGCTCGTGTTCACACCCGGCCTGGTGGCCGCTTATCATCTGCACGGCGCGCCGACCGGCAACTTCCCGCCGCTGGCCACCGGCTCGTACGTGAGCCGCCTGACGGAAATGCTCGAACAGAAGCACGGCGACGTGGACGTCGAACCCGAAAGCCGTCGGGCCATCTACGCCTGGATCGATGCGAACGTTCCATACTACGGCACCTGGGCCATGTCGCGGCCGCACACCGTGGGCGGCCGCGATACGTGGCTTGGCCGCGGCAACAAACCCTTGCCGTGGTTCGCCGCGTTTGTCGAAGCGTATCGGGCGGCCGGGCTGCCCGGCGACGTGGCGCCGAGAACGAAGATCAACCCGCGGTATTTCCCTGAGCGAATCCGAGGGCTTCGCCACGCCGACATCAACCTGACCCGCCCGCAGTACAGCCGCGTGCTGCTGGACAACCTGGCCCGGTCGGCCGGCGGCCGCGCCGCCGAGGGCGACGCCGCGTTCGCAACGCCCGACGACCCGCGTTACCAGGCCATGCTCCGAGCGATTGAACAGGGCAAGGAAACGCTGCTGGCCGCGCCGCGCATCGACATGCCCGGAGCCGTTGCCGTACCGCAGCAGCGCGATTTCGGCCGGACGTTCTAACCG
>CAYPWB010000371.1:0-6084 GCA_964414315.1 uncultured Planctomycetaceae bacterium | reverse complement strand
AGGATCAGGACGCCGCACGCCACCGCCGCCGCGACCGAAGGCGTCGGCTGCCGCTCGCGCACCAGGCGTTTCAGCCATGCCGAAAGGTCGAACCGCTCGCTCTCGCGGAACAGCACGGCTTCCGTGTTGAACTGGTCGACCGCCCACCGGATGGCCAGCAGGCAACACGCCAGCGTGACCGCGATGACCGGCGGCGCGAACTGCAATGCCTGCCAGTAGTGCCCTTCCAACGCGCTGCGAAGCAGCAGCACCACCCCGGTTATGGGGATGAGTGCGTTGCCGAGGGTCAGTTCCACGCCGGGCGCCATCGGCAGCACGCTCAGCGGCATGGTGACGAGCATCAGCGGCATCAGGTAATACTGCCCTTCCTTCGTGCTGCGGGCGAAGGCGGCCAGCGCAAGGCACAACGCGCTGAACAGGGCGGCGACAGGCAACAAGGCAACGCCAAGCCACAGGACGGCGAACCCGGGCGGAGCGCCGAACCCGTCGAGCTGGCTCAAAACGACGGCCCCTGTCAGGCCGAGGCTCAGCAGGTTCAGCAAAGCCGTCGCGGCGCTAAACAACATGATGGTAAGCAACTTGCCCACGACAATCTCGCTGCGCAGCGCGGGACTGCACAGCAGGGTTTCCAGGGTGCCTCGCTCCTTCTCGCCGGCGCACAGGTCGACGGCCGGGTAGAAGGCGCCGGTCATCGCCCAAAGGACGAGCATCATGGGCAGGATTTTCGACCATCGGGCGGCGCCTTGCTGGGGCGTTTCGTGCGCGACGTCGGCCGACTGCAGGATGAAGGGCCGCGCCGCCGACGGCGGAAGCCCGCCAATGGCCAAATTGTCGACCCCGATCCGATCGGTCCATCGCCGCAGCACTTGGGCAAGGCGCACATCGGCAATCAACGATTTCTCGAAGGCCGTGCTGTGGATGATTTCCGGGCTTGGCACGGCCAGGCTCAAATCGGCGGCGGCAACCGGCTGCTCGCCCGCTTCCGAGCGGAGCACTACCGACGCCTGGTTTCGCAGCGCGTCGCGAAACGCGTCGAGCCGTCGGGCGAAGTTGCTCGGGAAGTAGAGCGCCGCGTCGTAGCGGCCGTCTTCGACCGCCTGCCACGCCGCCTCGCGCGTATCGAGGGGTTCCGAATGGTCGGCCCCCGGTTCGGTCGGCGCGAAGGTCACCTCCAGCAGTTTCCACTCCTCGGCCGAGCCGAACAGGTCGGGGTCGAAGCGGGCGCCCTCGAACAAGCGGGGAAAATGGTCCAACTCGCGCACGCCCACCACGAGCACCCGGCTTGGCGTTTCCCGCATGAACTGCGATACCTGGAAGAACCCCATGCCCAGCAGCGGATACAAGAGCAGCGGCAGCACGAAGATCATGAACAGGGTGCGGCGGTCGCGCAATTGATCGCGCACTTCGCGGGCGAGCACCAGCTTCACTTTTGCGAGTTTCATGCCGCTTCGGTTGCCGCGCCGGCGAGGGAGGAATGGATGGCGTTATGCTCGGTAATCAGGTGGAAGAACAGTTCTTCGAGGTCGTGCTCGTGGTAGCGTTCGCGAAGTTCCTCCAGCGTCCCCTCGGCCAGAATGTGCCCACGGTGCACAATGGCGATGCGGTCGCACAGCTTCTCGGCCTCCCGCATGATGTGCGTCGAAAACAGGATGCACTTGCCGTGGTCGCGCAGCTCCGCCACGGTGCCCAGCAGGGCTCGGGCCACGAGCACGTCGAGCCCGGCGGTCGCTTCGTCGAAAATGAGCACCGGCGGGTCGTGGATGATCGCCCGCGCAATGGATACCCGCTGCTTCATGCCGGTCGACATCTTCGCGCCGAGCACGTCGCGGGTATCGTCCATTTTCAGACGCTTGAATAGGGTTTCCATGCGGTCGCGCAGTTCGTCGTCGGGAATGCCGTGCAGCCGGCCGAAGTATTCGACCATTTCCCAACCGGTCATGCGGTCGTACACGGCCGTGCTGGCCGACATGAACCCGATCTCGCGGCGCACCGCCTCGGCCTGGCGAACCACGTCGTATCCGTTGATCGAAGCCGACCCGCCGGTCGGCTTCAGCAGGGTGCTGAGGATGCGCAGCGTGGTCGTCTTGCCGGCGCCGTTGGGGCCGAGCAGTCCGTACACCTGGCCGGGCTGCGCGTCGAACGATACGCCGTCCAGCGCCACCACCCGACCGACCTTCAGGTCGTCGTAATGCTTCGCAAGCTGGTCGACGTGGATCATGGCGTGCCCGGGAGGGAGATGCCCTGCGAATGGAGGCAAGGAGGACAGGGCGGCAAGGGAGCACAGCTCCCCCGCTGCTCCTCCTATTGTATCGTACCTTACTGCGTTTCGTCCAGGAGGCGGTAGAAGACGTCGCGGCGAGCGGGCCGGAAGCCGAGTTGCGCAATGCGGCGTCGCATCTCCTTCTCGGTTGTGCGGAATACGGTACCGGCCGCCGCCACCACATTCTCTTCAATCATCAAACTCCCGAAGTCGTTGGCGCCGAATCGCAGCGCGAGCTGCCCCACCTCGATTCCCTGAGTCACCCAGCTTGCCTGGAGGTTGGGGAAGTTGTCGAGGAAAAGCCGGGCAATGGCGAGGGTCTTCAAGTAGTCGTGGGCGCCGTGTTTCGGTAGATCGGCCAGGTCGGTGCAACCCGGTTGAAACGGCCAGGCGATAAAGGCGGTAAAACCGCCCGTCTCGTCCTGCAATGCCCGCAGGCGGACCAGATGCTCAACACGATCGGCCGGGGTTTCCACGTGGCCGAACATCATCGTGGCGGTGCCGCGGCCGCCCAGGTTGTGCCAGGCCCGACACACGGCCAGCCATTGCTCGGCGGAGCACTTGCACGGGCTGACCTGCCGCCGAACGCGGTCGACGAGAATTTCGGCGCCCCCGCCGGGCAGGCTGCCCAGGCCGGCCTCGCGCAGCCGGGCCAGAACCGTGCCCACGTGCAGCCCCGACTGCACCGCCAGGTGCCACACCTCCGGCGGACTCAGCCCGTGGATGTGGACGGTCGGAAAGCGGCGTTTCACGTCGCCCAGCAGCGACTCGTACCATTCGAGTCCCAGCGCCGGATTCATGCCGCCCTGCAGCAGAATCTGGTTGCCGCCCAGGGCAATGGTCTCCTGGATTTTTCGGTACAGCTCCTCGCGGGTAATGACGTATCCGTCCTCGGCGCCCGGCCGGCACGAGAAAGCGCAGAACCGGCAGCCGCCCGTGCACACGTTCGTGTAGTTGATGTTCCGGTCAATGTTGTAGGTGCGCACGGGCTCGGGGTGCAAGCGCATTGCCATGGCGTTGGCCGCGCGGCCGAGCCTGGGCAGGTCGTCGGACTGGAGCAGGGCGAGTGCATCCTCGGCCGAGATCCGCTCTCCTTCGGCCGCCCCTTTCAGGATCGCCGCCGGGGTCCGATCCGTTTTGCCGCCCGGGCCGGTCGGGTTGGCGCTGCCGGCTTCCAGCGCCGCCGGGGCAGGAAGCGGGGCAGGCACAAGTTCGCACACGGGCGTTACGCCGCGCGGGGCCAGCCCGTGCCGGCCCGCCAACTCGTAGAACCGCGCCAGCCCCTGCCGCTGCCGCGGCCCGAGCATGAACGACAGGTTGTCGCGCAGGTAGGCCAGGCACTCTGCCTCGTCGATGGGGAGCGACGGTGCTTCTTCGCGGGCGATGGCGTCGAGGTGCGCCACCCCTCGGTCGCGCGCGGCCGCCAACCGCTCGGCGAGGCGGCCCAACTCGACCTCCGGCCGGGCGATCCACATAGCGAATACGAACGGCAGGCGCTGCCATTCGGCCCAACGGCGGCCCAGGTCCCACGCAAAAACAAACTGCCCGCTGGGCTCCACCAAGCCGCGGTCGCCGATGACCAGAATGGCGTCGGCGTCGGCCTGTTCGTAGTCGGCGCCCAAGGGCAAATCGACAAGCTGCGGCTGAAGGCCGAGCTGCTCACGAAGCATCAAACGCCCGAGCGTCACGCTGGTGCGCGAGCCGGCGTCCAGCGCCAGCGAGCGAATCTGCTCGGGCGGCACCCGGCCGTACAGCTTCACACTGCGCACGGGCCCTTCGCAGGCCACGCACGCGTCGGAAACGATGCGCATTGCCGAGTTGCGCGCGTACTCGATCGACGGAATCAACGCGACGTCCAACTCGCCCGCCAGCAGTTGCCGGGCCAGGCGGCTGGGCGCATCGCAAACGATGACCGCGTCGGGCAATTCCTCGGACAGAAATCGGGTCAACGGCCGGGCGTTCAGGTACGTAACTGCGCCGACGCGCAGGGGTGGGGGCATTAGGTCACTCGATTGGCGGGTTCTTGTGCAAATCAGCAATACGGCGTGCGCCGGCGCCGATGCAGGATTATACGCGCCGTGCGATTCGTTACGACCGGTACACCACAAAGGATCGGCCGGGCCGGGCCGCGATTGGGCAGCCGCAGCCTGCCGCTTGCAAGCTACCTTTGAGATGAGGCCGCGCGCTCAGACAGAATCGCTGCCGCAGGGTCTCCCGTTTCCGGGTGCAAAGCCCGACAAAGTCGCAGGCACGCTCTGTCGTGCCGTCCGCCGTATCGGGCAGAACGCTGCCTTTCGGCCGAAGGGTTTGCACCTGGAAGCGGAAGAGCCCCGAGGCATTGCCCCCCTCCGATGGTTTGAAATTATGCCGGACATTTCCAACGAGAATCTGTTGGCCCGCCTGGCCCAGCATGGCACGGCGGACGACGCCAACCCGTGGGATTCGCTTGCCGCCACCGAGCCGGACCACGATGCCCACGAGGAGAAGGACGAGAAACTCGACGCGCTGCTCGGACGCATCCAGAAGCTTTCGGAACCGACGGCGGCGGGCTCGGAGGATTCGCCGTCGGAGGGCGACGGCATGAGCGACGCCGGCTTCCTGCCCGTCGAGCCGTCTTCCATCGCGGCGGCCGGCCTGACCGAGAGCGAGGTCGAGGCGCTGGTGCTGAAGTTCCTGGTGGCGCGGGGCGACGCCTCGGGCCGCGACATCGCCGACCAGGTCAAGCTGCCCTTCGTCCTCGTCGACGAACTGCTGCGCAGGATGAAGAACGACCAGCTTGTCGGGCATCGCGGTTCCGCCCCGATGAACGATTACCAGTACCAGCTTAGCGACATGGGCCGGGAGCGCGGGCGCCGCTTCGCGCAGCACTGCACCTACTTCGGCGCCGCCCCGGTCACCTTGAACGATTACATCGCGGCGGTCGACGCCCAGTCGCTCACCGGCCAGCATCCCACGCCCGACGACCTCCGCCGTGCCTTCAAGGACCTGCTGCTGAACAAAAAGATGCTCGACCGCCTCGGCCCGGCAATCAACAGCGGGCGGGGACTGTTCCTGTTCGGTCCTCCGGGCAACGGCAAGACGTGCATTGCCGAACGCGTGACGGCCGCGTTCGGCGAAACCATCTGGATTCCACGCGCCATCGGCATCGACGGCGAAATTGTCCGCCTGTTCGACCCGGTCAACCACGTCGAAGCGCCGCTCCCGTCCAACGGCGGTCTGCTTGACAAGGGGAAGATCGACCGGCGATGGGTGCGCGTCAAGCGGCCGACGATCGTCGCCGGCGGCGAGCTGACCATGTCGCAGCTCGAGGTGACCATCAACACGTCGACGGGCATCAGCGAGGCGCCGCTGCAGTTGAAAAGCAACTGCGGCACGCTGGTGATCGACGACTTCGGCCGCCAGCGGATGAGCGTCGATGAGCTGTTGAACCGATGGATTGTGCCGCTCGAAATGCGGTACGACTTCCTGAACCTGCCCAACGGCAAGAAAATCCGCGTGCCGTTCGACCAACTCGTGGTCTTCTCGACGAACCTGGAGCCGCGCGATTTGGTCGACGAGGCGTTCCTGCGACGTATTCCGTACAAGATCGAAGCCATCGACCCGACCGAACAGGAGTTTTGCGACCTGCTCGAACTGATGGCCGGGAAGCTCGGCATCGGCTACGACGCCGCGGCCGCCAAGTACCTGCTGGAAACCCACTACAAGGCTGCGGGCCGCCCGCTCCGGTTCTGCCACCCGCGCGACCTGCTGCTGCAAATCCGCAACTACTGCTGCTATTGCGGCGAGGCGCCCCGCATGACACCCGAATACCTCGACCGCGCCGT
>CAYPWB010000370.1:0-6121 GCA_964414315.1 uncultured Planctomycetaceae bacterium | reverse complement strand
AGAGCAGCAGACTCATAATCTGTTGGTTGCAGGTTCGAATCCTGCCGGGCCTACTGGGCGAGGGGGGGTTGCGTGGGATGATGGGGTGTCGACAATTGGGGGCGGTTACCGGTCGATTATGGACTCCACGCCAAATACATCGCTAGGCGGGTCGTATTTCCCGACGGGGCGCGGGGAAGTGGCGACCTACTTCGCGCCGGCGGGCCGCGATACGGCGGATCAACTTGCACGCGCTTCCGCAACCGTTGTGCAAGCTCCGCTGCTTACCGAAACGCTCAACGCCATGCCCCACATGGTCATGGTGCTCAACGCCAAGCGGCAAATTGTGGCAGCGAACGAGGCGCTGCTCGACATCCTGGGCTTGCCGGCCGGACAGGTCGTGGGCAAGCGGCCGGGCGAGGCGGTCGAGTGCATTCGGGCTGCGGAAGGGCCCGACGGCTGCGGCACCGCTCGCCACTGCGCCACCTGCGGCGCGGTCGAGGCGGTTCTCGCAAGCCAGAATAGCCGGCAGAAGGCTGTCCGCGAATGCCGCATTCTGGCAAGAACCCCCGACGGCACAGTTCCGATGGATTTGCGGGTAACCGCCACACCGTTCCAATTGGGCGGCGAGTGCTTCATCGTCGCCGCTGTTGAAGACATCAGCCATTTGAAGCGGCTGACCGTGCTGCAACGAACATTCTTCCACGACATTCTCAATACGGCAGGTTGCATCCAGGGATACGCCAGATACCTGAGCCACGAAGCGCCGGAAGAAACGGAGATTTGCCAGCGACTGAGCACCTTGGCCGAACAGATTGTTGCTGAAATCCAGGCGCAGCGCGACCTTCTCGCCGCCGAGTCGGGCGATTACCAGGTGCAGCCCGAGAGCGTGCAGGTGCGTCCCCTGCTCGAGGATTTCTGCGTCCGTTACGGCCGGCACCCGGTAGCCGAGGGCCGTACGCTTACCCTGGGGCCATGCTGGAACGGTGCCATGGTTTCCGACGAGACCCTGTTGCTGCGCGTGCTTGGGAACATGGTGAAGAACGCACTGGAGGCCACGCCACCCGGCGGCACGGTCACCCTCGCCTGCGCCGCGGCCGGCGACGAGGTGAGTTTCACGGTTCACAACGCCGCGGTCATGCCGGAGAAGGTACAGTTGCAGATATTTCAGAGGTCGTTCAGTACGAAGGGCGAAAGTGGGCGGGGGATCGGCACGTACAGCATGAAGTTGTTCGGCGAACGGTATCTCGGCGGCCGACTCGGCTTCACCAGTGCCGAACCGCACGGAACCACCTTCCGCCTGACGCTACCGCAAAGGCCGGACATTTCGCATTCGTAATCACCGGATTTCCGGGAGGCAAACATCATGCAGATGCTGAATCGACGTTTCGTAACGCTCATGGGGCGGGCGCTGGCATGTACCATGCTGACGACATACGCGGCGACGCTGCCGGCCGATGAGAAACCCAACTTCGTGTTGCTCATGGCGGACGACCAGGGCTGGGGCGACGTGGGCTACTACGGGCATCCGGTGCTGAAAACGCCGGTACTCGACGAAATGGCCGCCACCGGGCTGCGGCTCGACCGGTTCTACGCCGCGGCGCCCGTCTGCTCGCCCACGCGCGGCAGTGTGATGACCGGTCGGCACCCGAACCGTTTCGGGTGCTTTTCCTGGGGACGCACGCTACGGCCCGAGGAGATCACCATCGCCGAGGCCCTGAAGACGGCTGGGTACGCCACGGGCCACTTCGGCAAATGGCACCTCGGATCGGTGGAAGCCGGATGTCCGGTGTCGCCGGGCGCCAGCGGATTCGACGAATGGTTCTCGGCGCCGAACTTCTACGAAAACAGTCCGCTGATGAGCCACAAGGGCCGAGTGGTGCGCACCGAGGGCGAGGGCTCGCACGTGACGGTCGAGGCGGCGCTCCGGTTCATCCGCCAAGTGGCGTCCAGCGACCAGCCGTTCCTGGCGGTCGTGTGGTTCGGCTCGCCGCACCAGCCGCACGTCGCCACCGACGAGTACCTCGCCCTGTACGCCGACGAGCCCAAAAAACTGCAGCACTTCTACGGCGAAATCACCGCCATGGACCACGCGATCGGGCTGTTGCGCAAGGAACTGCGCGAACTGGGCATCGCCGAGGATACGCTGGTGTGGTACACGAGCGACAACGGCGCGCTGCCGGTCGGGTCGACGGGCGGGCTACGTGGGCGGAAGGGGAGCATTTACGAGGGCGGGTTGCGCGTACCGACGGTCCTCGAGTGGCCCGCCAGAATTCGCAAACCCCGTACGAGCGAGGTGCTTAGCGGCACGGTCGACATCTATCCCACGCTGCTGGAACTGGCCGGCGTGACCGTGCCCGAACAGCCGCCGCTGGACGGCGTGAGCCTCGTGCCGCTGATCGACGGGAAGATGGAACAGCGCGAGACGTCGCTGGGATTCTGGGCCTATCCGGCGGGCGGAGTGTCGACGCCAAGCAGGCAGATCATGTCTCGCATGCTCGCGGCGCAGGAAGGGCGTGCGGAGCCGGGCAAGCCCTACGCCGTCCCGCATCGGCCCGAGGACACCCCCGACTCGCTTCTTGAGGGCCGCTTCCCCGGCCATGCCGCCTGGAACGATGGTCGGTACAAACTGCACCGTTTGGCTGCCAGGGGCAGTGCAGACGCTCGGTACGAACTGTACGACCTCGCCGCGGACAACGCCGAAACGAACGACCTTTCCGACGAGCAGCCCGAGCGGGTGGAACGAATGAAGGCCGCGCTGACCGCCTGGCAGGAGTCGGTCGCCCGCAGCCTTGCCGGGGCCGACTACCCGCAAACTCCACCGGAATAGCGTGCCGCGGTGGATCGTCGCATCGTTGTGTGACACCCGGCGAGCGCTCGTGAACTGCCGCTGTTCGAGTTCACGCTTTAGCGTGCGAACCTAGCGTGTGCGTTCCCCGGCACGCTGAAGCGTGAACTCCAACCGGGCGACGTTTCGCAGAAACAGGGGCCTCGCGGCCCCCGCTCGCCTCTCGATACCGGTTGCGCTCACTCGGCGTAGCTGACGTCGAGCACCTCGAAGCGGACGGTTCCTTGGGGAACCTCGATGGCCACCTGTTCGCCGATCTTCTTGCCGGCGAGTCCCTGGCCGATGGGGCTGGTGAACAGGATCTTGCCTTCGTCGTAATTCTCCTCGCCGGCGCCGACCAGGGTGTACTCCTCCTCATCGCCGAAGTCGAGGTCTTTCAGTTTGACGGTGGCGCCGAAAGCGACTTCGCCGCGGGGCATTTGCGCCGGATCGACCAGGGTGGCGCGTGAGAGGCGGTCGCGGAGGTCGCGAATACGGGCCTCCATGTGCATGCGGCTCTCCTGGCCGTACTGGTACTCGGCATTCTCGCTCAGGTCGCCCTCGGCCCGAGCGTTCGCCACCCGCTCCAGGATTTCCGGTAATTCGACCGAAGTAAGATGGTCCAAATCGGCCCGGAGCTTATCGTAGCCAACGCGGGTCATCGGAATGCGGTCGGACATGGCACACCTCGTTGATGGCGCCCGGCGGCACCGGGGTGAAAAAACGCGGCCAAGCCCCGAAAGAGGGCCGGCCGCAGGATGGATGGTTCGTTTACGCCGCTACACGGCTTGCGGGAAAACCGAAACGGCGCCGATTTAGCACGACGGCCCTTCCGGGGCTTCGCACGAATTGGACCGGTTCCGGTTTCCCCACGATGCCCCTATTTTCGCGAAATCGGCTCGCCTTGTAAAGCCCGAGTCGCGACGAAAACGCTCATTCCCGGTTCACGGTTGGACAAGGTGTCGCTCGGGGCCGTGAAAACCGGGGCAGGCCGCTGGAGTGGTCCCGCGGTTGGGTGAAGGGATCGGCGGGCAAAGCTTGCCCTACTCGGTGGCGGCGATTTCCACCGAGGGCTCGCGGCGAAGTTCGCTGCGAGTGCCGACGGCGTGATCGTGCCGCAGGTGCTGCCACGGCCGGTCGCCGCGCCGCCAGGTGAGCCGGTAGACCATCGCCGTGGCGCCCATCGTCGCGGCGACGGCGAGGAAGACGGCCGGGTACGGGGCGAGCCCGGCAAGTCGGGCTGTTTCCAACCCAATGCCGACCATCGGCGCCCCGATGAGGATGCCCAGGTCGAACATGGCCAGGATAAGCAGGTTGCCCACGCCCCGGTGTTCGTCGGGGAATGCGCTGCTGCCGGCGGCCACGACGCACGGAAACAGGATGGCGTGGGAAACTCCATAGCCGATGCCCGGCAGAATGAGCTGCCATTCGCTGCGCACGAGCAGGAACAGGAGCTGGCTGAGCATGAATCCGCCCAGGCCCAGGGGGATCAGCGGCTCGGGGCCGAAACGTTCCGGCAGCCGGCGCGTGGCGATACGCGTGAGGATGGCCGCCGGCGCGTAGACGCCGAAGAACAGCCCGATGCGCGGGATGGCCAAGTCGGCGGAAAACGTCCGCAAAAACGTATTAGGAAACCCAATCGCTATTCCCATGGCAATGCCGACCATCAGCACCGTGCCGGGATGATAGCGGCGCAGCAGGTACAGCAGGGACGCCGGCTGCCGGCGGCGCGGACGAGGGAGTTCGCCGCGCGTGGCCAGGTAGGCGAACCCGACCGACCCACACCCGAGCAAACCGGCCACGACGAACATCCGGTCGAGTTGCGGACGCAGGAGCGGCCCGCTGCCGATCAACCAGTCGCTCAGCGTCGGGCCGATCATAATGCCGAGGAAGCCGGCGGTTCCGAGCATGCCCCACATTTCAGCGAGCCGGACGACCGACACGCGCGAGGACACGAAAGTCATCGACCCGCCGAAGATACCGGCGATGGCGCAGGAGAACGCAATGCGCAACAGGTAGATGCCCGGCCCTTGGTGCGTGGCGACCGCCGTATGCGCGAAGCACACCAGGGCGAACAAGACGACCGCACCGAGCCAGATCAGCCGTGGCCCGTAGGTGTCGATCGCCTGGCCCATGGCCAGTCGGACGGCCAGGCTGCCGACCATCCCGATACCGACAATCCAGCCGAGGTGCCACTCGCTCCCCCCGAGAAGCAACACGAAATCGGCGTAGCGGAACAGCATGGCAATGGCAACCATGACCTGAATATTGGCCAGATAGGCCAGCCAGAACCGCCGATCGTAAGGCGATGCTTGCAGCCGGGGCGCAAGGCACTCGCCGGGCGGGGGTTCGTGCGCGTAATCCGGGGGTGGTTCGAGAGGTCCGGCAGGGCGGATCATGGCAGGATGCTGGAAGGTGGAAAAACAGACGATTATAGTCGCGTCTCGACCGGTTGACCAGCGTGAATGTCGCCGAGTTTCGGCAGCTCGCACTGGCTTTTTTCGGGCAGGCCGCTACAATTCCCACGTAAACCGGCGTTTGAGAACTGGGACAAACGAGGAACCGACATGGGAGGAAGACAGATGCGATGGGCTCTAGGTGCGGCGGTGGTTCTGGTGGCGGGGGTAGCGATCCTGGCCGCGGTGAGCCGCCTGGCGGCCGACGAACTGAAGCCGGGCGACGAAGCGCCCGACTTCGAGCTGCCGGGCAGCGACGGCGAAACGTACGCCCTGAAAGACTTTCGCGGCAAGCAGGCGGTCGTGCTTGCGTGGTTCCCCAAGGCGTTCACGCCGGGCTGCACGGTCCAGTGCACGGTGCTGGCCCGCGATAGCGACGTGCTGAAGGCGTTCGACGTGGCCTACTTCACGGCAAGTTGCGATACGGCCGAGCAGAACGCCAAGTTCGCCGAGTCGGTCGGGGCCGACTACCCGATCCTCAGCGACCCGAAGGGCGATGTTGCCCGGGCGTACGGCGTGATCGGCACGTTGCGCCCGATCCCGCGCCGGTGGACGTTCTTCATCGGCAAGGACGGCAAGATTCTTCACATCGACAAGGACGTGCAAACCGCCACCCACGCGTCGGACGTGGCCGCCAAGCTGGCGGAGTTGGGCGTACCGAAGCGGGAAGAGTAGCGCCTGCGGGGAAACGGGCGTTTTGGTGCACAAACGGGCTTGCAGCGGCCCTGTTGGAGTTCACGCTTCAGCGTGTGAACCAAGCGTGTGCGATATCCAGCACGCTAAAGCGTGAACTCCAACAGGCGGGGAAAACGGGACAGGTCCAATTTGCCGGGACGGCCCTTCGGGTGCTTCGCACAAA
>CAYPWB010000369.1:0-6131 GCA_964414315.1 uncultured Planctomycetaceae bacterium | reverse complement strand
GCGAAGGAAGGCGAAGCAGACATATTGCCTATACGTCGATGCAGCCTGACGGCGCCCAGCCGTAGCCGCAGCCCGTCCAAATCGGCCAGTTATTCATTCGCGGGCCCTAAGTCGGCCGAAAAGACAGGCTGAAAGCCTATCGCACGTCGCTCGCTCCCGGCAGATTATGGTTTTGCACGGCCCAAGACGGCCTCACGCCAAATACTGCTCGGGGAACTTCCACGGGGCGCGATAGTCGGGCTTGGCCAGGCGGGCGGCTTCGTCGTCGCCGATGATGCGTTCGGCATCCGGGTCGAACCGGATCGAACGGCCTAGCCGGTACGACAGGTTGGCCAGCACGAGCGGCACGTCCACTTTCACGTGGTAGAACACGCTGCAACTCGGTTCCTCGCGGCTCTTGATCGAGTCGAGCCATTCACGTTCGTGGCCCGGCGAGGGCGGGATCGACGGCTCGGGAGTTTCCATGCCGTCCATGCGGTTCCCCTCCGGCACGATGTTGTGCATGCCGTAGTTGCAGTACATCGTGCCGTTGAGCCCGTGGAAGTAAATGCCCAGCCGCCGCTTCGGCACCGGCTCGCCGTGCAGGTCGAAGCCGTAGCTGTTCACGAGCGACGACATCCAGGTCATCGTCACACCGGGATACTTCCAAAGCACCTCCTGGACGTCCGGGGCGTCGCCGTCGTCCTCAATGACGAACCGTCCGCCGGTGCAGGTGATCTGTTTCGGGTAGCCCAGTTCCAGGGCCCAGACGGGCAGGTCGATGATGTGCGGGGCCATGCCGGGCAGCCAGCCGCCGCTGTAGTCCATGAACGAGCAGTGGTTATAGCTGTTGGCGGCGAGGATCGCGTTATACGGGCGCAGCGGGGCCGGGCCGCACCAGAGGTCCCAGTCGAGGTTGTCCGGGGCCGTCGTGTTCGGGTCGGTGCCCACGCCGTTCGGGCCCTGGTTCATCACGTTGAACGTCCGCACGGTGGTGACGGGTCCCAGGTTGCCGGCCTGGACCAGTTCCACGACGCGGCGGTAATTCTGCGTAGCGTGGATTTGCGTGCCGATTTGGCTGATGCGTCCGTGCTTCTTCACGGCATTGCGCACGGCAAGGCTTTCGGCCAGGTGCAGCGTCATCGGCTTCTGGAGGTACAGGTCCTTGCCCGCCTCGCACGCGTCGACGGCCATCAAGGCGTGCCAGTGCGGTGGCGAGGCGATGATGACCGCGTCGACGTCCTTCTGCTCGAGCACCTCGCGGTAGTCGTGGTACGGCTTGCAGGTATCCTTCCACTGGGCCGCCACGGCGTCGCGGCGAGGCTTCCAGGGATCGCATGCGCCGCGGACGACCACGTCGGTCTGCCCGGCGCACGCGCCCAGGTTCGCCCGGCCCATGCCGCCGCAGCCGATCAGCGCGACGCCGATCCTCTCGTTGGCCCCGGGCTGGCCGGCCTCACCCAAGGCCCGGCCGGGAATCAGCGCCGGCGTGGCCACCCCAACGGCTCCCAGGGCCGATGCCCGTTCCAAAAAAGCACGGCGAGACAACGATTTGGGACCCGACATGAGCGTATCCTCACTGGTGGTGTTGTGGAAGGAAGGTGGGCGAGGTGGCACGGCGGCAACGGCCGGCGCGTAGCCGCCCGCACATTAGCTCAGAATACTTCACGCGAGCGTGCGGGTCAATCGGCTTTGCTGTTGCCCGGTTCGTGGAGGCGAAAGGTACGGCCCGGCATACTGACCTTTGGCCATACAAAGCAGAATCAGTGTTCGGCACATCTTCGATTGCGGCCTTACTCGATCACCACCGCCCGGCCGCCCTCGTCCACCAGGGCCTCGCCGTCGACGTGGATCGCGTTGCGCCGGAGGATGGTCGTGCCGGCCTCGGGCGAAATGCGGATGCCGCGCGGACCGTCGTACAGGTGTGCGGCCTCGATCACGTTCCAGTGCTTCACCGGCGCACTTTCGGGAACGCCCTCGTGCCGGTGGACACCCTCGATGCTGATCGCCGCGCGCTCGTTCGGGTCCATGTCTTGCAGCCAGCCGGGCTGGATATCGAAGCTCGGGCGGTAGCGGAAGTCGATCACCTCGCTGAAGCGGATGGTGTTGCCGAACACGGGCGAGCCGATCATGCGGACGACACTGCCGGCCGTGGCCCTTGAACCGATGATGTCGATGAAGCAGACGGCCGAGGGCACCTCGCGGTTCCAGCCCCACAGGTAGTAGCCCGAGCCGTCGCGCAGCAAGTGCCCATCGACCACGTGGCCGACGTTGTTCCCCCAGAAGCCGGTCCAGTTGGCCGTATGCTCCTCGGTGTACTTCTCATTGTGGAAGCCCTTGTCTTTGCAACTGCGACCGGCGCAACCCAGCATGGGAAGTCGAATTCCCAGGTCAACTTCGGCCGGCAATCTCGTAACAGCGGCCTTTCCTGCCCGACTCGAAGTGCTGGCGCGCCTCCTCGGCCAGCCGTCGGCCGCACGTGGTAGGGTACTCGCCGGAGATGCATGCCTGGCACAGCGAATCGGGAGGCAAACCGATCGCCCGGGCGACCGAATCGACCGGCAGGTAGCGGAGCGATTCGGCCCCGAACACCTCGGCCATGCGGGCCTCGGCATCCGGGGTAAGCACGCCGTCCTCGAGGAACGACGGGGCGAACAGTTCACTAATGGTCGACATGTCGATGCCGTAGAAGCAGGGCGCGATGATGGGGGGGCAAGCCACGCGCACGTGGATTTCCCGCGGCCGGCCAAGCTGCCGCACCCGTTCGAGCAAAGCCTTCAAAGTCGTGCCGCGCACGACCGAATCTTCGACCAGAAACACCCGCTTCCCGTCGAGCACCTCGCGCAGCGGCGTGTACTTTGTGTTGGCCTTTTGCGCGCGGCTTCGGGCCCCCTCGATGAACGTGCGGCCGGAGTACCGGTTGCGAATGAGCCCCTCGACGCACGGTATCTTCAGCGCGTAGGCCATGGCGTCGGCCGCCGCCTTGCTGGTATCGGGCACGGGCACCACGACGCTGTGCTCGTCGATGGGCACGGTTTCGAGCCGGGCCAACTCTTCGCCCAGCGCCTTGCGCGAAAGGTACACGTTGCGCCCGTCGAGCGTACTGGCCACGTTCGAGAAGTACACCCACTCGAAGAAGCAGTGGGCGGTCCGCAGGCTGGGGGCGAACTGCTCGAACTGAAGCTGCCCGTCGGAAATGATCGCGGCTTGCCCCGGGGGCAGTGACCGAATGCTCTCCGCGGAAAACCCGATATTCAGCAGGGCCACGCTTTCGCTGGCCGCGCCGAACATCGGGCCCTCGATCGCGTAGCTGAGCGGCTTGATGCCCAGCGGATCGCGGGCGACCATCATGTTGCCCAGGGCGTCGAGCATGACGATGCTATACGCGCCGTCGATCGTGTTGGCCAGTTGTCGGCACACGTCGCTGAGCATCGGATGCCGGCTGGCGGCCAGAGTCCGGCTGACCTGGTGCATGAGGATTTCGGTGTCGGTCTCGCGGGCGAGGTAGTTGTCCTCGTTGTCGAGCAGTTCGTCGCGCAGGGCCGCGTAGTTGGCAAGTTGGCCGTTGAACGCGAAGCTGAACCACTTGTGCTTCTTGAGGTGGTGCCGTTCGAAGGGCTGCGCGTAGCTGCGGTCGTCGTGCCCGCAGGTCGCGTAGCGAACGTGGCCGATCGCCGCGCGGCCGGCGTAGGACTGCATGAGCCGCTCGGCCGCCTCGCGGTGGCCCAAGCGGAACACCTCGCTCACGGTCCCCACATTCTTGTGGGTGTCGATGAGCTGCTTCCGGCAGGGGTTGTACGTGGTCATGCCGGCGGCAAGCTGGCCCCGGTTTTGCACGTCGAGGAGCATGCGCGGCATCAGACGCGAGGTGTTGTCCAGGTTATCGTTTGGGCAGAGGGGGCTGGTGCCTTGCCCGGGAAGATGATAGATGGCGGCAACGCCGCACTCTTCGTGGATTTCGCTCATAAGGGCATTGTAGAGTGCGGCCCAACGTGCTACAAGCAGGTGGCGAGAAAGAACATCGTCTGCTGTCGCCGCTCGCGCTCCGGCGTTCGTTCGCGGCACGCGGAAGAAAGGGATTCCGCCGGCGACGTTCAGGTTTCCCCGCGGAAGGAGGTTCCCCATGCAGTATGAAGTCGAGCAGAAGTTCCCTGTTGGGGGGTTCGATGCCGTTCGTTCGCGGCTTCAGCGGATCCATGCCCGATTCGCCGCAGGCCACGAGGAGACCGACCGGTACTTCAACCACCCCTCGCGCGACTTTCGCACGACCGACGAGGCGCTGCGCATTCGCCGGCGTGACGAAACGAACCGGGTCACCTACAAGGGCCCGAAGATCGACGCCACGACGAAAACCCGGCAGGAACTCGAACTCGGTCTGCCCGACGGCGAGGAAACCGCCGTCTGCTGGACCGAACTGCTCGAGCGGCTCGGCTTCCGGCAGGTAGGACGGGTCCACAAGCGCCGGAGGAAGTTCGAGGTCGAGTGGCAGGGTCGAACCGTAGCCGGAACCCTCGACGAGATTGACGGTCTGGGAAGCTTTGTCGAATTGGAATTGGTCGTCGATTCCGACGCGGTCGACGCCGCTCGCGAGGCCATCGGCGCCTTGGCAAGTCACCTGGGGCTCACGACCAGCGAGCGGCGGAGCTACCTTCAGTTGCTTTTGGAGCGGGGCGAAGGTGGACCCGACCATTAAAGACCCCGCTGGGAACGGTTCTCGCGACGGGGCGTCATGCCCCGCGGGCCGGGGCTCGCCGGCGGACGGCGCGTCTGCTATATTCGGCCTATGCACCCTCCGAAATCGCAGGGCCCCACGACCGCCCCCCCCGGTTCCACGCCCCGTTGGCCCGCCGACGCCACCGTCGAAACCCACGAGCCGCGCAATCTGGCCATCCTGGTGGTGCATCAGATCGTTTTCCGGATGGGCTGGATATTCAAGACCGAAAGCGTCATCATTCCCGCCTTTCTCGACCTGTTGGCCGGTCCCGGCTCGGGAATGCTTCGCGGGTTGCTGCCGGTGATGAGCCGGTTCGGGCAGAGCGTGCCTCCGGCGCTGATGGCGGGCTGGCTGCGCAACCGGAGGTTGAAGAAACGGGCGTTGGCGGGTTTCACCATCGCCATGAGCCTGCCGTTTGCCACCCTGGCCTTGGCGTGCCTCGCAGTGGGCGTGTGCCAGTGGGCCGGCGCCGTATGGTTCTTCCTTGGGCTTTACTCGCTGTTCTTCGTATTCAACGGCATGTACCACCTCTCGTTCGGCACGGTCCAGGGAAAACTCATCCGCCCGTGGCGCCGCGGTCGGCTGTTGCTCATCTCGACCTTTTACGGCTCCCTGCCGGCCATGCTGATGGCGTGGTGGCTGCTGCCCGGTTGGCTCCGCGTGCCGGAGGTGGGCTTCGGATGGATCTTCACTTTCGCGGCGGTCTGCTTCTTCCTTTCGGGGCTGATTGTCCTGCTGCTGTCGGAGCCTTGCGACACGGCGGAAGTACAACCGCGTCAGACCGCCCGGGCGAACGTGGGCGAAATGGCCCGGGCGCTCAGCCGCGACGCCAATCTGCGCCGCCTCACCCTGGTGGCCATGCTTTTCGGCAGCGGTTTGATCGTGTTCCCGCATTACCAGGCCCTTGCCCTGGGCCCCATGCAACTGCCGATGGAAGTCCTCATGCTGTTCGCCATCACACAAAACGCGGCGGTGGGCGTGTTCAGCCTGCTGCTGGGACCGTTTGCCGACCGCTGCGGGAACCGGGCGGCGCTCGGTTGGGTGGTGTTCGGGTCGGCCGTCGCGCCGGTGTGTGCGGTGGCGCTCACCTTTCTTCCCGACGGGGTGGGCGAGGGAATGTACTGGCTCGTGTACATTCCGCTGGGCGTTACCCCGCTGGCCTTGCGCATCCTGGTGAACTACACCCTCGAAATCTGTGTGCCCGAGCAGCATCCTCGCTACCTGGCCACCGTGAACCTGTGCCTGGCCGTTCCATTCGCCTTCGCGCCCCTGGTCGGATCCCTGGTCGACATGGAGTCGGTCGGGTTTCGGGGCGTCTTCTCCGTTGCGGCCGTGCTCGTCCTCCTGGGCGCCGCGCTCACCCTCTCGCTCAAGGAGCCGCGTACCCATTGGATCGACGGCGAATTGCGGGCCTTGGGCGCCGGCGGCGAGGAATGAC
>CAYPWB010000368.1:0-6140 GCA_964414315.1 uncultured Planctomycetaceae bacterium | reverse complement strand
TTGCTTGTCACCACCCTACTTCTCGTGAATAATCCCGGCTAAAGCGTGAACTCCAGCATGCCTGCACCGCGCGGCCCCTGGCAGGTGTCCCGCTCGCGGCCTAGAATTAGCCCTTTTCCACCGGCAGCCGTTCTCGCGACGGCGATACCGGCCTGCTGGCCCGCCGCGCAGGGTGGGCCTGCCCCCTCGGAGATACCGCCGTGACCTCACTGGCCGACGAAAAGGTCCTGATCCTCGATTTCGGCTCGCAGTACGCGCAGCTCATCGCACGCCGGGTGCGGCAGCAGCACGTGTACTGCGAAATCGTCCGGCACGACATCCCCGCCGAGCGGGTACGCGAATTGGCTCCCCGGGGCCTCATCCTGTCCGGCGGACCGTCGAGCGTGTACGAGCCCGGCGCGCCGAAGTGCGATCCGGGTATCTTCCAACTCGGTATGCCCGTACTGGGCATCTGCTACGGCATGCAGTTGATATGCGAGGCCCTGGGAGGAAAGGTGGTCAGCTCGCCGGCGCGCGAGTACGGCCGGGCCCATTGCGAGATTGTCGATCATGCGGGTCTGTTCGCCGGCGTGGCCGACCAAACGCAGGTGTGGATGAGCCACGGCGACCAGGTGGCCGAGGTCTCCGCCGACTTCGAGTCGCTCGCCCGAACCCAAACATGCCCCTTCGCCGCCGTGAAGCATCGGCAATTGCCGCTGTACGGCCTCCAGTTCCACCCGGAGGTTACGCACACGCCGCAGGGCCCCGCCATCTTGAGCAGCTTCCTCACCACGGTGTGCGGCTGCTCGCGCACCTGGAAGCTGGGCGATTTCGCCCGGGAGACGATTGCCGGCCTGCGCGAGCGCGTGGGCCGGGGCCGGATCATTTGCGGACTGTCCGGCGGGGTCGACTCGGCCGTGACCGCCGCCCTGCTGGCCGAAGCCGTCGGCACCCAGCTTTCCTGCATCCTCGTCGACAACGGCCTGCTGCGAAAAGGCGAGGCCGAAACCGTCATCGAAGAGTTCTCCAATCATTTTCAGACCGACCTGCACGTGGTGCGGGCCGAGCGCCGGTTCCTCGCCGCGCTCGAGGGCCTGAGCGACCCGCAGGAAAAACGAAAACGCATCGGCCATGCGTTTATCGAGTGCTTTGCCGAGGAGGCGGCCAAGATCGAGGACGCCCGCTTCCTGGCCCAGGGGACCCTGTACCCCGACGTGATCGAAAGCGGCGGCACGCCCGACGGACCGGCCGCCACGATCAAACTGCACCACAACGTGGGCGGCCTGCCCGACGACCTGGCCTTCCAACTGATCGAACCGCTCCGCGACCTGTTCAAGGACGAGGTGCGCCAGTTGGGCTTGCAGTTGGGGCTGCCTGAAGACATCGTCTGGCGGCATCCGTTCCCCGGGCCGGGGCTTGCCGTGCGGTGCCTCGGGCCGGTTTCGAAGCGGCGGCTCGACACGCTCCGCGAGGCCGACGCCATCGTGCTCGAAGAGATCAAGGTGGCCGACCTGTACCGCCGCACCTCGCAAACCTTCGCCGTGCTCCTGCCGGTGCAAAGCGTGGGCGTGATGGGCGACGCCCGAACCTACGCCGACGTCGTTGCCATCCGCTCGGTCGATACCGAAGACTTCATGACCGCCGACTGGAGCCGCCTGCCGTACGAAGTGCTCGGCCGCATTTCCACCCGCATTATCAACGAGGTTCCCGGCGTGAACCGCGTCGTGTACGATATCAGCAGCAAACCCCCGGCCACGATCGAGTGGGAGTGAACGAGACATCGCCCTGTTGGAGTTCACGCTTTAGCGTGCGAACCCAGCGCAAGTGCCAGTTCATCTATGACGACCACGACTGCTGGAGTTCACGCTTTAGCGTGCCGGGCAACGCACACGCTCGGTTCGCACGCCGCAAGTGTGAACTCCAACAGCGGTAGCACGTGCCCGGCCAACTGCAATATGTTTTTCGGAAACCGGCGCCCGACGGCCCCCGCTCGCCGGGTTTCACCCAATTGTAAAGGGACCTGATGGCCAAGAAGAAAAAGGCAACCGACGAAGGCAAACAACTCCGTTTCGAGGAAGCGATTGAGCGGCTCGAAGCGATTGTGCGGGCGCTCGAAGAGGGTGAACTGGGCCTGGAGGAGGCTTTGGGCCGCTACGAGGACGGCGTGAAACTGCTCCGCCACGCCCATGCGTTGCTGGAACGGGCCGAGCGGCGCGTCGAATTGCTCACCGGCATCGATCCGGACGGGCAACCCCAAACCGAACCGTTCGACGACCGGGCCACCGAATCGATCTGACCGGCGCATCCGGCGGTTCTTCATTGGAAAGTGTGATCTTTTTCACAAAGCCCTGACTTCGCCGTCGAGCGGAAGCTCGCATTGGTTGGCGGCCCCGCCGCCATGCGTGACTCGCTTCGAAAACAGAGGGGACCGAGCCAACGGAGAGATCGTCTCGCTTAGGCCGGTCGACTCCTGGTCGTTTCACCGCCACCGATGTGCTCCGTCCTGCCAAGTTGCTTCTGAGCGGCCCTTTGGCCGGGTCCCGGTTTCCAATTCCCCGCTCGCCATCCGCATAACCGGCGCATCCGGCGGTTCGGTACACGAGGCTGGTAGCGGCCGTGGCTGCAATGCCCGATGTGCCGATTTCTCGGAATGCTATCGCTGTGGCGCCGCGGCGGGAAACCCTTGCCGCCGGGCGTCGACCCGGCCGATACCTTGCGTAGGCTTGGAAAGCCGGACGGCGCCGGTTGGTGCGCAGCCCCCGATGGGTCGTTCCGGCAACTTGGGTTGGAAAACGGGACGGATCCAATTGGTGCGCAGCATCCTCCGGGCCGTTCGGCCAGACCGGATCTGTCCCGTTTTCCAACCTCTTCAGAAATAGCCGAACAGGCGAGGTACTTCCCTATGAACAAAGACACCTTTCGCGTGGTCACCCGCGGCGCCAACGGCGACCTGCGCATCCGCGATTACGACAGCAAAGAAGACCTCCTGCGGCGCCACACGCAAATTGGTGTGGACGATTGCAGCACCGACCTGGAGTTGCGGGGGCTGCCGGTGTTCCGCGGGCTGATCGGTCCGATGCCCGAAGGGGGCAACGTCATCCGCTATGAAAGTCCGGATGTCTTCGAGTCGCTCACGAAAGACTGGAGCAACGCCCCCACCACCCGGCGGCGCCGCCGTTCGCGTTCGTCGACTGCGGTCTGACAAGCAGCAGGGGCGGCGAAAACGGGACCGGTACGTTTTGGGCGCAGCGCCTTCCGGGCCGTTCGGGCAAAACGTGCCGGTCCCGTTTTCGCCGGCCCGACCCTTCCGGCATGGACATCCTGAAACGCGCCGCATCGAGGCCCGGGGGCAGTTTTGCCGCCGGGCTTCCGGCGTTATACTGCGCCCGCGGGAAGACGCAAAGGAGGAAAAAGGGGGAAGGGGAGAAAGGGGAAAAGAGGAGGGGATCTGCATTCTTCCTTATCCAGGTTTTCCATTTTCCCTATTTCCTATCTTTCCTCCCTGCATCAGGCCGGGCAACAACGGGACGGGCTAACGTCGTCCGCAGCACGCTCCGGGCCGTCCCGGCAAATGGCACCTGTCCCGTTGTCCCCCTCGGAGCCGGGTGCCCGAAGCCTTACCCCAAGACCAAGCATCCCCCGCCTCCCTGGAGCAATTCCCCATGCAAATGGAACAACTGGTGGCCCTGTGCAAGCGGCGCGGGTTCCTCTTTCAATCGAGCGAAATTTACGGCGGGCTGAACGGCTTCTGGGACTACGGCCCCCTGGGCGTCGAGCTGAAGCGGAACGTCCGCGAGGCCTGGTGGCACAGCATGGTCACCGCGCATAACGAACTGGCCGCCCCCCCCGGCGCGCCCGAACCCTACGCCATGACCGGCCTCGACTGCACCATCATCATGCATCCGCAGGTGTGGAAGTGCTCCGGCCACTACGACCTGTTCCACGACTTCTTCGTCGACTGCCGCGAGTCGAACCGCCGCTACCGGTACGACCAGATTACCGGCCGCTGGGTCGAGTACGACGGGCAACGGGTGTTCGTCACCAGCTACCAGACGGGCGACGACGCCGCGGCCGACATCGAGCAGAAGGCCCTGAAGTTCTTCAAACTGCGGGCGAAGGACAAGGACCGGCTCCAGTGGGACGAAGGCACGGCCACGCTCGACAAACTGCCCGACACGGCGCAGGCGCTCGCGCCCGACGCCAAGTCGCTCGGCACGCTCACCGCGCCGCGCGAGTTCAACCTGATGTTCGAAACCCACACCGGCGCCGTCCGCGACGATTCGAGCAAGACGTTCCTCCGGCCGGAGACGGCGCAGGGCATTTTCGTCAATTTCAAGAACGTGCTCGATTCGAGCCGGGTGAAGGTGCCGTTCGGCATTGCGCAAATCGGCAAGAGCTTTCGCAACGAAATCACGCCGCGCAACTTCACCTTCCGCTCGCGCGAGTTCGAGCAGATGGAAATCGAGTTCTTCTGCCGGCCCGACAGCTCGGCCGCCTGGTACCGCTACTGGCGCGACCGTCGGTTCCAGTGGTACGTCGACCTGGGCCTGGCCGGCGACCGGCTGCGGCTGCGCGACCACGACCCCGACGAGCTGAGCCATTACTCGTGCGGCACGGCCGACATCGAGTACGCGTTTCCCTTCCTGGCCCCGGGCGAGTTCGGCGAGTTGGAAGGCGTGGCCCACCGCGGCGAGTTCGACCTGCGCAGCCACATGGAGGGCAAGCTAGTGCGCGAGGGCGACGGCTTCGCGGTGGAGAAGGACGAGCACGGCCAGCCCCGCTACCGCGGCAGCGGCAAAGACTTGAGCTACTTCGACGACGAGACGAAGGAGCGGTTCATTCCGCACGTGATCGAGCCCTCGGCCGGCGCCGACCGCGCCACGCTCGCCTTCCTGTGCGAGGCGTACAGCGAGGACGAACAGCCCGACGAAAAGGGCAAGATGCAAAAGCGCGTGGTGCTCAAGCTCCACCCCCGCCTGGCGCCGCTGAAGGCGGCCGTCTTCCCGCTGGTGAAGAAGGACGGCATGCCGGAAATCGCGAAGGAAATTTACGCGTCGCTGAAGCCCTCGTTCCCGGTGTTCTACGACGAGAAGGGGGCGGTCGGCCGCCGCTACCGCCGACAGGACGAGGCCGGCACGCCCTTCTGCATTACCGTCGACAGCCAAACGCTCACCGATGGCACCGTCACCATTCGCGACCGCGACACGCTCGAGCAGTGGCGCGTGAAGAAAGACGAATGCGCCGCCGCCATTGCCGAGCGCCTCGTGGGATAGGCTTCCGGCCTGTCGTTTCCGTGGGATAGGCTTCCAGCCTGTCGTTTCCGGCAACGCGTTCGCACACGTTCAGCCGAGGCACCTTGCAATGATCTCGCACAAGCCCGACAATTCTTGCAAGAGCCAAGGGGCTGCCGGGAAGCACGTGAGGCAGCCGACCCAGGACGAGCTGTTTGCTGAGACGGTCGTGGCTGCTGCGGGCTTCTTCGCAGCGGCGGTCGTGACCTTCGCAGCCGATCGTAAGGGATGAGGGAGAGAAGATGGTGACCAATACCCCATTCCTTACCTTTCTTCTGCTTGGCGGCTTTGCGGCTTTGCGCCTTGGCGTGTATTCCGGGTCCCTCTTAACTTACACGCAGAGCCGCTAAGCCGCCAAGACGCTAAGGACTGGCGAATGAATGAGTGCCGGAGATTAGGCGGGATCGTGGCAGCATAAGCTGACCGTTGGTTCGCCAGTCCTTCGCGAGACATTGCGCGGGGCGGCCGATTCCCAGGCCGCCTGTCCTGTCCAAGGATTGGCGATTACGAGCACGAGCACCGCTGCGCTGAGCACGAGCGCCAAGGGGAGCCGGAACTCCGAGGCGATCCACTTGGCCCTCGCCTGCGGCACCGCCACGATTCGCATGGTGCTGGTTTCGTAGCCGGCAGGCGGGTAGAATGGGACGTACTGGTACTTGAATCCGACCGACACGCCGTAGGCGTTATACATCGAAGCCCAGGGGCGCGCGGCGCACTCCCAGGAGTTCGCGTCTGTGGAACCCTGTCAGGGTTCTGTGGCTTGCTTCGCCCCGTACCCGGGGTGCGCTGGCGCGGCTGGGCCTCGTTGTGCAACGCCTACGGCGTAGCCTCCCATGACCAAGCTATCCGAACATGAGCGAGTCGGATGCC
>CAYPWB010000367.1:0-6163 GCA_964414315.1 uncultured Planctomycetaceae bacterium | reverse complement strand
CGGAGCGTGCCTGCTACTTTGCGGACGGCACGGCGGAGCGTGCCTGCTACTTTGCGGACGGCACGGCGGAGCGTGCCTGCTACTATGTGAGCGGTTCACCGCGGCAGTTCGCTGCGCACCGGGCGGTCTTCGATGCCGAGGTGCCGCTCCAGCTCCTGCTCGATGTAGAGGGCATGCTCAGCGGTAGTGAGGCCGCTGAGGAGCGTGGCGGCCGTATTGCCCTTCATCGCCACTTCGACCGAATAGCGGTGGTGGGGGCCGTTCTTGCCGTGCGAGACGGTTTCCTTGCAGTAGAGCTGGTCGACCTGTCCGGCCGGCAGGGTCTTGTTGCCGGGCCAGGGCAAGGGGCCGTGCCGCACTTCAATCATCCCTCGATCGGCGCGGACGACCGTCCGGTTGAAGAATCCCGCCGCGGTGAAGTAGGCCAGCCCGACGCCCAACCCGGTGTGAATCAGCCCGAAGCACGACATGGGCCACATGCCTGTGGTTAGCGCAATGCCATGCCACACCACCATGAACCCGTTCCAGAAGATGCAGAAGACCAGCAGGAACAGGAACATGGGGCTGAACCATCGGCGGGTCATTTCGAGCGTCGTGCCGAAGTCGACCACGTTGAAGCCCTTGGGCATGGGCACCTTCTGACGCTCGACCGACGGTGCCGCCGCAACAGCCGCCTCGCCGCGAAGGCCGAACAGCGCTCCGCAGTGCTCGCACCGGGCCATGGCCAGCGCCAAGTTGACGCTTTCCGGCTTCAGCACCGCGCCGCAACTCTTGCAACGGAGTTCGATCAGTTCCACGGGCAATCCATGGGCGATTATCGGGAGGGTTGAAACAGGAACGAATCCCAGTACGCGCGGTCGGTGGCGTACACGTCGATCGGATCGTCGGGGCCAAGGTCTTTCGGCAGGAAGCCGAACCGCTGCATCTCGCGGATGTAGTGTTCGTTGGGGCGGAAGCCGGGCATGCAGAATCGTTTGCCTTCGAGGAGCTGCCGGTGGGCGTCCTCGAGGCCCGCAAGCATCTGCTGGTACAGCGGGTCGTCGGTCGAAGCGAACACCACTTCCTTGCATGCTTCCATGCCGCCCGCCTCCTTCGCCAGCGGCGCGCGCAGCACGCGCGACTTCTCCGGCCGGTCGAGGTTCGCCAACGTTTGCCAACCGTGGCTGGTTCCCCCGCGGAACGTCAGCCGTTTGTGCTTCTCCCCCCGGTTGTTCGTGAACTCCTGCATGTGGCAGGCGCCGCAACGCTCGTTCATCGCGCTCACCGGCAGGTTCGGATGGTACACGCCCGAGCCCAGGGCCGCGTAGGTGCCCGGGTAGGTCGCACTGGTTTCAATCCACAGCCGAATGAGCTTTCGTTCCTCATCGGAAACTTGCACGTCGTGGTGGCTTCCGTCGATCAATTCCATGAGAGGACTGACCGCGCTTCCGTAGCTGTAGGGCGGATAGTTGCTTCGGGGCTGGTTCCGCGCGTCGTGCGCCAGGTTCCGGTTGCGGATTTCCCAGTAACTCATCGAATACATGCGGGTGCGGTCGCCGGTGAAGTCGGCCCCGCCTTCGAGCCGGTCGGCGTTGTGGCACTCGACGCAATGGCGGTCGAGGATCGGCTGGATGTCGCGAGGGAAGTCGATCACCGGGGGCACGCCTGCGATGGGCTCCACCGGGCTGGGCGGCCGGTGCAGGGCCATGAGGTTGTCGGGCACAACGTGCGGGGCCTGCAACCGCGGCTCGTGGCAGCCCACGCAGCTCGTCGTTTCGCCCGGCTGCACCGTGGCGAAGCTGTGCATCCGCTTCACCGGCCGGTCCTCGGCGTCGAGCGCCACGAAGAACACCGACTGCAGCGCCGGCACCTCGAAGTGGGCCGAGCCGTCCGGCTCGACCGGCACCGTGCCCACCAACTCGGCCAGCGTGAACGAACCGCCGATGGTGAGCGGCGCCATTCCGCCGGAAAAGTTGACCGGCTTGGGCAACTGCTTCATCACCAGCAGCCGCTTGATGCTGCCCCGCTCGACCCCCTCCATGTTCCGCCCGTGGTACACGTCCTGGAGAATCAGCCGGCCGTTCGGGTTGCTCAGGTCGACGCGCGGCGGGATGACCGCCTCCCGCGGCCGGGCTCGCAGGGGGCGAGGCTCGTGGCATTCCAGCCGCGTCTTCGCGTCGCGCTCCCGTTCTTCGCGCGGCAACTGGTACACGAGTTCCGTCTGTCCTTCGCCGTCCATCACGTAAAGGCCGTTGCGGTGGGCTACCAGGAAACAGTCTTCACTCAAGGCGTACGGATCCTTCCATTCCGGACGCTGGCTGACATTGCGGGCCGAGGGCTGGTGGTCGGGACCCCGGCGCGGGTCGACCACCGTCACATGGCCGATGTGCTCCGGCCGGCCGTGGCCCGGCGAAAACGACGACACGATCTTGTGGCTGCCCGGAATCGGCTTCGCGTCGAGCATGGAAATACCGCCGTGCAGGTTGCCGTAGAAGACGGTCTGGTTCGTCCCGTCGGGGTTGGAGGTCCAAAGGTGGTGGTAGTGTACCTGGCTGCGGTCGACGTACTCCCAACGCATGTACAGCACACGACCGTCGGGCAGCATCCAGGGCGTGTTGTCGTGGTCGTTGTTGCTCGAAAGTATGCGGATGTTCCCGCCGTCGGCGTCGCACCGGTACAAGGCGGCCACGCGCGTGTACCAGCAATTGACGAACCGCCGGCACCGGGACGAACAAAACACGATGCCGCCGTCGGGCGTGTAGGTGGGTTCGATGTCGTCGTCGGGGCCGTCGGTAAGCTGCCGCAGCCCGGTGCCGTCGATGTTGATCTCATACAGGTGGAAGACATGGGTGCCGCCGGGGCGGTACGAGAACAGAATCTTCTCGCCATCGTAATGGAGTTGCGGGTCGCGGACGCCGCCCTTGGGGTCGTCCAAGAGCACCGTCAGTTCGCCGGTGCGCAGGTTCAACCGGCACAGCCGCCCGCCTTCGGCGTACCCCCACCACACGCCGTCCTCGAACTTGAAGCCGCGGTCTTGGGCGTAGTTTCCATGATCGGCGTAATTGCCGAAGGTCACGTACCAGTGGTCCCGTCCCGGCACGCGCACGGCGAAGACGATTTCGTCGAGGTCTTTCATCGGGCCGTCGAGCATGCGCCCGAGCATGGGACCTGGCTGGTAGCCGGGCGATTCGGCCGGGGTTTCGGCGCGCAACACAAGGCAAAACAGGAGGCAGGTGCACAGAGCCAACGCGGCCGCGAGGTGTGAACGGCGGCAATTCATGGCTTTCTCCGGAGGCGGGTGGCAGGGATCGGGGGGAAACGGTCGGCCGGAAGCGGCCGGCCTCGTTCGCATGCAGTGCCGAGCCGGCTTCCGAACATGTCGTTCGGCCACGGTGAATAGGCCCCATTATAGCCGCCCAATCGGGGGTGAACAACCGCCGCGCGCCGGCATCGGGTGAAACTACGACGAGTCCCATCGGGTCGCCACTGCATCGGTTTCGCCTCGGAGGAGCGATAAAGATGTTGTGCACAACCACGCGGGCAATGCTTTGGACCACTAATATGCAAGATCGTGAACTTTTTCACACAGTCGTGGCCTTGGCTCCGAGCGGAAGCTCGCATTGGTTGGCGGCCCTGCCGCCCTGGGGGCCTTCGCCAGTCGATGTTTTTTTCCCGGATCGCCCAGTTTACTTCCCGATTGGCCGATCATTTCGGCTGCTCCGGCTCAGGGTTTGTGTCTCCACCTGGAGACCTCGGGTAGCCGAAGTAGATAGAGACCCCGTTTTTCGCCATTGCCAACTCCCCCCAAACATCCCAGACGCACATCCAGTATGTCCCTCGACGTCCATCCGTGGTATTCTTCTGAGATCAGCGTTCCCCTCGGGCCCCACAGCGAGCCACTGTCGATGACCGAACGGCCGTCGGTGCTTCGTTTTCACCACCCCCTTCCGTATGGCGCCATCGTCCACGACGGAGGGGTGCAGTTCGTCGTTTTCAGCCGTTCGGGAACGGCGATGCGCGTACTGCTGTACGACGAGGTCGACCAACCCGACCCGACCGAAATCATCGACTTCGACCCCGACCTGAATCGCTGGGGCGACATTTGGAGCATCTTCGTGCCGGGTCTCCGCGCGGGGCAGTTGTACCACTTTCAGGCCGATGGTCCGCACGAGCCGCATCGCGGGCACCGCTTCGACCCGCAGGCCCGACTGATCGACCCCTACGCGAAGGCCCTGGCCGGCACGTTCCTTCCGGCCGACGGCGGCATCATCCGCCCGCCCAAGTGCGTGGTGATCGACGACGAGTTCGACTGGGAAGGCGACCGGCACCTTCGGCGGGAACTGTCGGAGACCGTCATCTACGAGATGCACGTGCGCGGCTTCACTCGCTCCCGTTCCAGCGACGCCAAGCAGCCCGGCACGTACCTCGGTGTAGTCGAAAAAATCCCCTATCTGAAATCGCTCGGCGTGACGGCCGTCGAACTGATGCCCGTGCACGAGTTTCCCATTCACGACTGCCTCGGCCAGAAACTGGCTCGGCCGAACTACTGGGGCTACGATCCGTTGGTGTTCTTCGCGCCACATCGCGGCTACGCGGCCGGCAAGGAGCGGGGCGCCCAGGTGCGCGAGTTCAAGCAAATGGTCCTGGCCCTGCATCAGGCGGGCATTGAAGTGATCCTCGACGTGGTCTTCAACCACACGGCCGAAGGCAACCACCAGGGGCCCGTGCTGAACTTCAAGGGCCTCGAAAACCGTGTGTACTACATGCTCGAAAATGGCGGCGAATACTACCGCAACTACTCGGGATGCGGCAACACGCTCAACGGCAATCACCCCGTGGTGCGCGAGATGATCTTCCACTGCCTGCGCTACTGGGTGCACCATTACCACATTGACGGGTTCCGCTTCGACCTGGCGTCGATCCTCAGCCGCGACCGCGACGGCAACATCCTCCCCAACCCGCCCGTGGTCGAAATGACCGCCGAGGATCCCCTGCTGGCCGACACAAAGATCATTGCCGAGGCGTGGGACGCGGCCGGGGCGTACCAGGTGGGCAGCTTCGCGAAGCTTCGCTGGGCGGAGTGGAACGGCCGCTATCGCGACGACTTGCGCCGCTACTGGCGGGGCGACCCGCACATGGTACCCCCGCTGGCTACCCGGTTGGCCGGCTCCAGCGACCTGTACCAGCCCAGCGGGCGCGAGCCGTACCACAGCATCAACTTCATTACCTCGCACGACGGCTTCACGTTGAACGATTTGGTCACCTACAACCACAAGCACAACGAAGCCAACGGCGAGGAAAACCGCGACGGCGACAACAACAACCTCAGCTACAACTACGGCGTCGAAGGCCCAACGCGCCGCCGCTCGATCGAGGAATTGCGCCTACGGCAAATCAAGAACATGCTGGCCACGCTCATGCTCAGCCAGGGGGTGCCGATGCTCGTGATGGGCGACGAATGCCGCCGCACCCAGCGGGGCAACAACAACGCCTACTGCCAAGACAACGCCATCTCATGGTTCGACTGGCGCCGCGCGCACAAGCACCGCGACCTGCTCCGGTTCGTCCGCGCGCTCATTCAGTTCCGGCGGCGGGAACCCACCGCGCGGCAGCACGACTTCCTTCGCGGGCAGCCGCGTCGTCCGGGCGGGTTGCCCGACGCAAGCTGGTACGGCGCCGACGGGAAACCCGTCGCCTGGCAGCTTGACGAACGCAGCCTCCAGTGCCTGCTGGCCGCCGTGCCGCAGCGCGACGCGATGCGGCCGCCGAACCATCACCTGCTGATGATGTTCCACGCCGGCGCCGAGCCGCGCCGATTCGTCCTGCCCCAGCCCGCCAAGGGATTGCCGTGGTGGCAGTTCATCAACACGGGCAACGCCGGCCCGCGCGACATCTACCCCGACCTCGACGGCCCCGCGCCCCCGGCCGACGGCGAGCTCGAGTTGGCCGGCCGGTCCGTCGTGGTGTACGTGGCGCGCGATGAAGTGTAGCCGTCAGGCCTTCGCCGGGAATACCTCGCGCAGGATCCTGGCTTCGTGGGAGTAGTCGACCATCAGGGCGTTCGGGGCGGCGGCCTCGAGGACGATCCAACCGTAGTGGCCCACCTCGTCGAGCGTTTCGCGCACCTGGCAGAAATCCGGAAGATGTGCCGCAAGGCCCGATGCCCCCGGCTTGCCCGGGGGAG
>CAYPWB010000366.1:0-6172 GCA_964414315.1 uncultured Planctomycetaceae bacterium | reverse complement strand
AATGGGTGGGTGATGGCGGATTCTCTTGAACCAAGGACTTCTGCAATGAGCCGATCCAATTGCATGCTTTTCGCGGTATGGTTCGCGGTCTTGGCCGCAGGGTTGATGGGGCCGACGGCGACCCGGGCCCAGGACTCCCAACCAGCCGAGGCGTCGGCAGCCGAAACGCCGGATACCGGTACTGCGGAGTCCGAGGCCGACACGCTCCGGGAACAGAGCATTTACATCCCGTACGAAAAGCTCCGTGGCGTGTTCGAGGAGCACGGCCGCGGCGTGTTCCTGCCCTACGAGCAGTTTCAGGAGCTTTGGCGGGCGGCCCGCGAAAAGGACTCCGCGACGGTCGCACCGAAACCGCCGGTGGCGGCGATCATTGCGGAAATCGACAACGTGGCCACCGTCGAAAAGGACGTGGTGCGCGTCCGTGCCCGGCTGACGATCGACGTGCTGGCCGAAGGCTGGACCGAGGTGCCGCTACGGCTGGCCGACGCCGCCATCACCCGTGCGACCATCGACGGCGCCCCGGCGCGCATCCTGGGCGGGCCGGCCGAAGGGTATCGGCTGCTCGTGGAGCACAAGGGCGATGAGGCGGCCCAGGTCGAGTTGCAGTTGGAGTACGCCCGGGCGATCGGCAAGTCGCCGGGACGCAACAGCGTTTCCTTCCAGGCGCCGCAGGCGCCGGTCAGCCGTTGGGAGGTTCGCATTCCCGAGCCGGGCGTGAAGGTCGATATCCACCCGCTTATCGCCGCCACCGAAGTGCCGGCTGAGCCCGAGGCCGACGATCCAGACACGCCCGACGCCCCGGCGGACCAAACGGTTGTGCTGGCGTTCGTCGGCGCGGCGCCGGTCGTGCGCATCGATTGGACGCCCCAGGCCGAGGGCGCGAAAGGGCTCGAGGCCCTGGCCAGCGTCGAGGCCCAGCAGCAGGTGTGGATTACCGAGGGCACCACCCGCAACCGGGTGCAGATGAACTATTCGATCCGCCGCGCGGAACTCGCCCGGCTGGAAATCGAGGCGCCGGCCGACCAGAAGGTGGTCAACGTGTTCGACGCCAACGTGCGCCAGTGGTCCATCGAGCAGCCGGAGGAGGGTGGCCCGCAACGCATCGTGGTCGACTTGTTCGAGCCGGCGAAAGAATCGCAGCAGGTCATGGTCGAATTGGAGCAGTTCATCGAGGACGACGGGCAGGCGGAAATTGCCGTACCGGCGGTGCGGGCCCTGAATGTCGGCCGGCAGCAGGGGATCGTGGTCGTGGCCGTGGCCGAGGGCTTTCGGGCCGAGGCGACCGCAACGACCGGGTTGCTCCAGGTCGATCCATCGGACCTGCCGCAGGCGCTCCGCGGCGGCACGTGGACGTTCGCGTTCCGGTACGCCGCCGTACCCTTCGAACTGACGCTCGCGGTCGAAAAGCTCGAGCCGCGCATCTCGGCAGATACTTTGGTCGAGGCCACTGTGCAGCCGGAGCGGCTGGTCGTCGACGCCACGATCGCGTACACCATCGAGCGGGCGGGCGTGTTCCGGTTCGACGTAGACATTCCCGTCGGTTTCCGCGTTTCCCGGGTAACCGGCCGGCAGTTCCAGCAGTTTGCGGCGGCGGTGGTCGACAGCCACCTGGTCGAGCCGGGCGACGCGCCCAAGCTGGTCGTGAACCTGGCGAAGAAGGCTCAGGGCCCGGTCGGACTGGCCGTCCGCCTCGAACGCGACCTGAGCGAGCCCGACCTGCTGTCACCCACGGGCAAGGCGGCCGAAATCCCGCTGCCCATTCCCCGGCCCAGCTCGGAAGGAATCGAGCGGAGCGTGGGCCGGCTGGTCGTCTTCGCCCCGGAGAGCCTGCGCGTACTGCCCTCGGAGCGTGCTGGCCTGCGCGAAATCGCGGTGGCCGAGGCCCTGCAAGGCATGTCGACCGGCCGGGACGCTGCCGGCGCCGCCGGCCCCGTGCTGGCCTTCGCGTTCACCGACGAGGCGGCCTCGCTGAAGTTGGCCGCCGAACGCCGCCGGCCCCAGGTGACGGTGAGTCAGTTGCTCGTCGCTCGCATTGAGGAGGGCGTAGTGAAATACCGAGCGACGCTCCTGTACGACGTGCGTTACAGCAGTGTCAAGGCGCTGCGGCTCGACGTACCGAGCGCCGTGGCCCCCGATCTGCGCATCGAAACGGCCGGCTTCCGCGAGAAGACGATCGAGCCGCCGCCCGACGATTTGGCCGAGGGATACGTCGCATGGCAAATCACCGGCGAGGCCGAACTGCTGGGCGAGGGGCAGATTCAACTCGTGTGGGAGGATCAACTCGGGAAGCTCGAAGTGGGAGAACCTGCCGAAATCGAAATCCCGCGCCTCATTCCCAAGGACGTCCATCGTGCGTGGGGGCAGATTGTGCTGGCGAAGGTCGAAACGATCGACGTGGCCCCCATGGGCGAGGCGGTCGGCCTGCGCGGCATCGACCCGCAGCAAGACCTCATCCTCCCGGTGCCCGGCGCCGCCCGGGCGCTGGAGTTCCAAAACGACTGGCAGCTTACCGTGGCCGCAACACGGTATCAGCTTGAGGAGTTGAAGCGGACGAGCATCGAGCGTTCGGTGGTGCGGGCGGTGGTAGCGCGTAGCAACGAGCTTGGCGTGCAGGCGCTCTACCGCATGCGAAGCGCTCGGCAGCGGCTCGAGGTGAAGCTGCCCGAGTCCGTTCAATTCGAGGCGCAGCCGCTTCGAATCAATGGTCGGCCCGTGCCGCTGGAACAGGGCGCCGCGGGAACGTACTTTCTGCCGCTGGTCGACGTGGAGGCCGACAGCGAGTTCGTGCTCGAACTGCGTTACGCGATGCCCGACCCGGTAGCCGGCGCCGGCGCCCGCGTCATCCTGCCGGCGTTCCCGCACGAGCCGGCCTCGCAGAAGACCTACCTGTGCGTGTACCTCCCGCGCGAATGGGCCCTGCTGGGGACCACCGGCGACTGGACCCCGGAGCCGGGCGAGGGTGGCAACCTGGGAGCGGCAACCAGCCCGCACCGGACCGGCCAACTGATTAACTGGGTAATCGAAGGTATTTCGGTCGAGGGCAACCCGCACAACTCGTTCCCCACCGACGGCACGCCGTACCTGTTCTCGACGCTTCGACCGGCCGCCCCGCCCGAAGGCGACCTTCGGGTGTACGCCGCCGACGAAACCTGGCTGCACGCCGGCATGTTCGCCCTGGTGCTGCTGGCCGGCGTTGTGCTGCTGCCCTTCCGCTTCCCCAGCCGAGTGGTTGCCGTGGGCTTGGCCATGGGCGTGCTCGTTCTGCTGGCCGTGTTCACCCCGGTATTCGCCGGTCACGTAGTCGACGAAGCTCTCGCGCTGGCCGTATTCTTGGTGCTGGTGCTTTGGGCGGTGTGGTTCGTGGTGCGCGCCTGGCCGCAGATGGTTGCCGGCGCCGGCGGGATGACCGCGGCGCTGGCCGGCGGGGCCAAGAGTTGCCTGCCGGCGACGAAGCCGGACGCGGAGGCCGCTTCGACTCCGGAAACGCCGCAGCAGGCCGAAGTCGTCGCCGATCCGCGCGAGAAGGGACTCGACCTGGCCGACCCGACCGCCGAGGTTCCACTGCCCGAGCCCACCGAGGAGCCCGACCCGCGCGAAAAGGGCTTGGCGCTCGATGAGCAGGACGCTCCCCCGCCGGGGAACCAGCCGTCCGAAGGCGACCCGCCTTCCGCCGACGCCGACAAGCAAGGAGGGCCGGACCATGAGTAACCGAACTACGCCCGTTCGCCGGGGACTTTCCCAATTTTTGCGGCACACCGGGCACGTTGCCCAATCGCCCAACGATTCCACCGTGAAAATGGGACCGTCCCCCTACCGTGTAGCCGAGAACTGTGTCCGCCCCAATCCCGGCAGCCTGTTTCTCGTCGATTCCGGGCGGTGCCGTGGTAAAGAAACAGGGGGCTTACGGCCCCCGCTCGCCTGGCTGGAAAGAGAGGCCCTACACCTCGCCGGTCTGGTGTTGGCGGCAGTAGTCGTCTTTGCCGTCACCCTCACCTCACGCGCCCTCGCGGCTGAGCCCAACGACGGCGGCGCCCCCCGGGAGCCGGAAAAGGTCCGCACGCTGTACGTTCCCATGGGCGACCTGCGCGTGCTGCTGGAAGCCGGGCCGCGCCGCGTCATGCTCGACCGCGATCAGTACGAGGCCCTGCTGGCCAAATCGCGCCGCGAGGAGGAGTTGGCGCCGCCGGCGTCGGTTGCGTTGCTCGCCGCCGACTACGAGGTGGAACTTCAACCGGGTCGGGCCGAACTGACCGGCACGCTCCAGCTCGAAGTGCTGGACAAGGGCCTGCACGCCGTGCCGCTCGACCTGGCCGCAGTCGGCCTGCGCAGCGCGCAGCTCGACGGGCAGCCCGCTGCGCTGGGCCGCGGCGAGGACGGCGTGGTGCGTCTGTTCGTCGAGGGGGCGGGACGGCACGAACTTACGCTCGACATGGTTGCGCCGGTCGAGCAGACCGCCGCCCGCCAGAGCCTTCGTTTCCGGCTGCCGCAGGCCCCCTCGGCAAGCATGCGCCTTACCGCGCCCGGCGACGTGGAACTAAAAAGCGGCACCGCGGTCATCAGCCGGCAGGTGGACGAAGAAGGCGAGGAAACCCGGTTCGAGCTTCTGCCGCCCGCGGGCGACGCCGCGCTCGAGTTCACGCTCAACAGCCGGTTGCTGCGGCAGGATCGCGTGGTGTTGGCCACCGGCGTGGTCGTCGATGAGATTACCGAGGCGTACGAACGGCTGCACGCCACGTTTTCGCTCGACGTCCTGCACCGGCCCGTCGACCGCTTCCAGTTCGCCGTTCCCCCGGGCTTCGAGGTGACCGACGTCGAATCGGCCCAGCTTGCCCGCTGGGACGTCGAGCGCGGGGCGGAGGACGGCGACGTGCTCGAAGTGGTCCTGCGCGAACCGACCACCGACACGGTGGTGGTGAACCTGTCGGCCGTGAAGACGGCGAGCGTGTTGGGCCAGTGGTCGTTCCCGCAGCTCGTACCGCTGGAAGTGGCCGGACAGGTAGCCGTACTGGGTGTGGTCGCCGAAGGGCGGCTGGAGGCCCGGTCAATCGCCGATGAGGGGCTCATCGCCATCGATACTTCCGTTTTCGAGCAGACTTTACCGCCGACGTTTCTGGCTCCCCGTTCCGGCGAAGTCTCGCTGCTTCCGATTGCGGCCTACTACGCCCCGCAGGGTGAGTACGCGCTGGGGGCTGAGTTCGCACGTCCCGCGTCGGAACTGGCGGTGACGGCCAGCGTGCTCTTGACGATCGCCGAGCAGCGGCTTTCGGTTCGGGGCGGCTTCGCGATCCAACCGTCGGTCGAGCCGCGTTTCAGCTTCAGCTTTTCGGCCCCGGCCGGCTGGCATGTAGCGGCCGTCACGGGCCCGGAAGGGGAAGCCCTGCCGTTCGAACGATACGGCGCCGCCGACTCCGACGGACGCATTCACGTTATCGTGCCGCAAGGCATGAAGCCCGACGAAGCCTTCGTCGTGGGTTTCGAGGCGACGCACGCGCCGGCCGGCTGGCTCGACGACTGGCCCTCGCGCGAGATCGACTTCCCGCGGTTCGACCTGCTCGACGCCACCCGAAGCGCCACCGCCCTGGCGGTGGCCGTGGCCGACGACCTGCGTGTGCAGCCCGAGACGATCGAAGGCCTCACGCCGCTCGACGAGGCCGAAAAGGCCGACTGGAACCTGTCCGGCGTGCCGACCACGCTGGCCTACCGTGCCGAGGGGACCGAGTACGCCGCCCGCCTGATGGTCGAACGCACGCAGCCGCGGCTGGCCGCGCGGACGTTCTCCTTCTTCCGGATCGCCTCCGGTTCGCTGCGAGCGCGGTGCGAAATCATCTACCAGGTCGACGAGGCCGGAGCCAACCGGCTTGCCTTCGCGCTGCCGGCCGAAAGCACGCCCGAGTCGGTCGCCATCGTCGGGCTCGACGGGTTGCAGGTCAAGCAGTTCGCCGCGGAAGTCGAAGGGGACGAGCGGCGGTGGACCGTCGATCTGGCCCGCCGCAGCCGCGGACAACTGCGCCTGGCGTGCGATTTCGAACAGCCGCTCGATGAGCAAACCGCCAAGGGGCTGGCGCTGCCCGTGGTGCGGGCGCTGGGTACGGAGTACCAGTCGGGCTTCGTGGCCGTCGAGGGCGACGCCGAACTCGACGTGCAAGTGACCACCGATGCCAGACGCGTCGAC
>CAYPWB010000365.1:0-6186 GCA_964414315.1 uncultured Planctomycetaceae bacterium | reverse complement strand
GTAGTGGGTCAGTTTAGCTGATCAGAGATGGGTCAATTCAGGTGAGCGGCAAAGTTTTGGCGTCTCGCTAGCCCGATTGCGACCGATCCGGGCCAAATTGGGCACCAAATTGCGACAAGATCAGGGCGTTCTGAGGCCAAATCCGCAGGAGTCTTTCACCCAACCAGTTCTGACCCAATAGTGGTCCTCTTGAATTAAGTCGTTATTCCAGAGGTGGTTACGGCGAATCGGCAAAGCATCGGCCGACGAGAAGGTCCCCAGCCCGGGGGGGTCTCTGCGCTCTGAAGTGCGACTTCAGTCGAGCCGGTGATGCTCTCGGGAGCTTCGCCGCGACGGCGCCGGGTAGGACAAGTATCAAGACAACCGCAATGCTATTCATGGAAGCTTCCCCTGCTGCGCGTAGAGTGATTGGTTTCAGGTGTCGCTCACACCATCGCCCTCTCGATCAAAGGGATGGACGGAATCATTGACTCGATATCCAGCACTTGCCCGATCCTCGACCGCCGGCTCACCCCGGCTCCGCCGAAGGCAGCGTCAGCCGGCGGGGCTGACGGCTCTCCAGCCGCTGATCGCCCTCCAGCTCGAACAGTCCGCGGGTCATGCCGACGGTAGGATGCCAGCCGACGGTCCACAATTCACCCCGGTCATTGACGATCAGGGTGCAGGCGGCGTTGCCGCCGGCCTGAGCGACCGTGCGATCCTTGAAAAGCCGGACAGGAACGGCCGGCCACTCGTTCAGCCCGTACTTCCGCCTTAAACCTTGATTTGGGTTATTGAAGTATCGCGCATCCTTTTGCAGTTGCCGATAGTAATTGTCGCCCATGCCCCAAAGCCGGCCGTCTTCGGTGAGGATCAGCGTGTGGGCACCGACGGTCCAGACGTCGGCCACGGAATCCGTGGGGCGCCCGTCGAGGCTCAGCCGCTCAGGCTTGAGCACCTCGCGATTGTGTCCGAGCCCAAGGTCCGCCCGCCGGTTTTCGCCCATTCCCCAGGCAGTTCCGTTCTCCTTGAGGTAGACGGCGTTATTGCCATAAAGGCTGACGTCGACCACGCCCTTCGGCTCGATTTGGAAAGGCTTTGAGCGCGGCTCCTTGTCGCCCGTGCCAAGGGTACAAGCCCAACCCGCCCCGATCGACCAGAGCGAGCCGTTCTCCTTGACAAAGAGCACCACTCCGGCGGAGCCGACTGCCATGCGGATGGGGCCGTCGGCGATGCGCTGAAGTCGCTTGTCCGGAATGGACAAGCCGGTGGCCCAAAGCGAGCCGTCCTGCTTGAGCAAACAGGCAAGATTCCCGCAGGCGGCCACGTCCGTAACTTGCCTGGCCAAAATCACCGGTCGGTCTATGTCACGACCCTCCACGTACTGCGAGGCGCCGCCGCCGGGATTCGTTTCGCCCACGCCTGCGATTTGGGCCATATCCGCCCCCATCGCCCACAGCGTGCCGTCCTTCGTGAGAAACATTGAAAACCACTTGGCTGCGGCGGCCTTGGTCACGCCGTCGTCAACTACCAGTTGCGGCGTAAAGCGTAATTCCGTATCCCCCAGCCCGAGCTGCCCGTGCGAGTTGGTGCCCGTGGCCCAAAGCTCTCCATCCTGGGTGACGATCAAGGTGTGCGAATGGCTCGCGACGTGCCGCACCGGCTTGTCGAAGATCGGCCGCAGGTCTCGGCTGGCGGTGATCTCCTCGGACAGCCCGAGCGAACCTCTGCTGTTCAGTCCCATACCGTGAAGTTGACCCCCAGCGTCGATCACGAACACGGTATTTGGGCCGGGCATCACGCGGTGGACGCCATCCTTGGCGGTGGTGTCCTCGTCACCGAGGATCTGCGAGTCGATCAGGTGAAAGTGTTTATCTGATTGGGCATCTTTCCTCCGGGTTGTTAGCTGGAATTGGGCGTTGGAGACCCCGATTTTCAGATTCGAGACCTTTTCGACGGACAATCTTCCCGCATCCGGGAATTCTTGCCCGCGTTGGGACTCTGCGGCGTGCGCGTCGAACCAGGCGTCCATCATTTCCTGGGCCGCCTTCCACTGCTCGCCTTCGCCGAACTCCAGCAGCTTCAGTCCGCCGGGCCACGACCAGGGACAGACGCCCGGGACGGTCTTGGTTTCGTACTTCTCCCGATCCTGCCCGGTCCATTGCAGCAGGCCCATCATGGCGAAGTCGCGAATCCGGTACATCCCGGAGAAGACGCTAACTTTGCCGTCGACCGCAACGAATTGCTTGAGCTGCCTGGCATGCTCCTCCGTCTTCCCATAGGAGAACAGGATATGCACCGTAGCAAACCACGTTTGCAAGGCGGCGTCCTTCTCGCTGGGCAACAGGGCCTCGTCCGGCGGAAGCAAGACCACGTCGCCGACCTGCGGCTTGAGTCGCTGGTGGGCGGTCTGCCGTGCGACGTGCTCGCCGTCTTTGGTCAACTTGAGCCAACTCACGAACTGCCCGTCCCGCGCCGCGACCAGATATTCGCCGGGCTGGATGTTCGCCTCGGTCGTCAACTTCAACCGCGGGCCCGACTGCTCCAAACGGCCGATCGGCTTGCCGGAAGCCGGGTCGGGAGCGGTGCGCTCTCGCTGCCGGAAGGCGGGCAGGTCCTTGGCCACGATGTCGGCGGCCAGTTCCATGGCCATGGGCTCCATGCGGTTGGCCAGCGCCACCCAGGCGGCCGCCGTGCGCCCGGTGATGGTCTCGGACTTCTCGGCGGCCTTGTGGATCAGCGATTCCAGCGCGGCCGTCAACGCCGTGTCCTTTTCCTGGAGCGTCAACTCCAGGCGGGAAAGCCGGGGATTGGTCTTCTCGAAATCTCGCCAATTTGCCAGCAGGCGTGACGCGTCGACATACCAGTCGAGCGTCCAGGCGTCGGGCACCTGGGTACGGGCAAACAGCAGGGCCAAGAGATCGCCGATGACCACGTCGGACATTGGGTAGGCCGGCTTTGCCGGGTTGGCGAAGGCGTCCAGGCGCACGCCCTTCTTCCAACGTTCGGCCACCGGGCTGAAGGCGGCTTCGAACCGCTCGTGGAAGGCTGCCCGCTCCGGTTTGCCCAAGGTGTCCCAGTTCATGCCGCCAGCCTCGGCGGCCGCCTCCATCAGGGCCCGATTGGGGATCAACGCCTCTTCGAACGCGGCCCGACCCTTAGCGGCAGGAAGCCCGGTCGCGCGAATAAACGGCTCGGCGGCGTCGGACCCCGTCCCTTCGGTTTCCCGGAGCCGCTGTTCTTCGAGCAATCGGAGGATCCGCTCGCAGCGTCTGGCCGCGCGCCACTCCCAGCGCGATTGGCGGGACACGTTGACCGAATCCGGGTACTGCTCGATGTACTCGCGGAGTGCCGGGATTACCACGGGACCGAGTGCCAGCAACTCCTCGGCGGCCTCGTTGCTTTCGGCGGCCTTCTGCACCGCGGCGCGCGGGTCGGCGACGCGATCCGCACCCGAGGCCAGATTCTCAAATACCTTGGTTTCACCGGCGGCGAGCGCACCGGTGGCGCCGGCCATATCAAACCCGACGGTGCCTGAAATGACGAATACGGTCACAATGGCTGCGTTGTTCACGGCAGCTTCTCCTTTCGTTTCTTGCGGGAACTTGACTTCGGTAACGAATTCGGTGCCGAGAACTTCGAGTGTGCCGAGAGGGGTGCGGCACCGGAAGTCGCCCGCTCCCGGTGTAATCCTGGACGAAATCTTTCCCCGCCGCAGTTCGACCACTTCCTGCTTGGGCGCGCCTTGCCACGACACTTCAGTGTGCGGATCAATCGTCAACTCGCAGTAACCGCCCAAGGACAACCGCGCCGGTTGCTCGTCTGTTCGGACCACGTCTCCCCGTTGGGGTTCCAAGGCCACGTGGCCGAGCGGCTGGCCGTTGCGCAAAACTTGAACATCGCCCCACAAGCGGGCGTTCGGGTAGTCTGGCGACAAGAGTAAATACGAACCTGCAACCACGAACACCAGCGACGCGGCTATTGCGGTCAACCATGTTACGCTCCGAGCCCAACCTGGCCGTTTGCGGGGCTTCGCATCCGCCAATGCTTCGCGGCCTTCCTGGCGCAACTTGGCCTTGGCGAGAAGGCGGTCGCGCGAGCCTCCGTCACTTCGTGCAGAACGCTCTGCTGCGTGAAGGTCCGAAAGAACCTCAGCAAACCGCAGCCACTGCGCCGCTTCCCGCCGGTTGCCCGGGTCGTCGAGGGCGACTCGAAGTACGCTGAGTTCCCCTTCTGCCAACGACTCGCCGTCCAGCGTGCGATACAAGAACTCCTGCCAGTGTGTCTTCATCGGGGCACCTCCCCAGAAAACTGCGATTCGACACATTCTTTCAAAGCTTGCCGCACGCGAAACAGCCGTACCCGTGCCGTGGATTCGTTGATTTCCAGCCGCTCGGCAATGCCGACGATCGGATGGTTGTCTTCGTAACGCAGCGCAATGAGATCCCGGTCGTCGGCCGCAAGCTTCTCGAGGCACCGGCTCAGCGCCGCTACGGCCGATCGCCGATCCATCTGCTCGCCCAAGTCGTCGGCTGCCTGCGCGACCTGGGCCAATTGGTCCGCCAAATCTTGCGGCAGGCGCAGCCGCTTGCGCCACCACGCCTTCACCAAGTTCCGCAGCGTACCCCGCAACCACTTGCCGGGGTCGCCGGTAAACGGGGTTCCCTCGGCCAACCGGTCGAAGGCCAGCAGGAAGGCTTCGTGGACGAGATCCTCGGCCTGATCCTCGTCCCCCACCAGAAACCGGGCGTAACACCACACGGCCTTGTACTCGCTGTCGACCAATTGGCGGAAGGCGTCGTGCAAGTCGTTTCCTGAATCATTCGAATGGTCGCATCGGCTGCCAGAGGCTGCGTATCCACGCCGTATCTTTTCATCACGAACTGATCGGTTATCCGATTCCTCGCGCATTGCCGATGCGTTCGTTTTGTGGCAGCGTATTACTTAACCCTGCCGCGGCGCGGGAAAACGTTTCACGCGAAATCGAAAACTCGCCGGGGATCGGCCCTGGACCTCAGGCGTGCTGGGCTGAAAAAGAGGTAACGCGATAGGCAAACAAGGCGTCACCGGATTTCCGCTCAAGTCGTACACTCAGCTTCCCACCCGCATCCCGACGCCAAGCGGCATACGCCCCTACGGCCGGACCGTCGGGCTCAGCAATCGCTCGACGATCCAATCCTCGAACGCCTCCAGATCCTTCCACTCGACCGCCGCCCGCACCTTGCGCCCGTTTTGCTCATCGATGACCGTCATTCCCTGATCCGTAACGGTAAGCGGCAATGTCTCCATTTTGCAGAGTTCGGCGTCGGTGGCCGCGAGGTAAATGGCCACGGTGTCGAAGAGGGTGCTGGACGCGCCCGGTAGCTTGCCGTCCTTGCTGCCGCTCCAGATACGGTAGTTGTCCATCAGGGCGCGGAGCAGCGGGTCTTTGCTGTCGCGAACTTTCGCATAGCCCTGGCCGCCCACGTGGACCACACCGCAGGTATCCAGCGGGGTAATCGTCTTTTTCCAGCGAGCCGCAAAGACGGCTTGCAGCGCCTCGGGGTTGCACTTCACGTTGAACTCGGCGGCAGGTTCGCCGCGCCCGCCGTAGCCGACGTAGATACTGCCGTGCATACCAACGAAGCGGGCGTTTTCGGCGATCTTCGGCTCACGCGCCAGGGCCACCCCGAGATTCGATACCGGGCCGATCGCAATAACAGTGACGGGCTCCTTGGACTCCATGATCGTCTTGATCATCGCGCCCACGCCGTCCTCGTGCACTTTGCCCGGGTAATCCTCCAGGCGATAATTCGCGACCCAAGGTTCCTGGCGTTGCTTTCCGCGCCCTTCCTTCATGCCTGCGCCAAGCCCCACGGGAATGTCGGTCCGACCGGCCGCCTCAAGCATTTTGGCGATGATCTTGGCCCGGAAGGCCGTCTTCTGATACGCGGGATGCTTCGGGTAGTCCGAGAGGATCAGCCGCACGTCGAACTCCGGCGACTTCAAGAGCAGGCACAAGGCCCAGGTGTCGTCGATGTCGCCACCGATGTCGGTGTCGAGGATGACGGGAATCCTATTGGATTCGAAGTTGGGCGCCGCGGCCGTCGCGACAGATACTGCGCCCAGAGTCGCCACCAGGACAACCAACAAACCGCTTTTGGAAAGGACTTGCATAATCGTGCTTCCTCAGATGATTGCAGGTACGACGCGATCTGACTCTTCCAG
>CAYPWB010000364.1:0-6208 GCA_964414315.1 uncultured Planctomycetaceae bacterium | reverse complement strand
CCTCTCCCAGAGGGAGAGGGGACCTTGTGATCCCGATTTGCAGAAGTCCTGTTAGGACTTCGGATTTCGGGCTTCCTTCGTCATTTGACTTTCGTCATTCGCCATTCTTGTACGTTTCGGTCCACGCGCAGCCGCCCCAGGACAGTCCGACGCCGAACCCGATTTGCAGCGTTCGCATACCCGGCCGCAGCGCGCCCTTCTGTCGCAGGTCGCGAATGAGCACCGGCAGCGTCGAGGAGACGGTGTTGCCGCAATTCTCCAGGGCCTCGGGCATCTTCTCGGTCGTCACATGCAACCGGTCGCGGAGGTGGTCGGTCATGAACGTGGTGGCCTGGTGCACCAGGTAGAGATCGACGTCGGCGCGGTCGAGTTTCGCGGCGTCAAGCAACTGGTCGACCAGCGAGGGCACGACTTCGAGAGTAAACTTGACCAGGGCGGGGCCATCCATGAACAGGACGCTGGGCCACCGTTTTCGCCTGGTGGGCTGCAAGGCGGCATCGGGCGGGCGGAGGCCGCCCTCGGTGAGCATCAGCGCGCCCGCTCCGCCGCCGTCGGTACCGAACACGAAGGGGCCCAGGGAGGGCTCGTCGGCCGCCTCGATAAGCGTGGCCGCGGCCCCGTCGCCGAAGATCGGTCGCAGCGACCGGTCCTTCGGATCGATGTACTTCGAGTAGGTCTCGGCCGTGATGAACAAGATTCGCCGGGCGGCGCCGCTCTGGATCAGCCCGTCGGCCAACCCCAGCCCGTACACGAAACCCGAGCAGCCCAGGTTGAAATCGAGCGCGCCGGCCGTCGTGGGCAACCCCAGCCGGTCCTGCATGAGGCACGCCGTGGTGGGCAGGGCGATATCGGGCGTTTGCGTGCAGAAGAGCAGGAAATCGATGGAACCGCGGTCGACGCCGTACTGCGCGAACAGCTTCTCGGCTGCGGCTACCCCCAGGTCGGAGGCGCACTCTCCCTCGGCCGCAATATGCCGTTTGCGAACGCCCGTCTTCTTTGCAATCAACTCCATGTCCCAGCGAGGGTTACGTTGCGCCAGCAGGTCGTTGTCCTCGACCAAGTCGGGTAAATGGACGGAAATGGGACCGATGGAACCGAATTTCATAGCGTGCTTTCCTACTAGCGAACCCCCCCGCCAATCGCGGGCAGGCCTGAGAAGATAGCAAAGACAGGGGGATGGGTCAATGCCACTTCCCCTGTAAAGCCGCGGGCTCCGGTCGCTGACAGTTCGCCCCTGCGACCACTGGCGGCGGCTTTACAGGAATGGGAGGCGCCGGTAGAATCAAGGCATGGCCGAAGCGCGGGGATACCACGTTCTTAACCTGATCCCTTACCGCGGCCGCAATATTCACCGCACGGCAAAATGGATTGCCGATCAGGCGACCAAGTCGGTTCACCGCGAAACGACGTTCCAGGGCCCTGGATGGGCCCAGGGAAAAGTGGTGTGCTTTCCTGCTCGACCAGGCCCCCTGGAGCACGGCGCAGGAGTACGTCGAACGGCCTACGGCGCGGTCGGGTCCGGTGGCCACCCCTCTTCCTCGTGCAAAGCCGCGACCAGTCGCCGCGGTCTTGCATAATTACTCCCTGCGACCTCAGGTCGCGGCTTTACACGGTCCGGTACAACTATGGCAACCACGATCGCCGAACAATTCGAATCCAAGCAATCTCGGGCCGCCGAGGTTTTGCGCGCCGGCAAGACCGAGTCGCAAATTCGCATCCAGGTAGGCTCCGCCACGTGTGAAAACGCCGCCGGGGCACGTGAAGTGTACGACGAGTTCCGCAAGCACGTGGCCGCCTCGGGGCGAGGCGATATCCTGCTGCACCAGACCGGCTGCACCGGCCGATGCAGCCGCGAGCCGATCGTCGGCATCCTGGCGCCGGGCAAACTGCCGGTGAAGTACGAGCATGTCACCCGGGAATTGGTCCACGAAATATTCACCCGGCACGTGCTGGAGGGCGATCCCATTTGGGATAAGGTGCTCGACGGCCCGATCTCGCAGCCGGCGCAGCACGAAATCCTCTATTGCCAAAGCCGGCGCTGCGATTGCCCGGGCTCCAAACCGATTTCCGAACTGTTGCCCGAGAAACTCCGCGAGGCCGGCGTAGCGCCCGGAGCGGTCCGAGTGACCGCGGCAAGCTGCTTCGGCGCGTGCGGAAAGGAAGAAGTGGGCACGTGCTCCCACCTGCTCGTTCGGCCCGACAAAACCCTGTACCGCATCCACAACGAACAGGAACTCGAGGAGGTGATTCGCCGGCACGTCATCGGCGGTGAGGTGGTCGAACCGCTCGCCGTGCCCGGCAAAACGGTCGGCCGGAAGTTCTTTGAAATCTACGGCGACGTCGCCTTTTTCAACCGCCAAACGCGGGTGGCGTTGCGGCACAACGGCGTGATCGACCCCGAGAGCATCGAGGAGTATTTTCACTACCGGGGGTTCGAGGCGCTCAAGACCGTTTTGGAGCGCAACGATCCGAAATGGGTCGTCGACGAAATCACCCGCTCGAAGCTCCGGGGCCGGGGCGGGGGCGGGTTTCCGACCGGACTGAAATGGAAGATGGGCCACGAGGCGAAGGACCCGGTCAAGTACCTCATCTGCAACGCCGATGAGGGCGACCCCGGCGCGTTCATGGACCGCAGCATGCTGGAGTCCGACCCGCTGAACGTCGTCGAAGGCATGATCATCGCTGCGTTCGCCATTGGAGCGAGCCAAGGGTTCTACTACGTGCGGGCCGAGTATCCCATGGCCATTCGGCGCATCCAGAATGCCCTCGACCGATGCCGCGAGTGGGGCGTGCTGGGCGACGACATTCTAGGCTCCGGGTTCAGCTTCGACCTGGAAATCCGCCTGGGCGCCGGTGCGTTCGTGTGCGGGGAGGAAACGGCGCTGATCCACTCCATCGAGGGCGAGCGGGGCCAGCCGCGCATTCGGCCTCCGTACCCGACCGAAAAGGGCCTCTGGGGGCATCCGACCGTCATCAACAACGTGGAAACCTTTGCCAACGTGCCCGCCGTAATCAACTACGGCGCCGATTGGTTCGCACGCATCGGCACCGACGGCAGCGGCGGCACCAAGGTTTTCGCCCTGGCCGGCAAGGTGCAGCACACCGGGCTGGTCGAAGTGCCGATGGGCACCACGCTGCGCGATATCGTCGAGGGCATTGGCGGCGGAACGGCCTCCGGCGAGCCCATCAAGGCGATCCAAACCGGCGGCCCGGCCGGCGGCTGCATTCCCGCCAAGTGGATCGATACGCCGGTGGACTTCGATACGCTCAGCCGGGCCGGTTCCATCATGGGCTCCGGTGGCATGATCGTGCTCGACGAATCCGACTGCATGGTCGACATCGCCAAGTTCTTCATGACCTTCTCGCAGGACGAATCGTGCGGCAAATGCACCCCCTGCCGCGAGGGCACCAAGCGGATGCTCGAAATCCTCGATCGCATTACCCAGGGGCAGGGTGTGCCGGAGGACCTCGACAAGCTGGAACGGCTAGGCAGACTGATGAAGAACGCGTCGCTTTGCGGGCTGGGTCGGGCGGCGCCCAACCCGGTGCTCAGTACGCTCACCCACTATCGCGACGAATACCTCGCCCACGTAACCGACAAGCAGTGCCCGGCGTGCAAGTGCGTGGCCCTGCTGTACTACGAAATCATTCCGGACAAATGCGTCGGTTGCACCGTGTGTGCGCGCAACTGCCCGGTCAGTTGCATTGACGGCGAGCGGCGCAAGCCGCATGTGATCGATCAGTCGCGGTGCATTAAGTGCGGCAAATGCTTCGAAGTATGCCGCTTCGACGCCGTCGCCCGGAAATAGTAACTGCCCACAACCGAAGGCTCCAGCCATGGCCAAACGCAAGCAAATCACCCTGACCATCGACGGCACCCGGCTTACTGTGCCCGAGGGCACGACCATCATGGAGGCCGCCGACTCGCTGAGCGTGTATATTCCGCGGCTGTGTTACCACCCGGACCTGAGCCTTTCCGGCTCGTGCCGGGTATGCATCGTGGAGGTGAAGGGTTTCGGTTATTACCTGGCGGCGTGCAGCGTGGCGGTTTGGGAAGGGATGGAGGTGGAGACCAACTCGCCGCAAATCCGCCAGGCGCGGCGCGACATCGTCGAGTTGATCCTCGACAACCACACCAAAGACTGCCAGACGTGCGAGCGCGATTCGAACTGCGAGCTGCAGAATCTGGCCTACGCCACCGGCGTCCGTCGCCGCCTGTTCGAGGGCGAACGCAAGGAGTTCCCCATCGAGGCCAGCAGCCATTCGGTCATCCGCGATCCGAATAAATGCATCCTGTGCGGCCGTTGCGTGCGGGTGTGCGCTGAAATTCAGGGCGTGTACAACCTGAGCCAGCACGGCCGGGGGTTCCACACGGTGGTCGGGCCGGCGCATCTGGCCAACATGGACGATTCGGTGTGCATTCAGTGCGGGCAGTGCATCAACGTGTGCCCGGTGGCCGCCTTCCTCGAACGGCCCGAAACCGACGCCGTGTGGCAGGCCCTGGCCGATCCGGACAAGCACGTGGTCGTGCAAACGGCGCCGTCGATTCGGGCGGCCATTGGCGAAGGCTTCGGCATGCCCCCCGGCACGCCCGCCGCAGGGCAGATGATTACGGGCCTGCGGCGGCTGGGGTTCGACGCCGTCTTCGACACCGATTTCGGGGCCGACCTGACCATCGTGGAGGAGGCGCATGAGTTTCTCGCGCGGCTGAAGGAAGGTCCGCTGCCGATGATCACCTCCTGCTCGCCCGGCTGGATCAACTTCATGGAGAAGTTCTACCCGGAACTGATTCCGCACGCCTCGACCTGCAAATCGCCCATGAGCATGCTCTCTACGCTGGCAAAAACCTACTACGCCGAGCGGAAGGGAATCGACCCGAAACAGGTGTACATGGTGGCGGTCATGCCGTGCGTGGCGAAGAAGTACGAAGCCCGGCGCCCGGAACATATGATGCCCGACGGCACGCCTTACACCGACGCCGTGCTGACCACGCGCGAAACCATTTGGATGCTGAAATGCTTCGGGGTGCGGTTCACCGACCTGGCTGAGGGGCAATTCGACGATCCGCTGGGCCTGGCGAGCGGGGCGGGCGACATTTTCGGCACCACCGGCGGGGTCATGGAGGCCACCCTCCGCGCGGCGAGCGAGTTGGTCACCGGCGAGCCCGCCGGCCGGCTCGACTTCACCGAGGTCCGCGCCGTCGAGGGCCTGCGCGAAGCCTACGTGGCCGTCGGCGAGCACAATATCCACGTGGGTGTGGCCAACGGCCTGCAGAACGCCAAGACGCTGCTCGACCAGGTGCGCGACGGTACGAAGCAATACCACGTCATCGAAGTGATGGCGTGCCCGGGCGGCTGCGTCGGCGGCGGCGGGCAACCGTATCCGCCGAGCGGCGTGAAGGTGCTCGATCCGGAACTGTTGCGAAAGCGCGGAGCGGTCCTTTACCAGATCGACCAAGGCAAAGAATTACGCAAGTCGTACGAGAACCCGGCCATCAGTGAACTGTACGACAACTACCTTGAAGCCCCGGGCTCGCCGAAAGCCCACAAGCTGCTGCATACCCGTTATCAGGCCAAGCTGCCGCGAGGAATCCGATGAGTACGACGACCGACAACTGGCAAGAGGTGCAAGCCGCCGCACGCGAAACGCTCGGCGAGGAGATTGCCGACCTCATCGACACCTGCCGCGAAGGCCCGCACGCCGAAAGCCACCTGATCGGCGTGCTGCACAAGGTGCAGGAGACGTTCGGTTACCTGGGCGAAGACCAGCTCGACGCCGTGGCGCAGTTGTTGCAGGTGCCGGCGGCCAAAGTGGCCGGCGTGGCCGGCTTCTACCACTATTTTCGGCTCACGCCGCGCGGCAAATACGTCATTCACGTGTGCATGGGCACGGCCTGCTACGTGAAGGGCGCCGAACGCGTGGCCCAAAAGTTCATGGAAGAGTTGGGGATCTCCTGGGGCGAAACCAGCAATGACCGCATCTTCACGCTCGAAGGCTCGCGCTGCCTGGGAACCTGCGGCCTGGCCCCGGTGGTGATGATCGGCGACGATATCCACGGCAACGTCACGGCCGATCAGGTGCCGATCATCCTCGCCAAGTATCTGAAGCGCGCACGCGACGAAGAAAGCCCGGCAAAGTAGCAGGCACGCTCCGCCGTGCCGTCCGCCGTATCGGACAGAATGGCTTTTCCGTTTCTGTACCACTAACC
>CAYPWB010000363.1:0-6210 GCA_964414315.1 uncultured Planctomycetaceae bacterium | reverse complement strand
CACTTCCACCAGCCGGTTGCGATGGTCCCAGGCGTAGGCCGTAATGGCCGTGTCGACGTACTTGGCCGCCACGGCGTTGCCGCCCGCCCCCTTGTGTCGTGCCCAGTCGCGTGGCATATTGCGTGTTTTGCCTTTGCGCCCGGAGCGGGCAGGAGTGGTGCCGATTGGAAATCTGGCCGGCGATCGACCTTCGAGGGGGGAATTGCGTACGCCTTCAGCAGGGCGACTATGCCCGCGAGACCGTCTTCGGCGAGGATCCGGCCGCCATGGCCCGCCACTGGGTGGCCCAGGGGGCCCAGCGGCTACACCTGGTCGACCTGGACGGGGCCCGAAGCGGACGCCCGGAGAACCTGCCGGCCGTCAGGGCCGTCGTCGAAGCCGCCGGGGTGCCCTGCGAACTGGGGGGCGGTATTCGCAATGAAGCCACCATTCGAGAACTGCTCGCCGCCAGCCTCACCCGGCTGGTAGTCGGCACGCTGGCCTTGCGGGAACCCGACTGGTTCCGGAAAATGTGCGGCTTGTTCCCCGGCCGGTTGGTGCTGGGCATCGACGCCCGCGACGGACGGGTGGCGACCGACGGCTGGTTGAGCACGAGCCGAACGTCGGCGGTCGAGTTGGCGGAGCAATTCGCCGGCGAGCCGATCGCCGCGTTGGTATACACCGACATCGCCACCGACGGCATGCTTACCGGCCCGAACGTCGAGGCCATGCGGCAGATGAAGCAGGCGGTCGAGTGGCCGGTGGTGGCTTCGGGCGGGGTGAGCAGCGCCGACGACGTGGCCCGCTTGGCCGAGGCGCACATGGACGGCTGCATCATCGGCCGGGCGTTGTACGAGGGAAACCTGGACCTGCCGGCCGCCTTGGCGGCGGCAGGCTGACACAAGCTAGCGGGCATTGGACTGCAAAAACGAGGAAAACATTATGGCGAAGTATCAGGCGGATCAGATTCGCAATATCGTCCTCTGCGGGCACGGGTCGGCGGGCAAGACCACGCTGGTCGACACGCTGCTGAATCGGACCGGCGCCGTGAAGCGGCAAGCCAGCGTCGACGACGGCACCAGCATTTGCGATTTCGACGAGGAAGAAAAGCAGCACAAATACACGATCGAGTCGACCGTCACGCACTTCGACCACGGCGGCAAGCACTTTCACGTCATCGACACGCCGGGCTACCCCGACTTCGTCGGCCAGGCCATCGGCGCGATGCGCGGGGCCGATACGGCGGTGATCGTCATCAACGCACAGTCGGGCATCGAGGTGAACACGCGGCGCGTTTTCGCCGAGGCCGAGAAGGCCGGCCTGGGGCGGATCATCGTCCTCGACAAGATGGACTCCGACAACATCGAGTTTTCGGCACTCCTCGAAACCATCCGCGAAGTATTCGGCAATAGCTGCCAGCTTCTGAACGTCCCGATCGGCCAGGGCGGCGATTTCAAGGGCGTGGCCAGCACCCTGAGCGTTCCCGACGATACGGCCGGGGCGCTGATCGACCCGAGCGAAATCAGCGAAGCGTTCCTCGAATCGATCATCGAGGTCGACGAGGAGGTGATGGAGCGCTACTTCGAGGGCCAGCAGCCGAGCCAGGAGGAGTTGTCGCGATTGATCGTTCGGGCGGTGGCCGAGGGGACGCTGACTCCCATCCTGTGCTGTTCGGGGAAGACGGGCGTAGGCCTGCCCGAACTGCTCGAAGGGCTCGACATGTGCGCGTTGCCGCCGAACGCGGTGCGGCGCGTGGCGAAGGACACCGAAGGCAACGAGGTGGAGGTGAAGGTCGATCCGGACGGCCCGCTGGTGGCCCAGGTGTTCAAAACCCGCATTGACCCGTTCGTGCAGAAGATCAGCTTTGTGCGCGTCTTCTCCGGTACGCTGCGCGAGGGCGAAACCGTGCCGATGGTGGGCCAGCGCAAGGGCCTCAAGCTCAGCCAACTCAATCACGTTCAGGCCGATCAACTGGAGCCGATTCCGGAGGTCGGGCCCGGCGGAATCTGCGCGGTCACGAAGATTGAAGAACTGGAAACCGGCGCGAACTTAGGCGAGTTGGCCATGCCGCGCATCCCGTTTCCCCGGCCGATGGTCGGGCTGGCCGTCAGCCCGAAAAGCCGCGGCGACGAGGCGAAGCTTTCCGGCTCGCTCCACAAGATCGTGCAGGAAGACCCCGCCTTCCGCCTCGAGCGTGACGCCCAGACCAAGGAGATCGTCGCCACCGGCATGAGCGAGTTGCACCTGCAAATCGTCCAGGAACGCTTGAAGCGTCGCGACAAAGTGGAAGTGGACACCAAGGAGCCGAAGATTCCCTACCGGGAAACGGTCCAGGCCAACGCCGAAGGGATGTACCGCCACAAGAAGCAGACGGGCGGGCGCGGGCAGTTCGGCGAAGTCCACATTCGCATGTTCCCGTTTCCGAAAGACACCGATCCCGAGGAATTCTGTACCAAGGCTCGATTCGCCTCGATGCGGGAATATCACTACGACGAAGAGAGCAACTTCGTGTGGATCGACTCGATCGTGGGCGGCACCATCCCGAGCAACTTCCTGCCCGCAATCGAAAAGGGCTTCAAGGAACGCATGACGCGGGGCGTGATCGCCGGTTACCAGGTGCAGAACGTGGGGGTCGAGGTGCACTTCGGCAAGTATCACCCGGTCGACAGCTCGGAAGCCGCCTTCAAGATGGCCGGCTCGATGGCATTCCGCAACGTGTTCCAGCAGGCGAAACCGGCCCTGTTGGAGCCGATCGTGAAGATCGAGATTACCATCCCCTCGGAGAACGTGGGCGATATCAACAGCGACCTGAGCGGGCGGCGAGGTCGCGTGCTGGGCATGGACGCGGCCGGCGGCGGCATGCAAACCATCACCGCCGAAGTACCCCTGGGCGAAGTGATGACCTACGCTCGGAGCCTGTCGAGTATCACCGGCGGCCAGGGCAGTTATTCCCTCGAGTACAGCCACTACGACGTGGTGCCCGGCAACGTGCAGCAAGAGATCATCGCCAAGGCGAAGCTCGAAGAGGAAGAGGAAGAGTAGACGCGCCGCGAAGAGGATTCCGGTTTTGCGACGGTGCGGGCGCGGCCCGCTCGACTGTGCCAAGGTAAGGTGGCGTATGGGCACCGACGATCGACTTCGAGAAATCCTGCCCATCCTCACCGAGCGGCTGGTCGACACCTACGCCGAGGTCAACTCCATTAGTCACCTCGGCCACTGCCCGCTGCCCAATTACGAGGCGGTGATCCAGTGCACCGAGGACCTGAAGGAGGTGCTTTACCCCGGCTATCGCCGTCGCGACGGGCTGCACCTGGGCAACGTCACGTACCACGCGGGCGACCTGATCGACCGCCTCCACGATCGATTGACGGTGCAGATTGCCCGGGCCATGTGCCACGAGGCGGGCAAAAACACCCGTTGCAATCCGCAGCAGAAGGCCGACTTCGAGGCCCTCGGCCAGGCGAAGGCCGTAGCGTTTCTGGAGCAGTTGCCCGAGCTGCGGCACATTCTGGCGCTCGACGTGCAGGCGGCCTATGCGGGCGACCCGGCGTGCCGATCGCTCGACGAAGTGATCTTTTGCTATCCGGGGCTGGAAGCGGTGACCGTGTACCGCCTGGCACATCTGCTCCACGACCTGAAGGTGCCGCTCATTCCGCGCATGATGACCGAGTGGGCGCACCGGCGCACCGGCATCGACATCCACCCGGGGGCCGAAATCGGCCGCCACTTCTTCATCGACCACGGCACCGGCGTCGTCATTGGCGAGACGACGGAAATTGGCGACCACGTGAAGCTGTACCAAGGCGTAACGCTGGGCGCCTTGAGCTTCCCGACCGACGAGCAAGGCAACCTGGTGCGCGGGCAGAAGCGTCATCCGACGCTCGAAGACCGCGTGGTCATTTACGCCAACGCCACCATCCTCGGCGGCGAAACGGTCATCGGCCACGACGCGGTAATTGGATCGAGCATCTGGGTTACCCACTCGGTGCCGCCGCACACGGTCGTCACGCTGGAAAAGCCCAAGCTGCGCATGCGGGAAAGTTCGTGAAGCCTGCGGGTTGCGAAATACGTGCCCCGAAGAACAGGGTAGCCGTTTGCGAGGGACAGGTCCGATTTGTGCGAACCGCCATGCGGGCCGTTCCGGCAAAAGGCACATGTGCCATTTCCGTTACCGTTCGAATCGTCCCCTCAATCCTTTCAGGGAGAATCCGGCCATGAAAGCAATGACGTCTCTCGGGTTGTTCCTCTTGTTTGCCGTCGCAGCTCCCACCTGGGCCGAAACGCCCGCCATTACCTTCTCGTCGCTGCTTGCCGAGATGGTCGACCGCGACGCCGCCGCACGGTTTCCCGAACCGCCGTACACCTGCCGGCAGGCCAGCAGCTACGACCCGGCTTCGGTGTCGGCCGACGAGCCCAGCACGTGGTTCGCGAATAACGACCGCAGCTTCTTCCTCCGGTCGGAACAGATCGGTGGGCGCGAGGAGTGGGTGATGCTCGACGCCGACGGCCCCGGCAGCATCGTTCGGATGTGGATTACGTCGGGCAATGCCTGCGGGACGCTTCGCGTGTATCTCGACGGTTCCGAGGAACCCGTTTTGGCCGTCGAAGCCCAGAAGCTGATCGGCGACGACGCCCTGGTCGGCCCGCCGCTCTCGGCCACGCGGGCGAAGGGCCGCAACCTCTACCTGCCCATCCCTTACGCCCGGCATTGCAAAATCACGTACGACCGGCCCAACTTTCACACCAGCGGCGACCGCGACGACTTGCTCTACTACCAGATCAACTATCGCACCTACGCGCCGGGGGCCAAGGTGGAATCGTTCACCCAGGCCGGTTTCGAGGCGGCCCGCCAAGAGGTTGATGAACTTCAGTCGGCCCTACTGCGCCCCGACGAGGCGGTACCGGCGGGCCTCAAGGAGCATGCTCCGCCGCCGACCACTCTCGCGCCCGGCGAGTCGATGCGGATTGCCGTGCCCGGCCCGGCGGCCGTGCGTCGGCTGGCGGTGCACCTGGCGGCCGACGACCTGGACCTGGCCGCGCGGCAAACCGTGCTCGAAGCCGAGTTCGACGGCGAGTCGACCGTGTGGTGCCCGGTGGGCGATTTCTTCGGCAGCGGCGTCGGCGTGAATCCGTACCGCGGCTGGTGGCGCGAAGTGCGCGACGACGGCCGGATGATCTGCTACTGGCCCATGCCCTACCGGGAAAACTGCCAACTGCGCCTTAGAAACCACGGCCGACAGCCCGTGGCCGTCACCGCGCAAGTCGACACGGGCCCGTGGACCTGGGACGACCGATCCATGCTGTTCCGTGCGAACTGGCGGCAGGAATACCCGATCGACGCGGGCAGGAAGTCCGACTGGAACTACCTGGAAGCGAAGGGGCAAGGCGTGTACATGGGCGATACGCTGTGCGTGGTCAATCCGGTGCTCGCCTGGTGGGGCGAGGGCGACGAGAAGATCTACGTCGACGGCGAGGCGTTTCCCTCGCACTTCGGCACCGGCACCGAAGACTACTACGGCTACGCCTGGTGTACGCCCGAGTTTTTCGAGGCCCCGTTCCACGCGCAGCCCCGGGCGCAGGGGCCGCGGAACTTCGGCCACGTGACGAACACGCGGGTACGCCTGCTCGACGGGATTCCCTTCACCGATTCGCTGAAGGTCGACATGGAGATTTGGCACTGGCGTTCGTGCGACATCGCCTACGCCGCGGCCGCCTACTGGTACGCCCTGCCCGGGGCCCGGGGAAACCACGGTCCCGCCCCCGACGCACTTCAGGTCCATAACTTCGAGTTGCCCGAAGAAGCCAGGCCGCGCCAGGTGGAAGGTGCGATCGAGGGAGAGGACCTGGAAATCGTTGCTGCCGGCGGCGGGGAAACCCAGATACAATCCGGGGCGCACTTCGGCTGGAGCGGCGGCAAGCAGTTGTGGTGGATCGACGCCAAGCCGGGCGATACGATGACGGTTGTGTTCGATGTCGAGCAGGCCGGCAACTACAATCTTTCGGCCGAATTGACCAAGGCCGTCGACTACGCAATCGTGGAACTCGCGCTCAACGGCGAACCGCTCGGCAAGCCCATCGACCTGTTCAACGACGGCGTGATTCGGCAGGTGTATGCCCTGGGCACTCACAAGCTGGACGCCGGGCGACAGCAACTGAGCGTGACCATCCGCGGCGCCAACGAGAAGGCCGTGAAGCGGCACATGTTCGGGCTCGACTACCTCAAACTCGACG
>CAYPWB010000362.1:0-6223 GCA_964414315.1 uncultured Planctomycetaceae bacterium | reverse complement strand
TACGCCGGCGAGATGAAGAAGGGCGTGTTCACCATCATGAACTACCTGATGCCCCGTCAGGGCGTGCTGTCGATGCACTGCTCGGCCAACGAGGGCACCCGGGGCGACGTATCGCTCTTCTTCGGCCTTTCCGGCACCGGCAAGACGACCCTGTCGACCGAACGGAATCGCACGCTCATCGGCGACGACGAGCACTGCTGGACCGACGAGGGCATTTTCAATATCGAGGGTGGCTGCTACGCCAAGAGCATCCACCTTTCGGCCGACAACGAGCCGGAAATCTACCACGCCATCCGCTTCGGCACCGTGCTGGAGAACGCCGTGTACGACGACCGCACGCGGCAAATCGACTACCGCGACGCCTCGCTTACCGAAAACACCCGCGCGTCGTACCCCATCGAATTCATTCCGCATGCGAAGGTGCCGTCGGTGGGCGGGCATCCGAAGAACATCCTTTTCCTCACCTGCGACGCCTTCGGCGTGCTGCCGCCGGTCAGCCGCCTGACGCCCGCCCAGGCCATGTACCATTTCACCAGCGGTTACACGGCGAAGGTGGCCGGTACGGAAGTGGGCATCGTCGAACCCCTGCCCAACTTCTCGGCCTGCTTCGGCGCCGCGTTTCTCGTGTGGCATCCGACCAAGTACGCCGAAATGCTTGCCGAACGCATGCGGAAGCACGATTCGCGGGCATGGCTGGTCAATACGGGCTGGTCGGGCGGACCGTACGGCACGGGCCGGCGCATGTCGATCCAGCATACCCGCGCGATCGTCGACGCCATCCACGCCGGCGCGCTGGACGACTGCCCTGCCGCCGTCGACCCGAACTTCGGGCTGGAAGTTCCCACTGTATGCCCGGGCGTGCCGCCGGAGGCCCTGGTGCCGAAGAACACCTGGCCCGACCCGGAGGCCTACGACCGCGCCGCAAAGAAGCTGTGCGAATTGTTCCGGAAAAACTTTGCCAAGTACGAAGTGGCCGCCAGCCGCGAGATCCGCGACGCCGGACCCAAGGGATAGCCCTCCACCGTGGGGCAAGCTTCCCCGTGGGACAAGCTTCCAGCTTGTCTGGAGCACATCGTGGGACAAGCTTCCAGCTTGTCTGGAGCACGTTTGACACCGGAACAGCAAGGCTTAAACTGACAAGCTGGAAGCTTGTCCCACGGAACCATGGTGAACCTAGCCGAAACCGCCGTCGAGCTGAGCCGCCTGCCCGAGGCGTTGAAGCCCATGCGCGAGCGGCTGCTGGCCAACCTGGTCATGATCGCGCAAATTCCGGCGCCCTCCGGCCAGGAGGAGGCGCGCGTGCGATTTCTGCTGGACCGGTTCACCGAGGCGGGCCTGGCCGACGCAGCCGCCGACGAAGTGGGCAATGCCGTCGGTCGTTGGCACGGACGCGACGGCAAGCGCACCATCCTCCTCTCCTCCCACCTCGATACCATCTATCCGGCCAGCTTCGACCACAATGTGACCGTCGAAGCCGACCGGGTTCTCGGCGCCGGCACCGGCGACAACGCGCTCGGGGCCGCCATCGTTTCGATGATGCCTTTCGTGCTCGAACACCTGGGCATCGAGTTGCAGTCGGACCTCATCCTGCTCGGGTCGACCAACTCGCTGGGCCGCGGCAACCACGCGGGCACCCGCTTCTTCCTGGAGCACCTGCGCGGCCGGGTCGACGTGGGCATTTGCGTCGAAGGGATGCAACTTGGCCGGTTGAACTACTTCTCCATCGGCACCGCGCGTGGCGACATCACCTGCGACGTCCGGCCCGAGCCCTCGCGCAGTTACGGCTCGGAAAGCGCCTTGGTCGTGATCAACCACATCATCAACCGCATTCTCGGCATCGCCACGCCCAGCCGGCCGTACACGGTCATCCGGCTTGGCCGGCTGCGGGCCGGGGTGGCTTACGACGTCGAGCCGGACCACGCTGAGTTGGGTCTGGAAATCGTCAGCCACAGCGACGAGATGATCGACGAAATCCACCAGCGCATCCGCGATATCGTGGCCGAGATGTCGGCCCGTCACGCTGTGAACGCGCACGACGACCTGTTCTTCCGCACCCGGGCGGGCGGCATCCCGTTCTCGCATCCGCTCGTGAAGTCGGTGCTGGGGGTCATGCAGTCGCTGGGTGTCGAGCCCGACCAGGGGCACAGCCCCTCGGAACTGAGCGAGTTCATCGCCCGCGGCATCCCCGCCGTCACCCTGGGTATTTCACGCGGCGAACGGAGCCGCATGAAGGGGACGGATTATGTGCTGATCGAACCGATCCTGACAGGCGTGGCGCAACTGGTCGGCGCCATCCTGGCCGTCGACCGGGGGGCATGCGATGAAGAATGAAGCCTGGCTGGCCGACCGCACCTTCCACCACTCCCGGTTCTGGGACGTCAAACGCCTGGTCGAGGAGAAGGAACGCCAGGGGCTGAGCATTTCCTTATGCCTGCCCGCGCTGAATGAGGAGAAGACCATCGGCCAGGAAATCGTCATCCTGAAGGCCGAACTGGCCGACCGCTACCCGCTGCTCGATGAAATTGCCGTCGTCGACAGCGGCAGCACCGACCGCACGCGCGAAATCGCCGCCAGCTTCGGCGCCGACGTGTACCTCGCCTCCGACCACCTCCGGGAAGAAGGCGAGCAGCGAGGCAAGGGCGAGAACCTGTGGAAGGCCCTGTTCCTGCTTCAAGGCGACATCATCGTCTTTGTCGACGCCGACATCCGCAACATCCACCCGCGGTTCGTGTACGGTCTGGTCGGGCCGCTCATTCACGATCCCAACGTCCACTACGTCAAGGCGTTCTACGATCGGCCGCTGGCGTTCTCCGGCGGGCTGCGGCCGACCGGCGGCGGGCGCGTGACCGAAATCCTCATCCGCCCCCTGTTCAGCCTCTTCTATCCCGAGTTGACCGCCATCCTGCAACCCCTTTCGGGCGAGTACGCCGGCCGGCGCTCGATCCTGGAGCAGATTCCTTTTCCGGTCGGCTACGGGGTCGAAACGAGCCTGCTGATCGACATTTACGAGCGGCTCGGGCTGTACGCGTTCGCGCAAACCGACCTCGACCGGCGCATCCACCGCAATCAGGAAACGATCGCCCTGGGCCGCATGGCGTTCGGCGTGCTGCGCACCTTCATGGCCCGGCTCAAGCGGCGGGGCATGGTCGAGTTCCACGATGCGCTGCCCAGCCTCATGCGCCAGTTCGAGGTGAGTGAAGGTACGTACCGCCAGGTCGAGTACAACATCGAGGAAGTGGAGCGGCGGCCCATCATCGAGGTCGACGCCTACCGCCAAAAGTTTCACCCCGGATAAAGCACCGTGGGACAAACGCCGTGGGACAAGCTTCCAGCTTGTCAACTATCTGGAAAGACAAGCTGGAAGCTCATCCCACTTGACAAGCTGGAAGCTTGTCCCACGAGGAAGGACCCACAGGGAAGACCGGATGAACCTCGTCGTTATCCATTATCACCTCACGGCCGGCGGCGTGACCCGCGTGATCGAGAACCAGCTTGAGGCGCTCGATACCGTACTGCCCGACGCTTCCCCCTGGCGGGTCGCCGTTCTGCACGGCGGTCGCCGCCAGGGCTGGGACGAATCGCTCGCCGGGCGCCTGCGATCCGTGAAGCTTACCCTGCACGAGATTCCGGAACTGGAATACGACCACCTGCGCCCGGCCGGCGGCGGTCCGACCGATCTGCTCATGGCCGTCATGGCGGCCCTGGGCGAGTTGAACTTCGCCCCGGCCGATACCCTCATCCACGTTCACAATCACTCGCTGGGCAAGAACGCCTCCCTGCCGGAGGTGCTGCCCATCCTGGCCGAGCACGGCTATGCCCTGCTGCTCGAGCCGCACGACTTCGCCGAAGACTTTCGCCCGGAGAACTACGCCCTGGTGCAGCGCCTGGCCGCCGAGGGGACCCTGTACCCACAGGCGCCGCACGTCCACTACGCGGTGCTCAACCAGCGCGACCAGACCGTTCTCGAAGCTGCCGGCGTGCCGGCCGACCGGCTGCACCTGCTGCCGAACCCCGTGCCAGGGCCGGGCGAGTTGCCGCCGCGAGCCGACGCTCGGGCAAAGCTGGCCGAGCGATTCGACGTGCCTGCCCACGCCCCGTTCCTGCTGTACCCGGTGCGTTGCATCCGGCGGAAGAACGTGGGCGAGGCCATGCTGCTGGCCGCCGTGGCGCCGGCCGACACCGTGCTGGGCCTGACGCTCGCGCCGCTGAACCCCGTCGAAGTGCCCGGCTACCAGCGGTGGAAAGCACTGGCCGAGGACCTGCGCCTGCCGTGCCGATTCGAGGTGGGCGAGCCCGGCGGGCTGACGTTCGTGGAAAACCTCGCCGCGGCCGATGCCGTGGTCACCACGAGCGTGGCCGAGGGCTTCGGCATGGCCGTGCTCGAAGCGTGGCTGGCCGGATGCCCGTTAGTCGGGCGCGACCTGCCCGAAATCAACGCCGACTTCCGCGCCGCCGGGCTCCAACTCGACGGCCTGAACCCGCGGCTGGACGTACCGGTCGAGTGGGTCGGGCGCGAGGCGTTCCTCGAACGGTTCACCGCGGCCTACCGCCGCGCAATCGCCGCGTTCGACTGCCCTGCGCCCGACGACATGACCGCGCAGGCCACATCGCGGATCGTCGACGGCCGGGTCGACTTCGCCGACCTCGACGCCGAGTTGCAGGAGCAGGTCCTCCGCACGGTCGCCGGCCACGAAGCGGCAACCGCCGAAGTACGGGGGGCCAATCCGTGGCTTGACGGCGCGCTGCGCGTCGGACGGGAGAACTCGAGCTCGCTCGTTGCGGCCAATGCCGAGGTGATTCATCGCACGTATTCGCTTCCGCCCAATGGCGAGCGCCTGCTGGACTTATACCGCCGCGTTGCCGCCGCCCCGCGCGACCGCGCGCCCGAACCGCTCCGCAACCCGCGGGAAATCCTCGCCCGATTCCTCACTCCCGGCCGCTTCCGCCCGCTGCGGATGGAAACCTCGCACAAGTAAGCCGCGCGGCGAAGTCGCAGAGCCGCTTCATTTCGCGGATGGTGCTAAGATGGCAGAACGACAAGCCAAGCGAATGACTCGCCGGCGTGACGCCCAGCGTGCTTGACGATTTCCTGGCCGCGGAACGCACATTGCGGAGCGACGTAATCGACCGTCTCGCGCTCGTCCTGGGCTACGAGTTACACCCTTCCCGCTGATCGCCCGACCCGCCTCACGGATCTCTCGGTTCCTCGGCCAGTCGGCGCACGCACGACGCTGACCATCGCAGTGCCGCATCACTTCATCCTCGCGCTTGCGGGAGGGTCGGGCTCATAGGCCCGGGGAGGGCACGTACCAGTCGTATGTGAATAACAGGCGGAGTACACAGCGAGCCTCACCCGGCCGCTACCGCGTCCGACCTCCCCGGAGCGGAGGCAAAGTTGCCCGCTGGTGCCGGTTCGCACTTCTGTACACAACAAGGGCCGCGTTCCAAAGCGCCCTTTCCACGCTTGCCGCATCACCCTGCCCTACCCCACGTCGCCAAGTTCGAGCGCTTTGCCGTACCGCGTGAGCATCTGCCGGCGAAGCTTCTCGTGCTCGGGGCGGGCAAGGCCGGGGTCGGCGGCGACGAGCTGCATGGCGTCGGCGCGGGCTTCGATCAACAGGTCCCGGTCGCGCAGCAGATCGGCAATGCGGAACGGCGGCAACCCGTGCTGCTGCGTGCCGAACAGGTCGCCCGGACCGCGCAGGGCGAAATCCTGCTCGGCCAACTTGAAGCCGTCGGTCGACTTGGTGAACGCTTCGAGCCGCTTCTGTGCCGCCTCGGTTTGCGCTTCGGCGAACACGCAGCAGAAGCCGGGATACCGCCCCCGGCTGATCCGCCCGCGAAGCTGATGCAGTTGCGCCAGGCCGAACCGCTCGCCGCTTTCGATGGTCATGAGCGTGGCGTTGGGCACGTCGACGCCCACCTCGACCACCGACGTGCACAGGAGCACCTGGTGCTCGCCGCGGCGGAAAGCGTCCATCACGGCGTCCTTCTCCTGCGGAGGCATGCGGCCGTGGATCAGTCCGATGCGGAACGCTTCCAACTCGCCGTTGGCCAGCGCCTCGAAGCGTTCCTGCACGCTGGCCACGTCGAGCTGCTCCGACTCGTCCACCAGCGGCGTAACGACGAACCCCTGCCGCCCCTCGCTCAGCTTCTTGCGGAAAAAGTCCCACCAGCGTTCCCGCTTGTCGTCGCCGGCCAGGTAGGTGTTCACCTTCTGTCG
>CAYPWB010000361.1:0-6318 GCA_964414315.1 uncultured Planctomycetaceae bacterium | reverse complement strand
GGCGGCAATGAGTTCACGTTCGACTTGCACTCGGGCGGAGCCGGGCCGTGATGGTCGACACGCGACGTTGGAGTTGGATGATGCCCGTTGGACCGATGATTGGGGTTCGGACGGCGCGTTGCCCCGAAGGGGCGCCGTTCGCCCAGCCCAGGGCAACGCCCTGGGAAAGCCGAATGAATATGCGCATATCCGGCCCAACGGGCCAACCGTTCGCCGGATGGTGGCGCGCTGGACACGCGGGGCCGGTTCAGGTAATGTGAGAACGGTTGGCCCGTTGGGCCGATGATTCGATATGACCGGAACACTTCCCAGGGCGTTGCCCTGGGCTGGGCGAATAGAAGGCCTTCGGCCAAGTGATGTGACAAGCCTGCCTCGTTTCGTTCCACATAACGTAGGGCACGCAACCTACCAAGGGCGACCGTCATGCCGCAATCCCTGGCGCGTATATGGTTGCATATCGTGTTCAGCACCAAAGAGCGGCGCGCGTTCCTGGCCAATGAGAGGATTCGCGAAGAGATGTTTTGCATGCTCGGCCATCATGCCAAGGAGAACCATTGTCCGCCGGCCCGGGTTGGTGGCACAACCGACCACGTGCACATCCTGTGCGGTTTTTCTCGCACCCTCACGGTGGCGCAGCTTGTCGAGATATTGAAGCGGGAGACGTCGAAATGGGTTAAACAGCGCGCCGCGAACCTCGGGGCCTTTCATTGGCAGAGCGGTTACGGGGCGTTTTCGGTAAGCCAGTCGCATGTTCCCCAGGTTATCGAGTATATCGGCAATCAACCCGCGCATCACAAGCGAATGACATTCCAGGAGGAGTTTCGGGCAATATGTGCGAAATACGAGATCGAAATCGACGAGCGGTTCGTTTGGGATTAGGCGTCGGCGAAACGAGTACCGTGCAGGTCCATTGCTTTGAAGAGGTGCCGTTCGCCCAGCTCAGGGCAATGCCCGGTGAACGGTTACCCAGGCTCGTCGTTGCATTGGCTCTTGCGCTGGTCTTCCATGCCGCGCCGCTCGAACCGCCGCCTCTTTACGGCGGCGGCGCCGATCCGGATATCGCGGAAACCATCCTCGACTCGGCCGGAGTGAACCGCGGCCTCGTCGTGCACGTCGGGTGCGGCGACGGTGCGTTGACCGTCCGACTGCACACCTCCGAAACCGCGCTCGTGCAGGGTCTTGAGCGCTCGCCGGAGAACGTGGCCGCTGCGCGCACGCGCGCGGCGGCCGAGAACCTGGCCGGCCGTGTGACGATTATCCATTGGCAGGGCGAGACACTGCCGTACATCGACAACCTGGTCAACCTGCTGGTCGTGGAAGAGGGCGTGGAGCTGCCGGAGGAGGAGATCCTCCGTGTGCTGGCCCCGCGGGGCGTGGCCGTGCTTCGCCGGGGCGATGGATGCCAGAAGATGGTCAAACCGCGGCCGGATGCCATGGATGTCTGGACGCACTACCTGTACGACTCCACCGGCAACGCCGTCAGCGGCGATACGCTCGTGGCCCCGCCGAAGCACCTCCAGTGGGTCGGCGGGCCGCGCTGGGCACGCCACCACGACCATATCGCCAGTTTGACCGCGCTGGTGGCGACGGACACCCGCCTGTTCTACGTGTTCGACGAGGGCTCGACCGCGTCGGTCACCCTTCCCTCGAAGTGGCGCCTGATTGCACGGGATGCATTCAACGGCGTGGTGCTCTGGAAGCGTGAGATTCCCGACTGGTGGACCCGGTTTACTCCCCTGAAGAGCGGGCCGGGGCAGTTGCCTCGCAAGCTGGTGGCCAGTTCGGAACACGTCTATTTGCCCCTCGGCTTGAACGCTCCGGTTTCGCAACTCGACGCGGCGACCGGAAGAACCCTGCAGACCTACCCGCAGACGGAAAACACCTGGGAACTGCTGTTCCACGATGGTTTGCTCTATGTGGTGACGGGCGCAAGCCGCGAAGAGGAGCAGGAGGTATCGAAGCGGCTCTTCGAAAACGATGCCAGGGCGCCCGGCAATCCCTTCAATAAGCTCTGGACGGGATGGGATCGGGAGCTGGTCGTGATCGACACCCGGGCGGGAAAGCCCGTGTGGCGGCTCGCCTCGAAAATCCTGCCCGGCACCCTTGCCGTTGCGGGAAACTCGGCATACTTCCACAACGGCAAGTCGGTCGTGGCCGTCGACAGCAAGACCGGCGAGGAGCGATGGACCTCGAAACCGGTCGCCGCGATCGGTCGCGAGAATGGGATCCCCACCGGGTTCATGCCTTCCCTGGTAGTCGACGACGGTGTGGTCGTGTTTTCGGGCGGGCAGCGTTACGGACAGCACATGCGAGCCAAGACGGACACCATGGTGGCACTGAGCGCCAAGGACGGCCGGATCCTCTGGGAAGCCGCCCACTATCCGTCCGGATACCAGTCGCCGGGGGATCTTCTCGTGGCCAACGGCACGGTGCTGGCTCCGTTTACCACGTGGCTGACCGGTAAGGTGCCGGATGAGAACAGACTGGCCGGCATCGATCTGCAGACGGGCGAACTGGTCTATAACGAGAAACCCGACGTTGAAGACCCCGTCTGGTTCATCCATCACCGCTGCTACCCGTCCAAGGCAACCGGCAACTATCTGCTGACGTCCAAGGAGGGCGTCGAGTTTGTCGATCTGGAGAACCGGCGGTGGAAGATCCACCACTGGGTTCGGGGCGGATGTCTCTATGGAATCCTGCCCGCCAATGGGCTGCTGTACGCCCCGATGCACAATTGTGCGTGCCAGGCAGACATGAAACTGTGCGGCTTCAACGCACTGGCCGCGCCGACGGTGCGCCGGTCGCAGGTCGACGTGAGCCGGCACGAGCTTGCCGAGGGCCCGGCGTTCGGCAAGGGCGTTGAACATGGGAAGGGAAGGCCTGCCGATTGGCCGACGTATCGCCACGACGCCGCCCGTAGCGGGGTGGCATCGTGTGCCGCGCCGGAGTCGCTGGAGACGGTGTGGGAGGCCGACCTCGGCGGCAAGCCCAGCGCGCCGGTGGCCGCCGGCGGCAGGGTGTACGTGGCGGCGGTCGATCAGCACACATTGCATGTACTCGATGAAGGCACGGGCCGGGAACTGTGGACCTTCACGGCCGAAGGGCGCATCGACTCGCCGCCGACCATCTACAACGGGATGGCCCTGTTCGGCAGCCGGGACGGGAGTGTCTACTGCCTGCGCGCTTCCGACGGCGCGCTCGTCTGGCGTTTTCGCCCCGTGGCGGAAGACCGCCGCCTGATGGCCAGGGACCAGGTCGAGTCGGTGTGGCCGGTCCACGGGAGCATCCTGGTTCGCGACGGCGAGGCCTGGTTCGTTGCCGGACGATCGGAATTCCTGGACGGCGGCTTGCACATATTCCGTTTGAAGCCCGAGACGGGCGCAGTGCTCTCTCGCGCGACCTTCGACGGCAAGGCGCCGGACGGCGGCGTCCTGACCGGCGCCGAAGAGAAGCGCGTCGTGGGCCTGCCCGACGTGCTGTCGGCTTCGGGGGACCGCATCTTCATGCGGGCCGGGGTCATCCGGCTGGAAGGCGATACGATCACGAAAAAACTGCTGCCGGAAGAGTCGGTGATTCGCTACGGACTGCGCGGCCGCACCGACGGGAACAAAATACCGAGAGAGGCCCACCCACATCTGTTCTCGTCGTATGGCTTCCTGGACGACTCGTGGATGCACCGGTCCTACTGGGTGTTCAACGATACCTACGGCCACAGGCACAGCTATTTTCGGACCGGCCAAACCCGACCGGCCGGGCGCATTTTGGTATGCGACGAGGCGAACGTCTACGGCTTCGGACGCCAGCAGCGATACTTCAACTGGACGACCCCCATGGAGTACCGTTTGTTCGCCAGAGCGAAAGCCGGGAACTGGGAGCAGGCGTTGATCTGGAGCATGCAGGCGCCGGGCTTGCTGGCCCGGGGGCTGGTCCTTGCCGGCGATACCCTGTTTGCCGCCGGTCCGCCGGATGTCCTCGACGAAACCCATCCGGGAATCCGAATGGAGGATGCGCAAACGCGCAAGAAGATGGAAGAGCAGGACGAAGCGCTGGCCGGACTGCACGGCGGTATCCTTATCGCTCTGTCGAAAGAGGATGGCGAGGTGAAGCACCAACTCGACCTCGACTCTCCTCCCGTCTTCGACGGCATGATCGCCGCCAACGGGCGGCTGTTCCTCGCCCTGCAAAACGGCAAGGTGCAGTGCCGGGGGAAGGCCGCGGGAAAGAGAGAGTAGAGCGAAAGCGAGGTGGTCGCCGGGGGGCGGGACACTGGACAACGAGCGACCGTTCGGGTAATGTGGAAAGGGTTGGCGAATAAGTTTCCAGGAGGAGTTTCGCGCGATATGTGGAAAATACGAGATCGAAATCGGCGAGCGGTACGTTCGGGATTAGAACGGTTGGCCCGTTGGGCCGATTGTCGGGGATGGCCGGGCCGGTCCCCAGGGCGTTGCCCTGGGCTGGGTGAACGGGAGGCCTTCGGCCAACGGAACCGCGGGCAACGCGGGGGGTGGCGCGTTGCTGTTTCTGTCGCTCTCTTCCTCGCGTTGTTCGGTGCAACGGCGGCCGTGGCGAATGAGGTCCGCTTCGACTTCGAAACGGGCGACCTCCAGGGCTGGCAGGTGGTCGAGGGGAGTTTCAGCAAGCTGCTGGGCGATCGGGAGTTCGAGTTCCACAACGACGCGAAGCAATATACGAACGACGGGGCACGCTACCTCACCACGCTGGAGCAGGCTGACAGCGACCGCCCCAACGACAAACCGACCGGCGTGGTCGAGTCGCCCGTGTTCGTGCTCGCCGGCCCCACCGCGTCGATGCTCGTCGGCGGCGGCTCGCACCCGACCACCTACGTCGCTCTTTGCACCGAGGACGGCAAGGAGGTGCTGTACGCCCGCGGACGCAACAGCCAAACGATGCACCGGGTCGAGTGGGACGTGGAGCCGTGGATCGGCCAAAGGATGTTCCTGCGGCTGGTCGATCGGCACACCAGCGGTTGGGGGCACATCACGTTCGACGACTTCCGGGCCGACGGCCGCGTTGACGCCGAAGCCACCCAAGCTCGAATGGCCGGGCGTGCCCGGGCGAAGGTCGCAGCCGTGCAGAGTCCGCTGCGCCAGGCCGTCGAGCATCTGACGGCCACATTCGGCGGGCGATACCCGAAGGGCAGCGAGTACTTGGCACGACTCGAGCGGCTGGAAGACGCTTTGGCGAAGAACGGGGGCGGCCAAACCGCCCGGGCGAAGGAGGAGTTCGACGCCTTGCGGCGAGAGGCCTTGGTGGCCAATCCCCTGGTAAGCGGTCAGCCACTGCTGTATGTGGTTCGGCACCAGTACCGCTCCGATCACCACAATACGGCCACCATGTTCCAGACAGGCGAGATCAATACGGGAAGCTTCCAGGGCGGCAGCGCACTGAAGACGATTGACTCGGCGACCGGGGAGGTCACCACGCTGCTTGAGTTGCCCGACGGCGTGGTGCGCGACCCCGACGTGAGCTTCGACGGCGAACGCATTCTCGTTTCGATGCGCCGCAACCGGGAGGACGACTATCACCTTTACGAACTGGACGCCGACGGCTCCAACCTCCGCCAAATCACCTTTGGCGCCGGCGTTTCCGATATCGATCCGATTTACCTGCCCGACGGACGGATTCTATTCACCTCGACCCGAGAGCCCAAGTTCTGCATGTGCAACCGCCACATCATGGGCAACCTGTTCACGATCGAGGCCGATGGGTCGAATCTCGATCAGATCGGGCACAGCACGCTGCACGAGGGGCACGCCGCGTTGCTGCCGGACGGGCGTGTCGTCTACGACCGGTGGGAATACGTGGACCGGAACTTCGGCGACGCTCAAGGGGTGTGGGTCACCAACCCGGACGGAACGAACCACGCGATCTACTGGGGCAACAACACCAACTCGCCGGGCGCCGTGCTCGACACGCGCGCCATTCCCGGCACGGAGCAGTTCCTGGCCACGTTTTCCTCCTGCCACGACCGGCCGTGGGGTGCGATGGCCATTGTGGACCGGCGTCTCGGGCTCGACGGGCGTGAACCGGTGGTGCAGATTTGGCCTGCCGATGCGATCGACCTGGTGGGAAAAGGCAACTACGACACCTTCAAGCGGGTATCGCCGAAGTATGAAGATCCCTATCCCCTTTCCGATACCTCGTTCCTGTGTTCCCGTATGACCGGACGGGGCGAGGAGATGGGCATCTTCCTGGTCGACCGGTTGGGCAACGAAATCCTGTTGCATGTGGAAGCGCCGGGCTGCTTCGACCCAATGCCCCTCGCCTCGCGCACGCGCCCGCCGATCATTCCCTCGC
>CAYPWB010000360.1:0-6344 GCA_964414315.1 uncultured Planctomycetaceae bacterium | reverse complement strand
GTGGGAGGAGCGCAGGCGATCCGTTGGCAGTCCCGAAGGGACGAGCCTAAACCAGCCCAGGGTGGAGTGGCGTGAGCCCGAGCGAACGCCGCGCAACCCTGGGGAAGCTTCCACCAGGAGTATACCATGACGCTACGATCGATCGACCGACGCCGCTTCCTTGCCCGAACGGCCTGCGGGGCCGCGGGCGCAATGATCCTTCCGTCGAGCCGCACGGCCTTCGGCTACGCGGCCAACGAACGGCTCGAGTTGGCCGTCGTGGGCGTAGCAGGCTACATTGCCGGGACGGCCTTCATGCCGGGTTTCCACCGGTTCGACAACGTCGGCATTGCCGCCCTGTGCGACGTCGACCAGCGGAAGCTCGCGCCCGCGCTCGAACTGTGGCGGCGGCGCGCGGTGAACTGGCCGCAGTCGGACAAGGAAGAGGAGCGCCGCGCGGCGGCCCTGTACCGCCGCCTGACCGACAACGGCCTGCCTATCTTCGAAGACTTTCGCCGGATGCTCGACGAGGTGCCCCGGGCGATCGACGCCGTGGTCGTCGCCACGCCCGACCACGCCCACGCGGTCGTTTCCGCCGCGGCGCTGCGGGCGGGTAAGCCGGTAATGTGCGAAAAGCCGCTCACGATCAGCGTTCACGAAGCCCGGGCGCTCGGCCGCCACGCCGCCGAGCAGAAGATGGCCACGTCGGTCAACACCCAGGGGGCCTCCAGCCCGGGGTTCCGGCGCGGGCTGGAGATTGTGCGGGAGGGGCTGCTCGGGCAGGTGCGCGAAGTGCACGTGTTCTTCAGTCGCGGCGGGCAGAACTTCCAAAGCCCGCCGCAAGGCGAGCAGCCCGTGCCGCCGGAGTTGAACTGGAACCTGTGGCTCGCCCAGGTCGCGTGGCGACCGTATCACCCGGCGTGGATCAACCGCATCGCCTGGCGCGATACGAGCATCGGGCAGTTGGGCAATTTCGGGCCGCACTCGGGCAACCTGGCGTTCATGTCGCTGGCGATTCGGGACCTGTGGGAGCGCGAGCCGGCCGAGTCGGCCCGCAGCCCGATTCGCGTCGAGGCCGAGTGCTCGGAGGTCAACCGGCTATCGTACCCGCGGTGGGAGCGCATCGCGTGGTCGGTTCCCGGGCGGGGGAAGCTGCCGCCGCTCCGGTTCACGTGGCACCACGGCCCCCCGCCCGACTATGCGCCCGGCTCGCGCGCCATGCTGGCCGCCCTGTTGCGCGAGCACGGGGCCTCGGACCTCGACGTCGAGCGGCTGCTGCCGTACGCCGGGGCCGTTCTGGTGGGCAGCGAGGGGCTGCTGGTGACCAACAGCCACAATACCGAGGTGACGCTGCTGCCGAAGGAACGGTTCGAAGACGTCGATACGCGGCGGCCGGCCGGCTTCCCGCACCTGCCGGGGCATCCGCAAACGTGGCTGAACGCTTGCCGAGGCGGCGAACTGCCGTCGACCAACTTCACGTACGCCGGCCCGTTTCACGAGTTCCTGAACTTAGGCGACGTGGCCACGCAGTTCGCCGGCGACGTGCTGGAGTACGACCCCATGGCCGGCCGCATCGCCAACCACGCCGACGCCGACGCCGCCCTGCGCTACGAATACCGCGAGGGCTGGACGCTTTGACCGCAACCGTTTCCAGGGGACTGTCCCGATTTTCCCGGCACAAGGCCGGTGTACCCAATCGCCAAACCGCAAACGCCGCGAAAATGGGACTGTCCCCCTCGCATGAAGCGCAGAGAACAGTCCGAGCAGCCGGAAAGCACCCGAAGGGCCGTTCCGGCAGAACGTACCTGCCTCGAAAATCAAGGATGAACAGGAGTCAACTGAGATAACAGAGACTATCTCTCTGTTGGCTCTGTCCCCTCTGTCTTGGAAGGATGAATGACGCATGGCCTGCTCACAACATACGGCTTCTCAGCTACGTGAAACTGCTCGATATATCGCTGGAATTTGCCATCCATTTCCAAGGCTTGAAGCCGGCGGAAGGAGTATCGAACCGTATCCTTTCCCTGGGCAAGTCAGGTTGAGGCCGCAAAGGAGACGGAGGCAACGGAGTTCTCCCGCTCCGTTGCCTCTGTTCTCTCCTGTTTTCCCTGAGCCGCGCCGCTCCTCACAATGCCGAAGGTGTTCTTGGTCATTTCTGAGGCCGAATTGTCGTCATCCCAGTTGCCGCGAACCGGCATGAACCACTGTCCCGTTTTCACCACCCGAACGCCGGGAACACTGCGAAACATCCCCCATGAACGACAACCCCGCACCGACGCCCGACGCCCGTCCGCGGGCCGACGTCATCCTGTACGACGGCCGTTGTCCGCTGTGCAGGCGGTCGGTCGCCCGGCTGGCGCGCTGGGATCGCCGGGGCGAGTTGGCGTTTCTGGCGATCGACGATCCGTCGCGGGCTGCGCGGTTCCCGCACATGGCCGAAGACGACCTGTACGAGCAGATGCACCTGGTCGACCGCGCCGGCCGGGTACATCGCGGCGCCGCGGCGCTGCGCGTGATTGCCCGCCGCGTGCCGAGGTTGTGGCCGCTGGTGCCCCTGCTGCACGTGCCGGGCAGCCTGCCGCTGTGGCAGTGGTTGTATCGTGCCGTCGCCCGGCGGCGATACGGCTCGCCCCGCACGACGGCGTGCGAGGAACCTGCCTGCCGCCTGCACGGCCGACCGCCGGGCATGCCGGATCAACCCACTTGAGGCGATCATGTCGTTACGTATTCCACGATGTTTGAGGTGAATCGTATAGAGGCACTGGCCGAGCCAGTGGCACACATCCGTACGCTGACTCACGGCAGAAGCGTACCGTGTTGCCCGAACGTGTGCCACTGGCTCTGCCAGTGCCTGATGGGGAGCCAAATGGGACATTCTACTTTTCTCGGTTTCGTTTGAGGAGGAAAAGCGTCTGCCGCTGGGCTTCGGGCTTGTACCGCGGGGTGGCGGCTGGTTATCCTGGGTGAATGAGCCGTTGACCGAGGCCGAGCAGGCGGCCCTCCATGAGAGTCTGCTGCGAGGTCGCCCTTTCGGCTCACCGGCTTGGCCAGCGGCCACGGCAAAGCAACTCGGCCTGAAGCCCTCCCTGCGTCCCCGCGGACGCCCAAGGAAGAGGCTGCAAAAGTAGAATGTCGCCTTTTCTCCCTCAACTTATGACGTGTCAGGAGTGTTGTGCGACACGCAACATTAGGAGGATGACATGAGTGCTTTGATGGCAGCCTACAGTGCCCAAGCGAGGTATGGTGGACGCTCCCCGGCCGCGCCGTGTGTCCTTGCGCAGATGGTGGTGTGTGCAGCATTGGTTTGTGCGATTGTCTCCTTGCCCAGCAATGCTCCCTCCCAGACCTTGCCTGATGCGCGTAGTGCCACCTTAGACCGATACGGAGATCGTTTGCCGCAATGCGCCGTTGCTCGGCTTGGCACTCTGCGGCTCCGTGCCAATCATACGATCCGCGGCATCGCGTTCTCGCCTGATGGAACCATGCTTGTTTCGACGGACCGAGGTAGCGACATCCGACTTTGGCGCGTTGCCGACGGTCGTCTACTACAGAAGCAAAGTGTCTTCCCTATGGGGGCTGCCCTGAGCGATGAGGCGAAGGAAGTGCAATTCGCACCTGACGGCACGGCAGTTGCGGTGTCGTGCGGCAGTAAGATATTGTTCTGGGAGTTCAAGCGAGAAGCAAACACCCGCCTGCTTGGCGCCGATAATCGCCATGTCGGCCCCGTTCGGTTCTCACCCGACGGGGAGTTCTTGGCATGGGCGACTACTAGGTACGGCCCTTCACGTCCAGCACTCGTGTTCTGGCACATACCGACGGGAGACCAGGTGCGTGAACTGCCGATGGTTCGCGAGCACGACGATGCGGGATCGAGTTCGGAGGACTTGGTCGAGGCTATCAACCGTACGGTTCGGTCTTTCGCGTTTGCGCCCGACGGCAAGACGATTGCGGTGGGCTTTAGCAGTGGCCATGTCGAGGTTCTGAATGCTGCCAATGGCGCCGTACGGCTCTCCCTTCGAGGTGATCCGGGCCACATTATCCGCCGTGTCGCATTCACGCCTGATGGTGCGCACGTGGCGGCGGACACCAGGGACGGATTGATTCTGTGGAACAGCAACACCGGAGCAGAGACTGCGCGCATGTGGAGCACTGGAAGAAAGGTTGCTGATTGGGCCTTTTGCCCAGGAGACAAGGAGGGACTAGTGGCACTGCTGGAGGGTAGCGGCGAGTTGCTGAAGTGGGACTTAGAGAAGTCCGTCCAGCATCTCGACGATGCACCTCGTGGAAGTGGGCGGTTAGTTGTTTCTTCCGACGATAATCTTTTGGCCGTAGCCGGTTCGTCGTCCGCGATAACTATACGACGGTTCCACGAACACAAACCCGTCCCCGATCTCAAAGGTCATGAGTCAGGGATCCGCGCGCTCTGCTACCTGAACGAAGGGAGGCTTCTCGCCACTCTCGGGTACGACCACCGAATACTGTTGTGGAGCGTTGTCAATGGCGAGCTAATGCGGGAATGGCTGCATCCCGAGATTTTCATTCATAACGCCTGCTCCTCGCAGCAGATCGCCGTCAATCCGGCTGATACCTCAACGCTGGCAATGGCCGTCGCAAACGGCCGCATCGAGTTCTGGGATGTGGTCAGGAATGTACACGTTAGGACATTGGAGCATGAAGGCGTCGAGTTTATTAACGCCATCAGTTTCTCTCCGGATGGAAACCGCGTCGCCGGCGGTGATTTGGCAGGACGAGTGGTCGTGTGGAACACACATTCCGGTAAAGGGAGAGCCTACCGGAGCGAGATGGCCAAGGATCACGACGATCAAGGAAAACGGGTTGCCGAGGGGCCGTGGCAGGATGGCAAGACGCTTCGCTTGGCCGCCTCTGGCCGGAGCGACGCAATCCTGTCGTTGGCATGGTCTCCTGACGGTCAGCTTTTGGCCTCAGCAAGTGCGACAAAGATGCAATACCTGGATATGAAATCCGAACGCGTTCGCGAGATTTCGCAGTTTCGGGAAAGTCGGCACCGCTTCATCGTGTTTTCACCTGATGGAAAACATTTGGCTGGGTTGGATGAGTCTGCGTTGCGACTGACGAGCGTAGCGACCGGCAAGACAGTTTGGAAGAGGGAGGGAATCACGTCGCAAATGGTTTCGTTTTCTCCGGACGGCACAGTACTGGCGACAGCTTGTGAGGGTGATGCCATCCACTTGTTGTGCGCAAGTACTGGCAAGACCGTAGCGGTTGCTACTGGTCACTCAGGAGATATTTCCACATTCGCATTTCATGGAGAGCGTCTGGCCTCCGGCAGTTCCGACACTACCATTCTTGTATGGGATATCCCATGCATTCGCTCCAAGGACAGGGGACCCGGGATCCCAGGTGGGCTTCGTAAGTCTGGGAGTCAGCGCGTCAACGGTGGCCAGTGCCTTGACTTGCTGTCTCCATCAACCGGGTTTCGACTGTAACCGTTCACACCCTGGAGAGCAATGATCGGGCAGCCTACCGCTTTGGCAGTGGTTGTATCGTGCCGTCGCCCGGCGGCGATACGGCTCGCCCCGCACGACGGCGTGCGAGGAACCTGCCTGCCGCCTGCACGGCCGACCGCCGGGCATGCCGGATCAACCCACTTGAGGCGATCATGTCGTTACGTATTCCACGATGTTTGAGGTGAATCGTATAGAGGCACTGGCCGAGCCAGTGGCACACATCCGTACGCTGACTCACGGCAGAAGCGTACCGTGTTGCCCGAACGTGTGCCACTGGCTCTGCCAGTGCCTGATGGGGAGCCAAATGGGACATTCTACTTTTCTCGGTTTCGTTTGAGGAGGAAAAGCGTCTGCCGCTGGGCTTCGGGCTTGTACCGCGGGGTGGCGGCTGGTTATCCTGGGTGAATGAGCCGTTGACCGAGGCCGAGCAGGCGGCCCTCCATGAGAGTCTGCTGCGAGGTCGCCCTTTCGGCTCACCGGCTTGGCCAGCGGCCACGGCAAAGCAACTCGGCCTGAAGCCCTCCCTGCGTCCCCGCGGACGCCCAAGGAAGAGGCTGCAAAAGTAGAATGTCGCCTTTTCTCCCTCAACTTATGACGTGTCAGGAGTGTTGTGCGACACGCAACATTAGGAGGATGACATGAGTGCTTTGATGGCAGCCTACAGTGCCCAAGCGAGGTATGGTGGACGCTCCCCGGCCGCGCCGTGTGTCCTTGCGCAGATGGTGGTGTGTGCAGCATTGGTTTGTGCGATTGTCTCCTTGCCCAGCAATGCTCCCTCCCAGACCTTGCCTGATGCGCGTAGTGCCACCTTAGACCGATACGGAGATCGTTTGCCGCAATGCGCCGTTGCTCGGCTTGGCACTCTGCGGCTCCGTG
>CAYPWB010000359.1:0-6369 GCA_964414315.1 uncultured Planctomycetaceae bacterium | reverse complement strand
AGCCGCTTCGTCATCCGGTCGTGGAGGTTGGTCGCCGGCAGGGCCGTCGATCGACACGTCGCCGCCGCGGTCGACCACCGGAGGCGCCGTGTCGTCCAGCAGGTCGCTGTTGCGAATGTACGCCCGCGAGTAAGGCAGCGCGAGCACCTGCGCCTGGCCGTTGCTGCCCACCAGGCAGGCGTCGATCGTCACCGACGAGGCGCCGCCGACGGCAATACCCGACCGGCCGTTGCCTCGGCACGTGAGCCCGGCCAGGAGGACGTCGCGGGCGTTGTTGTGGGCACTGACGCCGTCCAGGACGAAGCCTTGGACGGTCAGGTCGACGATGGCCACGCCTTCGACGTGGACCAGCGTCATGCCGACCGGCAGGCGCGCGTAGCTGAGCGGGTAATCGGCGGGCAGAAGGCTCTTCTCGACGCAAAAATAAATCCACCCGCCCAGGAAACACCATTCGGTCGGCGCAAGTGCCGGCGGCTCATCGGCGCCCGTTTCAGGCAACACGCGGGTTGCCGGGCGGCCGTCGAGGAACAGCATCGCCCGGCCTTTGCGCGGCGGCAGGAAGCGGAAGACGGTCCCGCGGTAGTGCTCCCAGGCGTCGGGCGGCACGGGAGCCGAGCCGTCGAGCGTGGCCCCGTTGCCCAGGATTGTCAGGGGATGGTTCGGATACCCGCTGTGCCGGTTGCCCGTCAGGCTGACGCTTTCCCGGTACGGCCGGTCGGTGTTTTCCAAAATGATCCGGTCGCCGGAGCGCGCCAGCGCCAGCGCCCGGCCGATAGTGCGCACCGGCCCGCTAAGGTCCGGCCCGCTCTGAAGCGCCAGGCCGGTGAAGCGATCGTCGCCCGAGGTGTTGCTCACGAAGATATCGCGCGGGTAACACGGCGCGGCCGACAGGATCGCGGCGAGCAGTGAGAGGACGGTTCGAACAAGCAGTGGATGGCGATTCATAGCTACGGTGCCGTTGCGGGTTGTGCGGAAGGTTCGGTTTCGGGTCGTTCGGCGGCGGGCGCCGCAGCCGGGGCGACGGCCGCCCGCATGACGGTGAACACGTCGGTGTTGTCGACATAACGGCCGTCGAAGCCCCAGAACTCGCCCGCCCGGGCGTCGACGCCGTCGACCAATTCCTCGAACCGCGCCGCGCCGGGGCCCTTGGCCCAAAGCGGCACGAGCAGGTTCGAGTGGCCGCCGGAGGCGTATTGGCCGCCGGGCAAGCGGCCGCGGCCGCGATTTTCCATGGGTTTCCAGTCGATGAACTTGTCGGCTTCGGGATCGAACACGCCGTTGCCGTTTGCGTCGGTGTAGGTGCCGGGACCCCAGAGCATGCCGCAATCGTGGTCGGAGGTGACGATCAGCAAGTTTTCCTCCCATCCGCCGTTCGCTTCGATCCACTCGACCACATCGCGGACGGCCCGGTTGAAGTCGACCTGCTCGTCGAGCATGCGCATCAGGTTGTTGTCGTGGTTGGCCCAGTCGACCGCGCCGCCTTCGATCATCAACACGAAGCCTTCGGGGTTTCGGCTGAGCACCTGAATTGCGGCCAGCGACATGGTGGCCAGCGAGGGGACGTTGTCGCTGAGCGGGTCTTCGGCCTGCCAGGCCGCCCCGGGCCGGTTGTACTGGAGCGTGGTATGCGCCTGGGCGATGCCCACCACGCCGGAGGGCATTTCCCCTTCGCCTCGGGCCAGCCGTTCGAACTCGCTGCGCCACACGATCAACGGCAAGCCGCGCGGCCCCCGGCCGGCCACCATCGCACGCCAGGTGTCCCAGCCGCCCACGTAATCGGCCCCGTCTTTCTGCGGCTGCCGCTTGCCGGCGTCGTCGTGGCGAAACTGCCCGTCGTCGCCGCGCCACGGGTGGCCGGCGCCCATGATAACGTCGAGCCGGCTGTCGAAGACCATCTTGTTGAAGATGGCCGGGTAGTCGTGTCGGGAGGGTTCGTGCGACCACATGGCGGCGGGCGTGGCGTGCGAGGCCTGCACGGAGCTGACGACTCCGGTGGCTTTGCCCAGCGCGTGGCCGATTTCGGCGATGCTGGTCAATGGCTGCGTGCCGGACCAATCGAGCCCCAGCCGCCCGGAGGTCGTCTTCCGGCCCGTGTACAGCGCCGTGGCGGCGGCGGCCGAGTCGGTGAACGCCAGATAGTCTTTCCGCCCCAATGCGTAGTTGAAGTCGGCCCACATGGCCGCCGGGTCGTAAAGCTGCGGCCGGGCACCTACCGCCCCATCGGGCACCGACCCGTCGCGCGGGGCGAGCAAAGGCCGGCCCTCGGCGTCGACGAAGTTGAGCATGTACGTGGTCGAGGCCAATTGCACCGGGAAGCGGTCGTACGGTTGCCGGCCCAGTTCCCCGTGCTCGAAGTAACTGGCGGCGTGGAACGCGTTGAATCCGGCCCCGTCGCTGATCATCAGGATGACGTTCTTCGCCCGTTCCGCCGCCGGGCTGGAAACCGCGATCCACGAGAGGGCGAATAATGTTACGAGGAATCGGGCAAGGCGGAAAGACGTGCTCGACATCACAAAAGGCTCCGTGGCTGGGGGAGGGGTTCTTCCGATTCTGACCATTATGACTTGCCAAACCCCGGCAAGCCAACCATCGTAAATTGTTGGCGGCGAGGGGACTGTCCCGGTTTTCGCGACACACAAGGGAATTTGCCCAATGGGTCAACCGTTCCAGCCGTGAAAATGGGACTGTCCCCTTCCCATACAGCGGAGAAAACAGCCCGCGCCACCGCCCCGCGAACGCTTACGCCAACCATTGTAAAGTGTTGGCCGCGAAAACGGGACAGGTACGTTTTGTGCGAAGCACCCGAAGGGCCGTTCCGGCAAAACGTACCTGTCCCGTTTTCGCCGCGAACACTATAGTATACGTTTCCAGGAAAGGAGAGGGCCATGCGCGTCGAAATAGGCCGGGCCGTCCTCGAACTTCACCAGGGCGACATTACCGACGAAACGACCGACGCCATCGTCAATGCGGCCAATAGCCAACTGGCAGGCGGCGGGGGGGTCGACGGGGCCATCCACCGCCGCGGGGGGGAGGCCGTCATGGCCGAAACCGACGCCCGATACCCCGAAGGTTGCCCCACCGGCTCGGCGGTTATCTCCGGGGCGGGCGACCTGCCGGCGCGGTATGTCATCCATGCCGTCGGTCCGGTCTGGAGTGGAGGCGGCCGGGGCGAAGCCGCCTTGCTGGCCGACGCCTACCGACGCTGCCTCGAACTGGCCGTCGACCATGACTGCCGCAGCATCGCGCTGCCGTCCCTCTCGACCGGCGCCTACCGCTACCCGATCGACCAGGCCGCCCGCGTCGCGCTGCGCACCGTCCGCAACTTCCTCCTGGAGGTCGACGAACGCTTGCTGGTCCGATTCGTCCTGTTCGACCAGGGCGCCTACGGCGCCTACGCCGCGGCTCTGGAGGAGGTGTGCCCCGCTCCGTAGGACATGCTTACCGCAGAACGTGGGCAAGCTTCCAGCTTGTCAGCCGTGGGATAAGCCTCCGGCTTGTCAACATGCCTGGGCTGGAGTTTCTGCAAGAGCAGGCCGAAAAGGAGTTGGGAGCCCGTAATGCGAAGCTGACAAGCTGGAAGCTTATCCCACGATGATTTGACAAGCTGGAAGCTTATCCCACGAGCGTTGGTGCCGTAATGAACCGTTTCCGCGAAGAGACCGACTTGCTGGGGGCCGTCCGGGTGCCGGCCGACGCGTTGTGGGGCGCGCATACCCAGCGGGCGCTGGAGAACTTCCCGCTGGCCCAACGGCCGGTTCACCGCGGCCTGGCGCATGCCTACGGGGCCGTGAAGCTGGCCGCGGCCCGAGCCAACCACGAGTTGGCCCCCTGGCCCGAGCCGACCCGGGCGGCCATTGAGCAGGCCTGCGAGGAACTCCGGGCCGGCCGGCTCGACGAGTGGATCGTGGTCGATGCCCTTCAGGGCGGCGCCGGCACCTCGACCAACATGAACGTGAACGAGGTACTGGCCAACCGGGCGCTGCAAATCGTCGGGCACCACCCGGCCGACTACCATGCGATCGACCCGCACGACGACCTGAACCGCCACCAATCGACCAACGACACCTACCCCACGGCCCTGCGGATTGCGGCCGTATGGGGGCTGAGGGCGCTCGAACGCCGGTTGATTGCGCTCCAGGAGGCGTTCCAGCGAAAAGAGCACGAGATGGCCGACGTCGTCAAGGTCGCCCGCACCGAACTCCAGGACGCCGTGCTCACGACGCTGGGCCGCGAGATGTCGGCCTATGCGGAAGCGTTCGGCCGCGACCGGTGGCGCATCTACAAGTGCGAGGAACGGCTGCGGGTGGTAAACCTGGGCGGCACGGCCGTGGGCACCGGGCTGGGCGCGCCGCGGCGATATATCTTCCGCGTGGTGGAGCATCTGAAGCAAATTACCGGCCTGGGCCTCGCCCGGGCCGAAAACCTCGTCGACGCTACCCAAAATGCCGACGTCTTCGCCGAGGTGAGCGGTATGGTTCGGGCGCTGGCGGTGAACCTGATGAAGGTGGCCAACGACCTGCGGCTGCTCAGCTCCGGCCCTCGGGCGGGGCTGGGCGAAATCCGGCTGCCCGCCCGCCAGGCCGGCTCGTCCATCATGCCCGGCAAGGTGAATCCGGTCGTGCCGGAGGCCGTCGCCCAGGCCGGCATGGCCGTGGTGGCCTACGACGCGATGATCGTGCAGGCCGCGGCGGCGGGCAACCTCGACCTGAACCCGTTCCTGCCGCTGGTGGCCGACGCCCTGCTCAGCTCGCTCGACCTGATGGCGAACGCCTGCGACCTGTTCGCGCGGCTGTGCGTCGACGGTATCGAGGCCGACCCGGCCGCCTGCCGCCGGCACGTCGACGGCAGCACGGCCATGGCAACGGCGCTGGTCGAACGGATCGGCTACGACGCGGCCGAGCGGCTTGCCGTGGCCGCGATACGCGAGGGGAAGCCGGTCCGGCAGCTTGCCGTCGAGGCGGGCCTCGTAACCGAGGCCGAGTTCGACGCTCTGACCGCCCCGCACCACGTGACCCGTCTCGGTACGCCCTGAAATTGCCAAGGTGCAATGTCGCGTTTCCGGGGCGGTGAAGGCCTGCATCCCCCGCCCCCCTCCTTGGTGCGGGTTGCCTGGAATGCGTACAATCTCAGGGGAGGAAACGCGGGGAGGTGGGACGGATACCTTGCAACCGTTCACGGGGAACTGTCCCCTTCGGTCGGCAAGGAAATCCGTCCCGTCTTCCCGCACCGTTCTCCCAGTCTTTCTCTCCCACCGCACGAGGTGCTTTACTCATGTCGAACGATGCCCCGAACGATTCTCCTTTCCGCGGGCTGGGAACGCTCGCCCTGCACGCCGGCCAGCAGCCCGACCCCACGACCGGCTCCCGCGCCGTACCCATCCACCAGACCACCAGCTACTGCTTCCGCGATACACAGCACGCAGCCGACCTGTTCGCCCTGAAGGAGATGGGCTGGATCTACACCCGGCTGATGAACCCCACGACCGACGTGTTCGAGCAGCGCCTGGCGGCCCTGGAAGGCGGCGTGGGCGCGCTGGCGCTCAGCAGCGGGCAGCAGGCCATCAGCGTGGCTCTGTTCAACCTGGCCCACGCCGGGCAGCACATCGTTTCGGCCGCGGCCCTGTACGGCGGCACGCTCACGCTGTTCGGGCAAACGTTCAAGCGGCTGGGCATCGACGTGACGTTCGTCGACGCCACCAGGCCCGAGGCGGTCGAAGCAGCCATCCGGCCCAACACGCGGGCGGTGTACATCGAAACGGTGGCCAACCCGAAAAACGACGTGCTCGACTACGAGGCCCTGGCCGACGTGGCCCATCGCCACGGCCTGCCGCTGGTGTGCGACAACACGGTGATGACCCCCATCCTGTTCCGCCCGTTCGAGCACGGGGCCGATATCGTCGTGTACAGCACGACGAAGTTCATCGGCGGGCACGGTACGAGCATCGGCGGCGCGATCGTCGATAGCGGCCGGTTCGACTGGACAAAGGATCCCGAACGCTGGCCGCAATTCACCAAGCCCGACCCCTCGTACCACGGCGCCATCTTCCACGAGGCGGTGGGCGAGTTGTGCTACATCATCACCTGCCGCACGCACTGGCTGCGCGACCTGGGCGGGGTGATGAGCCCGATGAACGCGTTCCTGTTCCTGCAGGGCATCGAAACGCTGCACCTGCGCATGCCGCGGCACTGCGAGAACGCCCAGCGGGTGGCCGAGTGGCTCGAAGCCCATCCGCGCGTGGCGTGGGTCAACTACCCCGGGCTCCCCTCGCACCCCGGCCACGCGCTGGCGAAGCGGTACTTCCCGAAGGGTTGCGGATCGATCCTGGGGTTCGGCATCAAGGGCGGGCGCGAGGCCGCGCGGCGGTTCATC
>CAYPWB010000358.1:0-6371 GCA_964414315.1 uncultured Planctomycetaceae bacterium | reverse complement strand
CCCTGCCGCACGAGCCGGTCGAGGTACAGGCCCGCGTCTTGGGCCAGCCGGTCGTCTTCGACGAACAACTCCTGGAACTCGTCGACAATCAGCAGGACGCGCGGCATCCGTTCGCCGGGTTTTGCGTTGCGGTAGCCGCGGATGTCCTGCACGCGCAGTTCCCGAAAAAGATCGCCGCGGCGTCGCAACTCGTCGTCGAGCCGCCCGAGCACACTCAAGCCGAACTCCCGCTCGCTTTCAATGGCCACGACCCGGGCATGCGGAAGGTTCCCCTCGGCGTAGGCCTTGAACTCGACCCCTTTCTTAAAGTCGATCAGATACAACTCAACCTCGTCGGGGCCGTATCGCAACGCGGTGTTCGTAATGAGCGCGTGCAGCAGGGTCGACTTGCCCGAGCCGCTCTTGCCGGAAATGAGCACATGCTGCGACGTACCCTTTCCCAGCCGCAAATACTGCAGCCGAGTGGCGCCGGCGCGGCCCAGGGGAATGTCGATGCCTGCCCGGCTGTCGGCGGTCCATCGCTCGTCCGGTTCGGGGCCGACGGTGGCGAAGGGCACCTCGACGCGCGAAGCGTCCTCCACCCCGGCGCCTACCTCACGCACCATCTGCGTGAATTGCTCCGAGGGCGGAGGCGGGGGAAACTCCAGCGGGAGCGTGCCGTAGTCGGCATGCTCTCGTACGAAACGGCCGCTGTCGTAGCTGAGGCGCACGGCGTGCGGCAGCAGATCGGCCCATTGGAATCCGCGCGGAAGCGGCAAACTGCGGTCCACGCTCAACAGAGTGAACACCCCGCACCGCGCCCCGCTGGCCACGATGCTCTTCAGACGCGCGGCGGCCGTCTCGGTGAAGTTGGCTGGAAAGTCGGCCACGACCAGAAGCTGGTACGGCTCGGCCATCTCGCCGGCGAACTCGTTGTACTCCTCGATGGTGGCGAACGTGTTGCGCAGGTACACCTGCAAGACGTTTTCCATGTGTGCGGTCAGGTCGGCCAGTCGCTGCTCAATATGCCCGCGGTCGGTCCAGATGCGGCTGGCCACGAGTTTCTCATCGTAATCGGCCAGGTGCATGAACGCCGCGAAGTTCTCGCCCAGCCCCACGGGGTCGACAACGGTCAGGCGCAGCTTACCCGGCGGAAGGGCCGTGAGCAGGCGCAGCAGCACCGTTTGCATAAGGGCGAACGACGATGTGCGGTCGCCGTCGCCGGGCTCCAGCATCAGAAGCGACTGCTGCGGGAACGGGAGCACGGCCGACAACCGGAATTCGGTCCGGCGCAGACGCAACCGCTCATCGCGCGACAGGCCCTGCTCAATCCGCCCCAGGCTCACCGGGTAGCGGCCGAACCGCACGACCGGCGGAATTTCCCGCGGGGCGGTCCACCGCTGCCAGTCGTCCGAGGTCCAGTCGGGGAAGCGCGCGTCGCACCATCGTTCGCAGTGGTCCAGCGCCCCTTCGAACGCATGAACGCCCGAAAACCATCGGTCGGTCAGCTCGGCCCACTCGCGCTGGTACCGCTGGTCGCTCTCCAGCATAGCGGCGGCGTACGCGCGCTCCGTGCGGTCCGAATCGGTCCGGTAGCACTGGTGGATTTCGGCCATGTGCCTGGCGTAACGCGACTCAGCCGCCTCCAGTTGCTCGTCGCGGCGCGTGGTAAGCTTCTCCATGCGGGCGGTGTGCCGCGTGTCGATCTCGCCAATCGCCGTATCTCTGCGGCCGTGCAGTTCACCAACGGCTTGCTCGAATTCCGCATCGGCGGCCCGGGTCTGCTCGTCCTGCCGGTTGGCGGCCGTCGTAACGGTGTGCTCGTACCGGGCCTGCACGGCCGCGCGAGCCGCCGGCAGAACGGCCTCGACTTCGGCAAGCGTCTGCTGCAACGGCCCATAGGCCGCGGCACACTTCCTGCGAGCGATCCCATACAGCCAGACGATGGCCACGGAATACACGACGACGGCCGCTGCCCCCGCCCCGACGATCCACGGCCACCCGGCCGGACCGGCAATCAGCGCCGCGGGTACGATCAAGGCCAGGATGACCAGCAGGAGGACCCCCAGCGGCCGCGCGCCCTGGAAGAGCCGCGGCAGCGCCAATTCGGCCAGGCGATTTAGCCGATCCTGGGCCTCGGCGACCAGTTGGGCCAACTGCCGGAGCGGCGCCGGGTCGGTCGGCTTGGTGCCGGCGCCGCCCGGTTGCGGAATCGGCTCGGGCGGCGGATACTCGCGCCACTGCCGAACCTGCCGGAGCACGATCTCGGCCTGCCCGCGCAGCCCGGCGGCCTGCCGCCCCTGGGCGGCGACCCGGGCGTTCGCCTCGCGCGCTTCGAGCTTGGCGCTGTTCTTGACGGCCTCGGCAACCGTGTACGCCTCCCAATGCTTTTCATGGCACGTTTCTTGGAGAGCGTTCTCGTCGGCCTTAGCCCGGGCAACGGCCTCCGACCGGGCGGCCTGATACTCGGCCTCGGCGCGGCGCGCATCGGCGTCGAACTGCCCGATGACCTGCCGGCGCACGGCCGCATACTGCGTTTCGGCGCCCGCCCGGTCGGTTTCGTAACGCTCGGTAATCGCGCGCAGCGCGTCGGTGCGAGCCTTCTGTGCGGCCTCTTTGGCCTGCTCGAAGCGACCGACGATTTCCTCCTCGGCCGGCGCCCGCTCCTGCACCAGGCGGCATAGCCCGGCAAGCTGCTCGTCGAGGTCCAGGAAGTTGGGAGGTGAGTTCATAAGCGGCGCGGCGTCATTCGGCGTTTCCTGCCATCCGCTCCAATTCCTTGCGAGTCACACTTCACGGCTATTCGAGACGCGTACTTTCCACGTCGCCGGATCTCGATGACTGTGGAACACTGCCACGACAACCGCCTCCCCTGCTTCCACCACGTAGCACACGACGTATGGGAAGCGTCTGACCAGAGTTTGCCGAACGTTCCGGTATACAATCGCGTGCAACTCGGGCGTCTCGTTGATGCGATCGAAAACCGCTTCAACACGTTCGAGGAACTCGCGGCCCAGACCGGTTCTCTGGTGTTCGTACCAAAGGTAAGCCTGAAGCAAATCGGCTTCCGCTTCCGGCTCGATTCGTATCCGCCGGGTCATGATTCGCCCAGGATTCTGCGTTTCACATCGTTCCAGTCCGAGGCGGGCGTTTCGGAGGAATCGCGCCGCGTCAAGCGACGGTCCAGTTCGGCCTTTTGAGCGGCCGTAAGCTCAAACTTCGCTTCTTCCTCGGCAATACTGTCCCAAATCTGCTCAACCAACGCGATGCGTTGTGGAACAGGCAAGGAACGAATGTCGGCAGGCAAAGTGGGATACTCCATATTCAGCCTCCCGGATTCCGATTTCTCGCTATGGGCTTGCTCGGGCAAAGGGCCCATTGTTCAGTTCGCGCCATCTTCCAGTCTACACATGCCGACATGAACCGTCAAGGAGCCCCCGCCCCTTGACCCTCCGCCACGACCCGGATAGCCTAAGGCGGTTGTCGGAACCGTCCCTGTGGGAATCGCGAACAAGGAGCGACGCCATGAGCGGCCAGTATCGGTTTTCGTTCGGGCCCTGGAACATTCACGAGGGAGCCGACCCGTTCGGCCCGCCGGTCCGGCCTTCGGTCGAGTTCGGCGAGAAGCTCGGGCTGTACAAGCGGCTCGGGTTCGACGCCGTCCAGTTCCACGACGACGACGCCGTGCCCGACCTGGAGGAGCTTGCCCCGGAGCAAATCGCCGCCAAGGCCGCCGAAATGAAGGCGATGCTCGACGGCGAGGGGCTGGTGGCCGAGTTCGTCGCCCCGCGCCTCTGGGAGGACCCCCGCGGGATCGACGGCGGCTTCACGGCCAACGACCCCGACTGCCGCCGCTGGGCGCTGGATCGGTTCAAGCGATGCGTCGATATCGCCAACGCACTCGACACCCGCCTGACCGTCCTCTGGCTCGCCCGCGAGGGAACGTACATCCGCGAGTCGAAGAACGCCATCGACGCCTACCAGCAATTGCTCGACGCGGTGAACGAGATTCTCGAATACGACCGGCACGTCGAGGTGGCCGTCGAGCCGAAGCCCAACGAGCCCATGGACCTCGCCTACGTGCCCACCATCGGCCATGCCCTGGCCCTGGCCGAACGCACGGTCGATTCGAGCCGCGTGGGCGGGCTGATCGAGAGCGCGCACGCGCTGCTGGCCGGGCTCGACCCGTCCGACGAAATGGCCTTCGCCCTTTCGCTGGGCAAGCTGTGGAGCGTGCACCTGAACGACCAGAACGGCCTGAAGTTCGACCAGGACAAGACCTTCGGCGCCGCCAACCTGCGGGCGGCCTACAACCAGGTGCGCGTGCTGGAACTGGGCGGTTACCCTGAAACGGATCGCTTCGTGGGCCTCGACGTGAAAGCCATGCGCACTCAGCCGGCCGAAGCCGCCCACAAGCACCTGGCCAACAGCCGCGCCATCTTCCTCAAGCTGGTCGACAAGGTGCGATCGTTCCCCATCGACGTCGAACGCGAGTGCATCGCCAACCGCGACTACGAGGAACTCGAACTGGCGGTCATCAACCACTTGCTTGGCGACTAACCACTGTAGGACGATTCTCCGAATCGTCATTTACGACTCGGAGAGTCGTGCCACTGTAGGGCGATTCTCCGAATCGTCAAAACACGACTCGGAGAGTCGTGCTACAGCGGCCGAACCCGCACACGCAACCAGTAGCTTTCCCCCGGAGCCAATCATGGACTACCTCCTCGGCATCGACCTGGGCTCGACGAGCCTGAAGGCGATTGTGTACGACACCGGCGGCAACCGCATTGCGTCGGGCAGCCGGCCCACCCGGCTCGACCATCCGAATCCGGAGAAGCCCGAATGGGCCGTCTGGCAGCCCGAGCACATCTGGAACGACACGGCCGCGGCCATTCGCGACGCCGTGGGGCAATTGGACGATCCGACCAGCATTCGCGGCCTGGCCGTAACCGGCATGGGCATGGACGGCCTGCCGGTGGATGCCGAGGACCGCTGGCTCTACCCGATGATCTCCTGGCACGACGGCCGCACGCTCCCGCAGCTCGACTGGTGGAAGGAGCACGTCGGGCTTCAGCGCACGTTCTCCATCGGCGGCAATCCGGTGTGGCCCATCAACTCGGCCTTGCGCATCCGCTGGATGATGGACAACGAACCGGCGCTGCTGGACCGGGCCGAGAAGTGGCTGCTCATTGAAGACTTCCTCAACCTGATGCTGTGCGGCCGGAAGGCCACCGACTACAGCATGGCCTCTTGCACCATGTTGTTCGACCAGCAACGGCGGGCGTGGTCGGACGAAATGATTGAGGCTTCCGGCATTCCGCGCCGGCTCCTGCCCGAGGCGCTGCCCAGCGGCACCCCCTTGGGCGAAGTGCACGCCCGCGCCGCCGCGCAAACCGGCCTGCCGGAGGGCACGCCGGTCATTTTGGGCGGGCAAGACCACCTTTGCGGCGCGCTGCCGGTCGGCGCGTGCCGGCCCGGGGTGATCCTCGACGTAACCGGCACGTGGGAAAGCGCCATCGCCACCGTGGCCGAACCGGTGCTCGACGACCGGCTACGGCAAATGGGCATGACCGTCCAGGCGCACGTCGCCCGCGGCGTGCACGCCGTGTGGGGCGGCAACCCGGCCGGCGGCATGCTCGAATGGTTCCGCGAGCAGTTCGGGCAGGAGGCGCAGGCGAAGGCCGAGCGGGAAGGGACCGACCCTTGGGCGCCGCTGGTGGCTGCGGCCGCCGCATCGCCGCCCGGCGCCCGTCGCGTGACGTTCCTGCCGCACATGTCGGGCGCCGGCTGCCCCGTGGTCGATGAGCACGCCATGGGCGCGCTGGTGGGCCTGACCAACCGCGCCACGGCGGGCGACGTCCTGCGGGCGATTATCGAAGGGCTCGACTTCCAGTTCCGCGACATTGTGGCGAACGTGGAAACCGGTTTGAATGTCCGCTTCGACCGCTTCCTGGCCGTCGGCGGCGCGGTGCGCAACGAGTTCTGGATGCAGAACAAGGCCGACGTGCTGGGCCGGCCCATCGAGGTGGCCACCGTCGAAGAGGCCACCCCGCTGGGCGCCGCCATCCTGGCCGGCATCGGCGTGGGCCTGTACCGCGACGAACAGCACGCCTTCGATCGCGTCGGCCGCCCCGGGCGCATCTTCGAGCCGAACCCCGACCTCGTCCCCCTGTACGACCGCCGGTTCGACGTCTACCGCAGCCTCTACCCGGCACTCAAACCGGTCCACCACGCGATTGGGTGAACGCCGCCCCAGGGCGGCCCGTAAACCGCGCTGGGCAAATTGGCGGTGGGCATGGGTTGACAGTCGCGGCGGCGCGTGGTGAGAATTGCAGTCTTGAGCCGTCGCTGTTGGGCATTTTTCCCTACGGGCGGCGGCGACTGGGCCG
>CAYPWB010000357.1:0-6406 GCA_964414315.1 uncultured Planctomycetaceae bacterium | reverse complement strand
TGCTCCTGTCTTATCGACCTTTCCGAAGGCCCTCACCCCCAGCCCCTCTCCCAAAGGGAGAGGGGAGTTTTCCGACTGCCGCTTAGCGAAACTTCTGGTAGGCGGCCACGGCCAGGGTGTCGCACCGTTCGTTTTCCGGGTGGCCGGAGTGGCCGCGCACATGCGTGAACTTCACCTGGTGGCGGGCAAGCTGCGCGTCGAGCCGGCGCCAGAGCTCTTCATTCTTGACCGGCACGAGCCGGCCGCCCTCGCGGCGGCGCCAACCCTGGGCTTTCCATTTCGCCATCCAGTCGCGAATACCCCGGCCCACGTACTCGCTGTCGGTCACCAGTTCTACCTTCGTGGGCCGCGTGAGCGACTCCAGCCCGTGAATGGCCGCCAGAAGCTCCATGCGGTTGTTGGTGGTTTGGCGTTCGGCGCCGAACCGCTCCAGTTCTTTTCCGCTGGCCGGATGGCGCAGGATGAACGCCCAACCGCCGGGGCCGGGGTTTCCGCTGCATCCGCCGTCGGTGTACAAGATGACTTCGGGTTTATCGTTTGCGTGGTCGGGCATAGGCGGGGGGCGGGGGAATACGGTCGGCACGGAGGCCGCCGGGGAAAGGCTTCGGTCGCGTCCCGCAGGTCGAGCGGGACTTCGCGCGACGGATGGCGGACGGGGTTTACTCGACGGGCTGGGCTTGCGCGTTCTCCACGCGGCTGCGCATGAAGTCGAGCCGCGGCTTGGTAATTCCTTCAAACTCGGCCGCCATGGTCGGGTCCGGGCCGTGCGGCTCCTCCAGCCGCCACGGAAGACGCACGGTGAACGTGCTGCCGCGGCCCAACTGGCTCTCCACCGACACCTCGCCGCCCAGCAGCTTGCACAACTCCTTGACGATCGAAAGGCCCAGCCCGGTGCCGGAGTATTCGCGGGTCATGGCGTCGCCGCCGGGCATGGCGGTTCGGCCCTGGCGGAACTTCTCGAAAATCGTTTGCTGATCCTCCGGGGCAATGCCCACGCCCGTGTCGGCCACCTCGAGCAGGGCGTAACGCCGGTCGTTGCGCACGCGCACGTCGATGCGCCCTCCCTCGGGTGTGAACTTGATGGCGTTCGAAAGCAGGTTGCCGAGGACCTGCTGCACCCGGGCCTGGTCCTGGTACATGGCGGGCAGTTCGGGCTCGAACTCGGCCAGCAGGTCGATGTTCTTGCGTTCGGCCAGCGGGCGCGCCATGTCGCACTGCGCGCCGACGACGTGCTCGATGCGAAAATCGCTCAGCCGGAAGTTCATGCGCCCGGCTTCAATCTTCGCCAAATCGAGAATGTCGTTGATCATCTCCAACAGCATTTTGCCCGACTGCCGAATGTTCGTCACGTACTTCTTCTGCTTGTCGTCGAGCGAATCGATCGAGCCGAGCACGTCGCTGAACCCGAGAATGCTGTTCAGCGGCGTGCGCAGCTCGTGGCTCATGGTGGCCAGGAAGTCGCTCTTGATGGCGTTCAGTTCGTACAGCCGCATGTTCATCTGCGCCAGTTCGTCGACCTTTCCGTCGAGATCGGCGTTCACGTCGCGCAGCTCCTCCTGGATGGCCACCAGGTGCCGCAACATGCGGTTGAAGGCGATGGCCAGCGACTCGAACTCGTCGCCCGTGTGAATGTCGGCCCGCAGGCTGATGTTCCCGTGGCTGACCGCGTCGCTCACGTCGCGCAGGTGGCGGAGCGGCTTGACGATCACGTAGCGAATGATCACGTACGACGCCAGCACGGCCAGGAACGCCGTGATGATGGCCGTCGAGATGAGGATCGCCCGGTTGCGGTTCAGCGCCTCCTGCATGGGCGCGTTGGGAATGGTCACCTGGACGACGGCCATGAGGTCGCCCTCGGTGAGCGGGGCCATGAGCGCGCCGTCGCCGCCCACCGGCGACATGGCGTTGTGGCACAACACGCAGGATCGCTCGGCGTACACCGGCTGGTAGTACTCGTACTGGTTGCCGCCGGCGACCAATCGTTCGTAGAACTCGGGCTCCTCGGTTTCGCCTTCGCCGGATTCCTCGACCGACGGCGTAAACTGCTCGATCAGGCGTTTTTCCAGGGGGGTCTTCGGCTGCTGGTCGCGGTCGGTGAAAAAAGGCTGAATGAACCGCGACCTGTACTCCTGTTTCCGCAGGTTGCCGGCCAAATCCTGCACGAGAGGAAGGAACTGCTCGTTCGTTTCGAGCTTCTCCCAGTGCTCGATGTACATGATCTGGTCGACCAGCAGACGCCCCTTGACGCGATTCTGCTGAAAGACCACCCCTTCCGTCAGGGTGCCGTACCACCAGAAGCTGCTCGAAATGAGCAGCAATAGCGCCACCCCGAACAGGAAGAGACACTTCCGCTCCAGGCTCGACTCGCCGAGCACGCGTTTGATGGACTGGTACGACATCGATCCGGCTTCAGGCTTACCCCGGGCTTCATTCTAACGCCCCACCCGGTGGTATGCCAGAGCAGCCGTCGCCGTAAGTTGCGCCGGGCGCACGAAGCCCCTTGCGTTTGTGCTCGGCGGGGTGGAGTGCCAACGGGGATTGGCCGTCCTGAGTGTGCCACTGGCTCGGCCAGTGCCAAAGGGCAGAGTGGACACCGGCCTGTCAAGGAACCGACCGTCCGAGCCGTCCAACACAAAGGGGCTTCACCTGCCTTCGCGGGCCCTTAGGCACTGGCACAGCCAGTGGCACCCTCATTCTTAGCTGTGCGGTGCACGATCGCGTTTCCGTCGAGCGCACCGTTCGGCATTGTGCGGGCGGTCCGCCTTGGCGCACCGAGTTCCGATGACGCCAAGGCGGCCGATGCCCGAGCCCGGGGCCGTCAGAAGCCGATCCCAATCGAGATTCCCGATCCGCGATAGTAGAACCCGCTCCGGGGAGCATAGTAATACGGCCGCGGGTAGACCGGGACGGGCACCGCCCATCGCGGCCCATAATAGTGGTGCCGCACCACGGGCGGCGGAACCACTGCCCGGGGCCAGTGATACCGCGAGGGCCCGTGGTGGTAACCGTACCCATGGTGCGGGCCGCGATACGAATGGTGCCGTCCTCGCTGCGAATGGTGCGGGCTGCGATCCGCATGCGGCGGCCGGGCCTGCGCCTGCGCAGCCCCGAAGGCCAATACGCCCACCACCGCCAAAGCCAGTGCGACGCGTCTCATCGTTTGTCTCCTTTTTCCGTCAGGGGGGTTTGGGTCGTTTCACGCTTTTCTTGTAGGGAGCATTTGCCGTGCCGACGACGGGCCGCTGAAACAAAACCCCTTGTTTGCAAACGACTTGGGTTATTTCACCGTACTGCCCCCCCCGGCTTTCCCCTCGTCGCGCGCCCTCAAGCGGATAACACGGTAACGCGACAACGCGACACCGCCAAGCGACCGCATCAGGCTGAACCGTTGCCGAAGGCACGCCTTCGCCGCCGGCGCCAGGCGTCTTGTCTTCCCGGCAGCGTCCCGGTATGCTGGAATAGGCCGGGAGGCAGTTCATGATTGTTTTGATCGACAACTACGATTCCTTCACCTACAACCTGGTCCAGCGACTTGGGGAACTCGACCCGGGGCTGGACCTGCGGGTGTTCCGCAACGACAAGGTGACGGTGGCCGAGATCGAATCGCTCGGGCCGTCGCACGTGATCATTTCGCCGGGCCCATGCACGCCCGACGAGGCCGGTATTTCGCTCGAAGCGGCGCGCCGCTTCGCCGGCCGGGTGCCGCTGCTGGGCGTGTGCCTGGGGCACCAGTCCATTGCGCAGGCGTTCGGGGCGAAGATTGTCCGCGCCGGCCGGCTCATGCATGGCAAGACCGACCGGATTCATCACGACAGCCGCGGCCTGTACGAAGGGCTCGAAAACCCGCTCATCGCCACGCGCTACCACAGCCTCGTCATCCAGCCCGACACGCTGCCCGAAGAGTTCGAGGTTTCCGCCTGGAGCGACGCGCCGGACGGCACGCGCGAGATCATGGGCATTCGACACCGGAAGCACCCGGTCTTCGGCGTGCAGTTTCACCCGGAAAGCTTCCTGACCGACTGCGGCGCCGTCCTGCTCGAGCGGTTTTTGCAGGTGGAGGCCGAGGTTTCATCGCCGGTCGCGTGAACCGTGCTCCGCTTCCGGACGCAAAACCCGGCAAAGCAACAGGCACGCTCCATCGTGCCGTCCGCCATATCGGGCAGAACGCAGCCGTTCGGCCGAATGGTTTGCACCGGCAAACGGGCCGGCCGTTGCTGCGCACGGACCCCGCACCCCTTGCAGAGCCCCCGCTTCCATGGCATACTCAGGCCGTCGGCCGGAGTGTTCTTGCGCAACGGCGCTGCGCCGGTAACGGGAGGGGTTGCGCGATGAACAGTCGTTCGGCCCATGGGATTTGAAAGATTGGGTTCTCCGTGTTAGGCTGTGGTATGGCGTTGCTCGACGAGATCCAGGCGAAGATCCAGCGGCGGGCGTACGAGTTCTCCAGGCATGCGGTGGATCAGAGTATCGCTCGTGGTATCAGCGTTGCCGAGTTGGAGACGGCGATGGCTGTGCGAGCGGAGGTTGTCGAGGACTACCCGGACGACAAGTACGGTCCCAGTTGTCTCGTTTTGGGTTTCACCGACGCCGGCCGGCCACTTCATGTGCAGTGCAGTTACCCGAGCAGGCCGCTCGTGAAGATCGTTACGCTCTACGAGCCCGACCCTGAGCGTTGGGTGGACTTCCGAACGAGGAAGCCGGACTAGCGAGGCAAGAGATATGAAAGAGACGATGGTGGAGGCGAAGGTCACCTACACCCTTCAGTACGGTGGCAAGTTCTACATTGTTGAGCATGTGCCCGCACGCGTGTGTCGGGAGACCGGGGAGCAATACTTCGCCCCCGAGACGGTCGAGCAGATCCAGAGCCTCATCAAAGGCAACAGGAAACCTTCCCGGATCATCGAAACTCCTGTCTTCGACTATGCCTGAAGACGCCGAACACCCAGGGCGTTGCCCTGGGCTGGAAGAACGAGGCCCCTTCGGGGCGGAGTGCGTGTCGCGCCGCAAGAGTCGGCGGCCCGGGCTGAAAACCGGGAGCTAGCGCCCCGCGGCCAATATCCCGCATCTGCCGGCATGCATCGACCTCCGGGCCGGCCCTTGCTGCGCACGGCCCCCGAACCCCTTGCAGAGCCCCCGCTTACCTGGTATACTCACGCCTGCGGCGGGAGTGTTCTTGCGCAATGACGCCGTGCCGACAACAGGAGGGGTTGCGCGATAAGCCGTAGCACGACTATGAAGTGGAAACTCCTGACGGTCGCCATCCTGGTCTCCGTCTTCGCTGGCGGTTATTGGCTGCTGCGCATGCGGTCTTACTCCTATGAACTTACGGGCGCTACCTACGAAGAGGCAAGCAGGGCAAGCGTGGTTCGTGCTTTTCTGTCTCCTCACTCCTCGAACGTAACAGCGTGGATTCAACCCCACCGGATGAATGTGACAGCCGCATTTGATATCCCAGAAGCAGAATTCCTCGCATGGGCAGCAAAGAACGGATGGCAACTTCAACAAATAGAAGACGTGGCCATTTCCAATATCTCGCGAACCGGCGATCCGAATGATTCAGTAAAGATCAGAGATGGTTGGCTATATGAATGGGTCTACAATGATGACGACCCAGGTTCGACGTTCAGAATATGTGCGTATGATCGAATGACCGGGACTGGGTTCTTCACTCAACTCGGCGATTAAATCGTTCGTTTTCAAATGGCCACTACTCCCGGGGACATCGCCTCGGCTTCCGGCGAATGGACGCGCGAAGCGTTCCCGGCGCGGGTTACGGCGCACCGGCTCCAGACCGAGGCGGCTTGCTTTGGGGCGTCTTGTTAGGAGCGGCGCGAGCCGCCCGGTTGTCCTGGAATACCGGACGGCTCGCGCCGTGCCGCTACAGAGTAGTTTCTGTTGCGGAAACCCCAGGCATCGAAATGCCGCACCCCCCGTCCCCTCTTGGAAAGCGGCGGAGGGCGGGGTATAGTGAGAGCAGTGAAGCTTGTGTCGCATGGATTCGCTTACCGTCACCCGCAGAAGCGAGGCTGAGGTTTGCCGATGGAGCCGCAGGAGCCGCCAATTCCCGCATTTCGCGCCGATGGCTACCTGCCGGAGGGTTTGCATGTAGCCTCCGGGGCCGACGTTACCTTTCGGTTTGGGGCGTTCGGTGCCCGTCGCAGGCGTCTGGCTCTTCGGCTCCGGCGCTGGATCGAATTGGCAGGACAAGTCGGAGCGCGACGCCTGCTGGTCGATGGAAGTTTCGTCACGGCAAAGAAAGAACCCAACGACATTGACGCAGTGGTTCTGCTCCCACTCGACTTCGAAAGGCAGATTGCAGAAGGGATTGAGCCGGCGCTGGAACTCGAGCAAATGCTTCTGACGCGTCACCCGGAGGAGATCTTTGCGGCGGAAGATGAGACCGACT
>CAYPWB010000356.1:0-6410 GCA_964414315.1 uncultured Planctomycetaceae bacterium | reverse complement strand
CGGCCGCGGTACTTGTAGAAGGTGGCGGCGCCCCGGGCCGACGGGCTCTGCACCGACACCGACTCGATCATGCACGGCGCACCGCCGTAGTTGACAATCGCGCCTCGTTTAATTTCTTTCGCCAGCATGGAGGGTTCTCACGTGAGAAAGGGGTTCGGGGAAATGTGCTGTATGCGAGGGGGACAGTCCCGTTTTCGCGGCCGTAACGGTTGATCCATTGGGCAAATGCCCCGGTGTGCCGCGAAAAATGGGACAGTCCCCCGTGAACGGTTATCCATAGCCGCCCATCCCGAAGAACAAGTGCCGTTTGAGGAACCGATAGACCCAGTAGTCTTCGGGCATCTCTTCGCCGGGCAGATGGTGGCTGCTGCGCGGCTGGGAGGCGGCAATTTCGGCCAGGGCATCGCGGCCGCTGTGGTCGGCGGCGCCGCTCTCTTCGACGAAGCGGGCCAACTCCTGCGGATGCTCCAGGATGACGCAGCCGCGCGTGCGCTCGGTAACGAACTGCTGGAAGCCGCGGAGGAACCCGCTGCGGTCGATCGTGCGGAACAGGTCGCCGTCGTGGTCGGCGATGTTCTCGCACGCGAAGCTCAGCGGCGGGCAGGGCTCGATGCTTCCGCCCGGGCCGATGTGGAACCCCAGCCCCAGCGCGGCGGGGCACACGGCCTCGCCCTCGGCGTTCCAGTACGTGTCGATCAGAATGATCGGGTGCCGCCGCCGCAGTTCAAGCAGCCGCCGCCGCAGCGCGAGTATCTTCTCCCGGCCCATGCAGAACTCGGGCGAAGGGTCGGGGCCCATCGGCCGGAACACGTAGTACCAAAGGTACATCGCGCCGCGGTCGATGAAGTACCGCACGTAGTCGTCGGCGGTAACCTCGTCGAGGTTGCGGCCGGTGACCGTCGTGGCCACGCCGAAGAGGACCTTCGCCTTCCGCAGCCGCTCGATGCCCTCGACGGCCGCCTCGAACGTGCCCTGGCCGCGGCGGGCGTCGTTCTCTGCCGCGAACCCGTCAATGCTTACCAGCGGCGTGACGTTCCCCAGCCGGCGGATTCGCTCGACGTTGGTTTCGTCGAAGAACATGCCGTTGGTAATGATTTGGAAGTAGCACTCCGGATGCGTCTCGACGATTTCCCAGAGCTTGGGGTAGAGCATCGGCTCGCCGCCCAGCAGCGTGTAGAAGTAGGCCTTCTGCCGCTTGCCCGCCTCGATCAGGCGATGGACCTGCTCGAGCGGAAGCTGCTTCGGGGCTTCATCGGTCTGAATCCAGCAGCCGTTGCAGCGGAGGTTGCAGGCGTGGGTGAGGGCGAGGAAAAGGAACGGCGGAAAAAGCTCGCCCCGTTTCAGCCGGGCCCGGTAGGCGCGCATCGCGCGGTCTCCCTTCCAGACCCACAAATGGGCCGCCTTCCACAGCAGCCGAGGGGATACCTCGGTCATTATTCGATATGCGAGTCGGGGCAACATGGCAGTAGTGTACCGCGTGATGAATTTTGGGTCACGGGGGGCTGTGACGGCCCGTCAAAACGAGGCAGACGCGGCCCAGCGTCTTGACAGCGGGCCTGGGCCAGGCGACCCTACCGTTTAGGGTGGCGGTACAATACAATAATCGTTCACGGTGCGGTGAAGCGGGCCGTTTTCTCCGCTGTACGCGATGGGGGGGATAGTCCCCAGGTGAACGGCGGCGGTGGCACGAGAATGCGCCTCTCCTTCCAAGTTCCCGTTCGACAAGGGTGAACCGTATGCCCGTCATCTCGATGTTTTACGGTATTATCGTTTCGCTCTATTTCCATGATAATCGGCGACATCATCGCCCACACATTCACGTGAGGTACCAGGACGACGAGGCCGTCATTGCAATCCCAGAGGGGGAATTGCTGGAATGACATCTGCCGCCGGGCAAGATGCGAATAGTTCTCGCGTGGATAGAAATACACAAGGACGATCTGATGGCCGACTGGCACCTTGCCGTGAATGGGCAGCAGCCATTCAAAATCGAACCGTTGAGGTGATCATGAATCCCCGGGTTAGGACTGTCGTGCCGAACGCCGACTATACGCTGGAACTCACCTTCGCAAACGGCGAATTCGCCCTGTTCGACTGCAAGCATTTGCTCGACCTTGGAGTTTTCCAGGAACTCAAGGATATTGGCTACTTCAAACGAGCACGTGTGGAATTGGGAACGGTTACATGGCCCCACGGGCAGGACATCTGCCCAGACACGCTCTACGAGGATTCAAGAAGAATACCATCGTCGTCCGAACAACGCGCCGCACACCTCGACTGCCGGCCCTGAGGCGTCTACACTGGTAGGCTTTCCCGCTACCCATCGATCGTTCCCCGGCTCCATCCTACCCGTGATTGAACCCCAACGACTCCACGCGGCGTACCAGACGGCGCGCCACGACCTGCTCGCCCAGCGATGCGAGGCCGGCCATTGGGTGGGCCGGCTCAGCAGCTCCGCACTGGCCACCGCAACGGCCACCAGCGCGCTGGCGCTCGTGGCGAAGCACACCACCGACGACGCCCGCCGGCGGGCGGGCAATGAGCTTGCCGCGCAGGGTGTTGCCACGCTCGCCCGCTCGCAGAACGACGACGGAGGCTGGGGCGATACCGACCGCAGCGCGTCGAACATCGCCACGACCATGCTCGCCCGGGCCGCCGTCCACCTGGCCGGCGCCGCCGAGGCCCACGGGCCGTTGCTCGCCCGGGCGGAGGAGTACGTCGCGCGGCAGGGGGGCGTCGAGGGGCTGCGCCGCCGCTATGGCGTCGACAAGACGTTCGCCGTGCCCATTCTGACCAACGGCGCCCTGGCCGGCCTGGTGCCGTGGCACGAGGTGGCGCCGTTGCCGTTCGAAGTGGCCGCCGTGCCGTTCCCCCTGCTGCGATTCCTCCGGCTGCCGGTGGTCAGTTACGCCGTGCCGGCGCTGGTGGCCATCGGGCAGGCCCGGTTCTTCCACCGGCGGCCGCGCAACCCGTTCACCTGGCTGCTGCGGCGATGCGCCGTGGCACCGAGCATGCGCACTTTGGCGCGCATGCAGCCGGCCAGTGGCGGATACCTCGAAGCCATACCGCTGACCAGTTTCGTGCTGATGAGCCTGGCGGCCACCGGCCGGGCCGATCATCCGGTGGCCCGCCGCGGAATGCGGTTCCTGCTCGATTCGGTGCGCGAGGACGGTGCCTGGCCCATCGACACGAACCTGGCTACCTGGAACACGACGTTGTCGGTTCAGGCCTTGGCCGCGGCGACCGGCGAGGTGGGCGCCCTGGGATGCACCGACTGGCTGCTCGATTGCCAGCACGACCGGCGTCATCCGTTTACCAGCGCCGCGCCCGGCGGCTGGGGCTGGAGCGACGCCGGCGGCGCCGTGCCCGACGCCGACGACACGGCCGGCGCGCTCTTGGCTCTGGCCTCGCTGGAACAGTCGGCGTCGCAATCGCGGCGCGAACGCAGCCGGGCCGAGGCGGCCGACGGCGTCCAGTGGCTCTTGGATTTGCAGAATCGCGACGGCGGCTGGCCCACCTTCTGCCGCGGCTGGGGAACGCTCCCCTTCGACCGCAGCGGTGCCGACCTGACCGCCCACGCCGTCCGCGCGCTGGCCGCGTGGGCAGGGGCCGGGCCGCAGGCAAAACGCATTCGCGGGGCGATTTCCGCCGGGTTCGACTTCCTCGCCCAGCGGCAGCGGCCCGACGGCAGTTGGGTGCCACTTTGGTTCGGAAATCAGCACCATCCGGAGGAGGAAAACCCCGTTTACGGCACCGCCCGAGTGCTGCTGGCCTACCGCGATTTGGGCAAGATCGGCAGCGACGCGGCCCAGCGCGGGCTGCGTTGGCTGTGCGCAAGTCGTTGTGTCGACGGAGGTTGGGGTTGCGGCCTGCCCGACCGGGGGGCATCGAGCATCGAGGAAACCGCCGTGGCCGTCGAGGCGCTGTTGAGCGACCCGGCGAACCCGGCCGTCCAGCCGGTACTGGAGGAGGGGTTGGCGTGGCTGGTGCGCGCCGTGGAGGAGGGTCGGCACCGGGAACCGGCGCCTGTTGGTTTATACTTCGCCAAACTATGGTATTATGAATGTCTGTATCCGATGATCTTCACCGTGGCCGCCCTCGGCCGCGCCGTGAGGGCGTCGGATCAATTCGTGGGATAAACTTCCAGCCTGTCGATTGCCGTAGGCAGGTGCAAGTCGATCCCATGTTTGCCCCGGCTTCAAGCGCGGTGCGGCCGCGCAGTTCGGGTTCACGCTTTAGCGTGCCGGATCAGTCCCCTCTCCCTTTGGGAGAGGGTTAGGGTGAGGGGCCATCGACCATAGACTTCGCCTCCAGTTCATCAAGAATCCCACAATCCCTCACCCCCCAGCCCCTCTCCCAAAGGGAGAGGGGAGCTTCACGACACCTTTGAGACCCATCGTGGCCAACGCGCAGTCCCACCCTGAGCCCCAACCTGCCGTCGCCTCCGATCCGCCGGCCGTTCCGGCGGTTGTCGACACCGAGCGACTGAAGTGCGTGCCCGCGCAGCTCGCGTTGCGCGAGCAAATTGCGACGGCGGCCGAGCAGTGGGCGGCGGCGCTGGTGAAATCGCATCCGCCGACGCGCCGGGAGTTGGAAACCAACGCGCGCGGCATGCTCGACGAGCTTCGGCTTTCCGACGCCTACCTGGGCTGGTCGATGGTGGCCGTGGCCAGCGCGTTCTGGCGCGATCAGGTTGCCGCCGTGCCGTACGACCGCCGGCTCCTGCTGCTGCCCCGCTGCCTTCGCGACGAGGACCAATGTCCCGCCGAATGCGACGAACTGGGCCTCCTGTGCCGCGACTGCGGCGCGTGCGGGCTGAGTGCCCTGCGAGCCGAGGCCCGACGCCTTGGCTACTACGTGCTCATTGCCGAAGGCTCCCCGGCCGTGATGAAGCTCATCCTGTCGGGCAAGACCGACGCGATCCTCGGCGTGGCATGCCTCGACTCGCTGGAGAAGATGTTCGAGAAGCTGGTCCGCAGCGGCGTCCCGGCCATGGCGGTGCCGCTCTTGTGCAACGGTTGCCATCGAACGTCGGCCGACGAAACGGCCATCCGCCGCCTTATTGGCGTGCCCTACCGGCCCGGGCGGCAGCATACGCGCAGCTACCTGCCCCTGATCCGGCAGGCGGCGCAACTGTTCGAGCCCGACGAGTTGCGCCGGCTGGCGCCCGCCGTGCGTCTGGAGCAGTGGCCGGCCGACATGGATCGGGCGGCCGTCGACGGGCTCGATCCGATCGCCTGCACAGAAGCTTTGGCGTATCGGTTTCTGGTGTCGGGCGGAAAACACTCGCGGCCGTTCATTACGCTGGCGGTGTTCGACGCACTCGCTGGCGGCGCGGCGACGCGCGGCGCCGAAACGGAAGGCGCGGCCCCCGTGCCCGACGCCGTCAAGGCCGTTGCCCTGGCAACCGAGGCGTTTCACAAGGCGTCGCTGGTGCACGACGACGTGGAGGACGACGACGCGTTCCGCTACGGCACGGCCACGCTGCACCGCCGGTTCGGAACGGCCACGGCCATCAACGTGGGCGATTACCTCATCGGGCTCGGCTACCGGCTGGTGGCCGGGCAGCCCGACGGCCTGCCGGCCGACGTGGTGGCCGACCTCGTGGCCCAATTCGCCTCGGCCCATACGCGGCTGTGCGAAGGGCAGGGGGCCGAACTCATTTGGCGCGACGCCCGCGACAAGGCGCTCCGCCCGCTCGACGCGCTACGCATCTACGCGCTCAAAACGGCGCCCGCGTTCGAAGCCGCGCTCTTGGCCGGCGCCCGGCTGGCGGGCCCGGTCGACGCGGTTTGCGAACCGATCGCCCGCTACGCGCGCCACCTGGGCGTGGCCTACCAGATCGTGAACGACCTGGTCGACTGGGCGCCCGACGACGGCAACAAGCTCGACCGCGCCACCGACCTGCTGGCCGGTCGGCCGACGGTCCTTTGGGCCCTGGCCCTGGAACGGCTCGACGACGCCGGCCGCCGCGAGTTGGAATCGCTCGTCCGTGCAAGCGACCCGCCGGCCGACGCCGTCGAGCGGGCCGCCGCCCTGTACCGCGCCGCCGATGTGTTCGGCCGCGCGCAGGCGCTGCTCGAAAAGCATCACGCCCGAGCGATCGAAGCCGCTGGCCAGTTATCCCACGAGCCGTTCCGCCGCCTGCTGCACTTCCTGGCCGACGCCATCATCGACCGCCGGCCGCTGGGCAGCTATTAGGCCGTCCCGCCCGACCCCCGTCGCCCGCCGGGTTGCTCCATGCGCCGGCGTACCGGAGAACGCTGCGTCGCCTTCACGCGGAGCGTGAAGAATACACTGTACTCCTCACGCTCCGCGTGAGGTCACTGCGGCAGCCGGTTTGACGCCGACGGCCGGCACAACACGGCGCGTGTTCGGCCTCCGGGGTGCTCCATGCGCCGGCGTAGTGG
>CAYPWB010000355.1:0-6474 GCA_964414315.1 uncultured Planctomycetaceae bacterium | reverse complement strand
CCACGGCAGCAACACCCCGAACGGCTATTATCCGCCAGCCGGCGGATATTCCCCCGGCGACACGGGCTACAACCCCCCCGGCGCCCCGCCCTACCATCCGCCTGCGGGAACCCAACCGTCCGGGCATACCCCCCAGCATAGCGACTCTTCCTACAGCCCCGGCAGCGTGAGTCGTTACAGCCGCTGATCGCACGGGCTCTTCCATCTCTTGGGAAAAGGTGTCTGGCGTAGGGTGGCCACAGTGCCGCATCCGGTCGTGTGTTCTGGGGGGCGCGCGGTTGCGTTGTCCGACTCGAAACGCTCCCATGCGTGTGACAGGCGTCCAGCCTGTCGAGCCCGCTGCCGGGCTGAAACCCTCTCCTACGTAACTGCGACCGCCGGGACCCGCTCGAAACGGCCTTTCCATTGTGCTATGATGCCCTTGCTGGGTTATTCAGCCCATCCCCCCCAAGGAAGCATCGCAACGTGTTCATCGGTCCGGTATTCACGCGCGAGGCGGCCATTGCGCCGCGGCGTACGAGGGTCTACTTCTCCCGCGCCGCCCACGCGGCGGGCCTGCTGCTGATTTGCTGGACGGCCTGGCTGCTGCTGACGGGTACGCAACGGGTGCGCGACGTGGGCGATCTGGCCCGGTTTGGCGCCACGCTGTTCCAGGTGCTCGCCTCGCTGCAACTGGTGTTGCTGCTGTTCCTTTCGGCGCTGCTTTCGGCCAGCGCGGTGGCGCAGGAGAAGGACCGCAAGACGCTGGTTCTGCTCTTGTTGACACGGCTGACCAATAGCGAACTGGTTTTGGGCCGGCTGTTTGCGAGCCTGCTGAACCTTCTGGTCATGCTTGCCGCGGCCTTGCCGGTGTTCATGCTGGCTGCCCTGTTGGGCGGAGTGTCCCACGGGCAAATCGCCCGCGTCTTCGCCGTCACCATCGCCACGGTGTTGGCGTGCGGCAGTTTGGGGTCCACCCTGGCCCTTTGGCGAGAAAAGACCTTCCAGACGCTGGCGCTGACCATCCTGGTGCTCGTGTTGTGGTTGGCGGGCTGGGCCATGGTCGACGCAGGCGTGTTCGGCGACGAATGGTTCGGCGTGCCGTGCAGCCACTGGGCCACCGGTTTCAGCCCGTGGCATGCCATTCTGGCGGCCGCCCGGCCTGTCGTGCCCACCGTGCCGGAACTGGGCATCCTCGGCACCCCGGTGTACCTGTTCCTTTCCGTTGCAGTCGGCATGGCGTTTGTGTTGAGTGCGATTGCCGTGCTGCGGGTGCGTGTGTGGAACCCGTCGGCCGAAGTGCGCGAAGCAGTGCGGGAAGCCCCGCCGCGCCGGGAGAGCGCCGCCCTGGAGCCGGGCGCCACGCACACGACGCCGGCAGCCGAGGTGTCGGTGCACGCCGAGCGCCAGAAGACGCGCGCCGTATGGGACAATCCGATCCTCTGGCGCGAAATCCGTACCCGGGCCTACGGCCGCCGCATGCTGGTGGTCAAGCTGATTTATCTGGTGCTTTTCGCCGTTGCGGCGGCGACCCTCCACCGTGCCGTGACGGTTCAATTCGCCGTGAACACCGTGCAAGCGGCTACGGCCCTGATCGCCCTGTCGCTACTGAGCCTGGTGCTCGTCAATGCGCAGGCAGTCACTTCCCTGACCGCCGAACGCGACGGCCGCTCGCTCGACCTGCTCCTGGTGACCGACCTCAGTCCGAAAGAAATCGTCTTCGGAAAGCTCGGCGGCGTGGCCTACAACGCCAAGGAGATGATCGTGCTGCCGGCGCTTCTGTTCGGATACCTGGGCTGGGCGGGTTGGCTGGGGCTGGAGGACCTGCTGCTACTGCTCGGCGGGCTCGCCGTCCTGTACGGTTTTGTGGCCATGCTGGGCGTTCATACCGGCATGCAGCACGCGAATTCACGTGCTGCCGTCGCCAGCAGCCTCGCAACGGTATTCTTCTTGTTCGTCGGTGTGGCTGCGTGCATCTGGATGATGATCGTCTTCAGCGGCTCCTTCCACGCGCAGTTCATGCCGTTCTTCGTGCTTATGGTGGCCGGCGGCATCGGGTTGTACCTGGTGCTGGGCGCGCGGAATCCGTCGACGGCCATCGGCATCGCATCGTTCGCCTGCCCCTTTGCCACGTTTTACGCCATTACCAGTTATATGCTCGGCGCGCATATCGCCGCCTTTCTCGCTTTAAGCTTCGCCTATGGGTTCGCGACGGTGGCCTTGCTGATTCCCGCGATCGACGAGTTCGACGTGGCCACCGGCCGCACGACCGGCGAGGTCTGAAGCCCTCAAGGAGACCGCCAACGTGTTCCTGGAGCAGCTTCCCTGGTTGCTGACCATGGGCGTGCTGATCCTCGCCTCGGCCTTCTTCTCGTCGAGCGAAGCCGCCCTGTTCTACCTGGGCCGCGCCGAGCGACGCCGGCTGACGGCCGGGAACGCCGCGCAGCGGGCGGCCGCGGCCCTGCTGGCCACGCCCGACCGGCTGCTCACCGCCGTGCTGTTCTGGAACCTGGTGACGAACGTCGCCTATTTCACGATCGGCTCCATCCTCAGCTTGCAGTGGGAACGCGCCGGGTACTCAGCCGAGGCCGGCGTGCTGGCCGTCGCCTCGTTAGTGGGCATTATTATCCTGGGAGAAATGCTTCCGAAGAGCCTGGCCGTGTTGCGCCCGGCGGGCCTGGCCGCGCTGGCGGCCGTGCCGCTCACCTTCATGGTGCGGCTGCTCGACCCGATCCTGCCGGTGCTTCGGGCGGTCAATCTGGTTTCCCAACGGCTGCTCTGGCCGGGCTTCAAACCGGAGCCGTACCTGCGGCTGGGCGATCTGGAACGCGCCGTCGAGCTTTCCACCACCGACGCCGCCCTGCTGGCCCAGGAGCAGCAGGTGCTGCAAAGCCTGGTGTTGCTTTCCGACATTCGGGTCACCGAGGTGATGCGACCGCGGACGCAGTGCCTTAGTTTCCGTCCTCCCGTCGCGCTCGACGACCTGCGCGGCCAAATGACGCCGAGCGGCTACCTGTTGATCACCGAGCCGGAAAGCGACGAGGTAGCCGGCGCCGTGGCGCTGCGCCGCCTGTCGAGCGTGCCTTCGGATCACCTGGAGCGCCACGCCCGACCGGTGGCCTACGTTCCGTGGTGCGCCACGGTGGCCAGCACGCTTGAAACGATGCGACGGCAGGATCGGCCGGTGGCCGCCGTGGTGAACGAGCTTGGGGAGACGATCGGCATCCTCACGCTCGACGACCTGTTCGACACGCTGTTCAGCCACGCCGCCAGCCGCACCGAGCGGCTGCTCAAGCGCCCGTCGATCCGGAAGACCGGCGACGGCGTGTGGGAAGTCAGCGGCATCACCAGCCTGCGCCGGCTGTTTCGGCACTTCGACCTGCCGCGCGCCCCGAGCAAAAGCATGACGGTGGCCGGCGCCGTCCAAGAGACGCTCGAACGTATTGCCGAACCGGGCGATACCTGCCGCTGGGGCCCGTTCCTGATGCGGGTGATGGAAGTATCGCCGCACGGCCCGTCACTGGTGGAATTGCGCCTGGCCGACGAGCGGGAGGACGAGTCATGATGGTTGGGATCCTCTTGTTGGCGGCAGCGGGGCTGTTCCTCAGCGCCTTCTTCAGCGGTTCGGAAACCGGTTTCTACCGCGCCACCCGACTGCGCGTCGTACTCGACGCACGCGCCGGCGACCTGGTCGCCCGGCTGCTGTTGTGGCTGATGAACAACCCTTCGCTTTTCGTGGCCACCACGCTCGTGGGCAACAACGCGGCCAATTACCTGATCTCGCTGGCCATCGTCCTCGGCGCGCAGGCCCTGTTTCCCGGGCCGGGCCAGCTTGCGGAACTGCTCGCCCCGATGGTCCTGGCCCCGGTCCTGTTCGTGTACGGCGAGTGGCTGCCGAAGCATCTGTTCCTGAACGCGCCAAACCGGCTGCTGCGGCTGTCCGGGCCGCTGTTCCTGGCGTTCACCGTGCTTTTCTTCCCGGTGGCGGCACTGCTTTGGGTATTCAATTACCTCTTGGCCCGGCTCCTGGGCGAAGCGCCGCAGGAAGTGCAATTGAAGCTCGCCCGGCGCGAGTTGCGGCGCATTTTGGAGGAAGGGCACGCCGCCGGAATTCTCCACCCCTCCCAGCGCCGCCTCGCGCAGGGCATCTTCGCCGTCGCCAACGTGCCGGTGTGGCATTATGCAGTGCCCATCGGCAACCTGCCGCGAGCGAAGGCCGATATGTCGAAAGAAGAGGTCCTCCGCCTCGCCCGCCGCTATCGCCTCGCCGCCGTGCCGGTCGAGTCGAGCGACAAGCCGGGCCAACTCATCGGGTACTATCGGGTGATCGAGCTGGAACTCGATCCGGCGCCGGAGCCCGGACCCTTGCGCCCGCTGATGGATATTCCCGACATGGTCACCCACCTCGGAGCCCTGATGCGCATGCGCAGCGACGGGCACAGCCTTGCCAAGGTGGTGGCCGGCGAAGGGGGAGTTCTCGGGCTGGTTACGGCCGATCAACTGACCCAGCCGCTCTGGGAAACCCGCCCGTAGCTACTTGTGGTACCCGAGCGACTGGACCACGCTGAGCATCTCCTCGTAGGTGATGAACCGCCGGCGATGCCGCAGCTTGTACTCGTCGATGGCGCGGGCCAGTTCGGCCGCGTCGGGCGAGAGGCCGTCGAGGCTGTTGGTGAATTGCCGGCGTTCTCCGGCCGGTGGAGGACCCGGCGCCGAGTAATCGCGACGATCGACGAACGCGCAGTCGGCCGACTCTAGGACCTGCGACATGATGTCCATGCTCCTTCGTAAGGCGGGGGAGTGGCGGTTCGGGGGACTCCTGGAACCCACGCGCAGCGACCGCCACGGCAAACCGGCATCGAGCCGTCAAGCCAAGTAAACGTACCGCGCAAACCGGCGCCAGGCAAACCGGTGCCCGCCAATCGGCGCCGGCTGTGCCGGTTGGGAGGGCTGCAACGGCAGCAGCACGCGATCGCCCCGCCTCAACGCACTCCGGCCGTCTCGGCCGAGAGATCGGCGCACACCAGTTCCTTGTCGTTCCGGGCGAACACGTGGCGGTGGGCGAACGCCGGGTGCGACCACGTCACGCCGTCGCGCCGCCGCAACTGCTCGGTGGTCGGGTCGATAAGCTTCGCGCGGCTGATTTCGTCGAAGCCCTCGGGCGTCAGCCGGGCGATGATCAGCTCGCCCCGCTCATTGAACATCCAGGTCCGATCGGCGTTGCGCACGAGGTGGATCGTGGCCCAGTTGTTCTCGGGCACGGCGGTGCGGTCCTCCCAGAGTTGCTCGCCGGTGTCGAGCCGAAGGCACCGCAGCACGCCCCGGCTGTCGGCGCCGTAGATGTGGTTGCCGTCGATAAACGGCGTCGAGATGAGGCAGTGCAGGGCCGCGCCCTCCTCGACCTCCTCCTTTCGCCGATGCCACAGGAGTTCCGCGGTGGGCTCGCCCCGGCCGAGCCGGAAAAGGTGCGTACCCCGATGCACTTCGGAAAGCAGCAGCAGATCGTTGTGCAGCACGGGCGTGGCGATGGCAATCGGCCAGCGTTCCCAGGGCGTCGGATGCTCCCAGTACAGCCGGCCGGTATGGGCGTCCAGCCCGACGACGCGGTTGCCCGTCCAGCACACGGCCACGCGGCGGCCGGCCTGGTCGATGACCATGGGGGCCGAGTAGGAGGCGTCGTCGGCCAGCGCGGTCCAGCGCTGCCGGCCGGTCATTTTGTCAAAGGCCCCGATACACGCCTCCTCGCCGCCGAACTGGACGATCAGCAAATCGCCCTCGATCACCGGCGCGGCGGCGATGCCCCAAATGGGCATGCGAATGCGGTATTCGGTGCGGAGGTCGCGGCGCCAAAGGACCTCGCCGGTGGCCGCGCGGAAGCAGAACAGGTGGCCCGCCGAACCCAGGCTGTACGCCCGATCGTCCTCGACGAGCACCGACGCGCGCGGGCCGGCCTTGTAGCCGATGTCGTTGTAGCGGCAGTCGTAGCGGTGCAACCAAACAGGCTCGCCGGTAACGGCGTCGAAGCAGTGGACCCGTTCGATCTCTTGCGGTTCGGTCACCCGATCGGTCACGTACACGCGCCCGTCGGCCACGGTGGGCCCGCTGTATCCGGCCGAGATCGGCACGCGCCACTTGATGGGCACCTCGGGGGCGTCGAACCGCTCGATCAGCCCGGTTTCCGCCCATACGCCGTCCCGGTTCGGGCCCCTCCACTGGGGCCACTCGTGGGCAAGCGACGGCGCGGCCGCCCCGAACAAACAGAGCATCAACCCGGCAACGATGGAACTTCGGAGGTTCATCGGCATCCTCGTAGAAAACGGCTTTGGTGGACAATTTCCCGCAGAGGGCCTACCAAGACCTTTTGCGGTTTTCCCAATTTTACCGGCGACGGAGCGGGAATGCCAGAAAGTGTGCAGGGGTGCGGCGGCGTTTACAACGTGACCGTTCACAGGGGACTGTCCCGATTTTCGCGGCACAAAGGGCGATCTGCCCAAT
>CAYPWB010000354.1:0-6557 GCA_964414315.1 uncultured Planctomycetaceae bacterium | reverse complement strand
ACGGCTGCGCGCTATCCTAAACTGCGCAACCTAACGCGATGTGGAGGTTGCAACCCAACGATTGTGCTTCGCATCATTTCAACTCCGGGGGTTCGATCGAGAGCGTTGGCTACTCGCGCAGGACAGTTACGTCATTGGTACCAGTCTAATTCGGCAACCCGGGGACAGCAAGTTTTTGGTCCCCCCGCTTCTGGGCGAACCACGGCAAAGTAGCAGGCACGCTCCGTCGTGCCGTCCGCCGGATTGGGCAGAACCCGGCCGTTCGGCCGGGTGGTAGGCACCAGGAGACGAAAAAACGCCGCAGCGCAGCCGCCTGTCGACGGCGGTCGTTGCCATGGCACAGGAGGCCGCCCCGGCGCATTCGGGGGGAATAGAGGGGGTGGCTCAGTTCGCTTGGCGCGCCGCTCGCCGCTGTCGGCGGCCGAAGGCCAGCAGCCAAATGGCGGCAAGGCCCAACAACGTCAGCGAGCCCGGCTCGGGAATGAACGTGGTGCGGACGCTGAAGTTGTCGAAGTTGATCGTGCCGTCGCCGTAGGCGCGGAAGCCGGCCGAGCCGGGACCGAGAATCCGATCCTCGCTCGTGTCGGTGAAGTAGATTTCGCCGAAGATGTCGTTGAAATCGGGGTCGAGCGAGGCCAAGCCGCGCAGGTGCACCGTGTCGCCCAGGTTGCCGGTGAGCATCTTGAGGAAGACGTTCTCGCTGGAGGGGATGTCGAAGCCCAGGTTCACTTCGTCCAACAGGGTGAACGCGCCGTCGTTGCGGCGGTAAAGCTGGGCCCGATCGGTTCCTGCTCGCTGAAGGCGGTACATGTAGAAGTCGCCGGTCGTGGTGTTGGCGCCCGCGCCGGGGTCGTCGACGCCCGTCACGCGGCTGAGCAGCCCGCCGGACAAGCCGGGGCCGTTGCTGGCCATGCGCATCAGGCCGCGGATTTCGACGTCGGCCCATTCGCTCTGGCTGGTCACCGCCGGCAAATCGACGAAGCCGATGCCCTCGTCCGAGGCGTTCTCGAACTGATACTTGCCGCCCGTGACGGTCTGCGGTTTCGTGCCGTAGGCGGTCATGTGCGGGGCGCTGCCGTCGAAGTAATCGTCGTACCAGAGCAACTCGGGGTTGTTGCTCACCGCGGTCAAATCGTCGAACACGCTCCGCGTGTCGGCATCGCCCGTGTTGTACGACCGGAAGCCCACACCGCCGGGGCGGGTAATGGCGTTGGAGGCCGTGTCAATGTAGTCGATCCGCCCGGCCAGGTCCGTCAGTGCGGCGTTCTTGAACATCTCGGCCACGATGTGGACCTGATCGGTGCCGGCGTCGGGGATGTTCTCCACCGACACGCGGTACCAGTTGTTTCCCGCGGTGCCGCTGAAGCCCGACAGCGACTGCTGCTCGAGCAATGTGGCCGAACCATCGACGAAACGGTACAGCTGCAACTGATTTCCGTTCACCCTGGCATGATAGAAGTCGCCGCTGCCGCCCGCCGCGTCGATATCGGCGGCGCGGAAAATGACGCCGTTCTCGTTCTGCCCGCCGCCGGAGAATCGGGTCTTGGCCGTCAATGTCACGTCGCGCCACTTGCCCTGGGCAATATCGTTCTCCTCGGCGTACGAGGCAATCATCGTCGTGGCGCCGGCGGGACTCTGCAACTTCTTCTGCTGATACTCGCCGGTGCCGTCATTTTCCGAGACCAGCAAATTGGACCCGGCAAACGCCTCCCAGCCCGTCGGCTGCGAACCGGCGGCGCCGGAGAACGCTTCGTCGAGCAGCAGACGGTTGGGGTGAGCGGCCGACGCCGGGAGGGCGTCGGCCCACGTGGTGCCGAAGCGGATCTCGTCGTAGTACACCGGCACGTTCGGCCCGACATTTTCTCCCTGGACGTACAGCCGGTTCATCGGCTGATCGCCGTCGTTGACGTTGCCCGACTCGCGCAGCAGCCGCCGCGCCGCCAGGTCGGCCTCGCCGAGCACCGGGTCGGGGTTCAGCCACACAGCGGTCCGGTCGACCCAATCGCGCTGGTTCTGCTCCAGCCGCATGACGAACTGGTGCGTTCCCGGCGCAACGCCGTTTTCGACGACGTAGGTGTTCGTGTTCCCATCGGTATCGCGGTACTGCACGACCGCGTCGACGTCGCTGCCGGTGCCGCGGAAGCCCCATCGCATGCCATAGCCGCCCCCCAAGAGTTTCAGCATCGCCTCCGAGCCATTGGCGGTGCTGAAACCGGGGTCCAGTTCCATCAGCCCGCTCAGGTAGTAGACCGGCTGGGTCCCGCCGGCCGCGTAGGAAGTGTCCAACTCCCGGTAGATTTGCCGTTCCCCCACGTTGCTACCCCACTGGAAGCGGGCCGAGCCGCCGACGGCCTCCGGCGGACTGCCGGGCAGCACGTAATCCTGAGGGGTAATGAGCCCCGTATTGCCCTGCCACGCGCCGGTGAACCCGGGCACGGTCGGGTTCTGCGGGCTTGCGGTCGTGGCAATCTCCTGGCCGGCAACGTACTCGCCGGCCGCCGGATCGTCGCCAATCAGGAACGGTTCCCACGCGATCAGGGCGGCGCGGCCGGAGCCGCAGGCGAGAACCGTCGCCGCCACCACGGCGGCCAACACATACGGCTTGCACGACAATCGTTTCATCGTCGCATCCTTTCCGGGCTCTTCCGTTTCCAGGTACGGCGGGGCATGGCGAGCGTGGGTGAACCCGGCTGCTGAGACAGCCGGAACCACCCACCCTACGCGTTGCCGCCGAAACTGCACCCAGGTACGGAAAACCCCCATTTTGTCAGTGTACACTGCGTCGCCGCAGCAGCAGGGCCAACACGCCGAGGGCCAGCAGCAGCAGGCTCGACGGCTCGGGCACGAACAGGTACAGGCCCTCGCCTCGCGGGCCGGCCGTCAGGTGGCGGACGCTCATCAGGTCGGGATTGGCCGCGACGAGCCACTCGGGCGCTTCGGTGAAGTCGAACGCAACGAGGTCGGGGTCCCACGTTACGCTGTCGAAGCCGAGGAACAGCGGCAGCGGCTCCCAAATGAGCCCGTCGCGCCCCGGGTCGACCACGGCCAACGTCCAGTCGCTCAGGGTCAGGTCGCCTTCGACGCGGACCGAGTCGGGCCAATCGCCCGTCGCGGCCAGTCCGGCTTCCCACCGGTACGCGGCGCCGCTGTCGAGCGTCAGGTCGCCGCCCAGGAGGAAGTCGGCATTCACGCCCGCGGCCGGGTCGGTCGGATCGCCGCCCGGGTCGAGCACGCCGTTGACGGTGAGCGAGTCGCCCGGCTCGGCAAGCGCAATCGAATTGCCGCCGGCCACGTTGCGGAAGGTGAACCCGCCGGGCGCCCCGTCGAGCGTGAGGTTCACACCGGCGCCGGTGAGCGCAAGGTTGCCGAAGGTGGCCGTGGAGGGCGACTCGGCCAGCAGTGTGGCGTCGGCCGTGACGGTCACGTCGGTGTCGGGCAGGTACACCGGCGGTGGGTCGATGCTGCCGGTCCAGGCCGGCGCGCTAATGCCGTACTTCGCCGCCAGGTAGCCGCCGATGTTGTTCATATCCTGAGGAGTGAGGACCTTTTCGAACACCAGAATCTCGGCAACGCTGCCGCGAATGCCTTCGTTGGCCGGATTCAGCCGCGAGCCGACTTGCAGTTGCGACGTTCCCAGGTTCACCGTCACATCGCGGCTGCCGACCGGTTCGCCGTTGACCCACCAGGTATCCTGGTGGGTGAGGCTGTCGTAAGTCGAGAGGGCGATATTCGGCGTCCCGAGGCCGTCGGTGCTCGACGAGTTCCAGCCGTCGCCGTAGTAATGGTTGCCGATCTCTCCGGCATTGCCGCCTCGCGAAACCGAGTGCCCGTAGGCCTCGCGCGTGGTGGGGTCGCCCATGTGAAAGGTGTGCTGGTAATTCTGGCCGGTGCCCTCGGCGTCGGCCCAGACACTGATGACGGTCAAATCGCGGTCGCCACTGACGCCGGTCGAGTTCCCGGAGGTGGAGGTCAGGGCGTCGCTGTCGAAGTAGAGGGCGGGCTGGCCGTTCAGGCTGGCGACCGACGCCTGGTAGACGGGCTGGTTGCCCCCATTGCCCTGGGAAACGACAATTCCGCTTGCGCTCTTGTCATCCCACCGGGCAACGGCCTGGCCGTCGGCGGTGACGGGGTTGGTTCCGCCGGTATCCTGCCAGAGGGTGTCGGGGTCGGCGGCGTCGACGTGGAAGGCCAGCCCGTTGGGCATGCCGGTGCTTTGAACGGATACCGTGCCGCCCTGCAACTCCAGCCGGGCCGGCTGGCCGGCGGTCAGGTTGTCGCCGCCGACGGCGAACGGGGCGCCGGCGCCCGCGATGGCCAGCGTTCCCCCCTTGAACTGCCCGCCGTCGCTGATCGTGACGTTGTGCTCGCCCGTATCGACGTCGGCACTTGCGCCAATCGACAGGTTGGCGGCCTGCATGGGCTGCTCGGCAACAAGCCGTCCCTGCTGCACGTCGACCGAAACACCGCCGTGGTTGCTGGTACCCTGGGCGAGGGTAAGCCGCCCGGCGCCGGTCTTGATGAAGTCGGCCGTGGCGCCTCCGCCGTCAAACGGTCCGTCGACCGTGACGTCCATCGGGTGGTTCATCGTTACGGCGGTGGCGTCGGGTGCGAGGCCGCCGCCGGTGAAGGTCACCCCGTCCGGGGCGCCGGTGATGTTGAGCGTTCCGCCGTGGAACGTGAGGTTGCCCAGCGCGGCGGTCGTGGCCATAGTCAGCCGGAGCGTGCCACCGCCGTCGACGCCGATGTTGACCTCCGGCGCGTCGATGGGCCCGGTTTCGACGATGCGGAACAGCGAGGCGTCGCCGGGGTCCTCGGGGTAGCTGTAGTCGAGTGGGTTCGTGCCTGCGACGGCGCCGGAGGCCATCCCGAATCCGAAATCGACCGCGCCCCAGTTGCCGCCGCCCTGGCCGGAGAACCCGTACCCGCCGCCGCCGTTGGAGAAGCGGACCTCGAAGTCGTACCAGCCGGCGCCGTCGGTCGGAGTGTAGGCGGCCGAAACGGCCGTACCCCAGGCCCCGTCGTTGATGAGTTGTTGCCCGCCGACCCACAGCATGGTGCGGTCGTCGATCTGCTCGACGAACGTGGTGGTGTCGTCCAGGTAGACTTGGCCGGTGTAAACGAGGGTTGTGTTGCCCGGCCCGTTTCCGCCGTCGTCGCGGGCCGCCCCCCAATGCGCTTCGCGGATGTCGCCTTGCACACTCTCGTGAAGGGCTCCCAGCGGGTCGAGCACCACGCCCAGGTTACCCGGGTTGGGGCCGCCGGTCCACGGGTTTCCCGAGTGCGAACCGGCCAGCAAGCCCGGCGTATACACCGGCGACGCTTCGAGTTCGAACGTGCCCCCGGCCAGCGTGACCGTGGTGCCGTCGGGGCCGAAGGGCTCGTCGAACTTCGCGTGGAGCGTGCCCTCGGTCACGCGGAAGTCGGCGTTTTGCAGGCCCGTGCCGGAGCGGTCGATGGTCAGGGTGGCCGGGCCCGATTTCGTGATGGTCACCGCCGCGTTGTTCCCGTTGACCCCGCCCGCGCCGGTAAGCAACGTGGGCGTGTCGACCACCAGCCCCACCGAGCCGCCGGTGCCGGGGTCGATGCTCGCCTGGCCGATGCTCAGTTCGGTCCCGCCGGTAATGCGCAGGTTGCCGTTCTTGAGCACCAGGGCCTGGAGGTTGGCGGTGGAGTCGGAAACCAGGTCGAGTGTGGACGTGGCCAGCACGCCGGGGCTTCCCCACAGGCCGACCTGGCTGGGATCGCCGGGGTTGACCCGCGTTTCCGAGCCGCCCGGCTCGGTGAAGAACCAGTGGACGCTTTGCCCGCCGGCGTATTCCTGCGCCATGTAGATGACGCCGTACGACTCGCCCGCGGTCAGGTTCACGTTGCCGTTGGAGTTCCAGTCATAACCGGCCACCCGTTCGCTGTTTTGGAACACGCCGTCGCCGTCGAGGTCGAGGTACATCAGGCCCCGGTCGTCGTTGTTCCAGTGGAAGTTGTGGGTGCCCGAAACACGCGGGGTGAACGTGCCGCTGAAGGCCGTGACGAAATCCTCCGCGCCGCCGCCGAAGGTGGGGAACGAATCCCAATTCTGCGTCGTTCCGGAAATGACCGTGTTGTGGGTGGGATCCTCCCGGCCGTCGACGAGGATGGTTCCCGCCTTGTCGCCGGTGATGACCCGCGTGAGGTTGTGCTGGTAACTGGCGTCGTCGAGGTTCAGGTGCGACTCATCGCGTGGCACGCCGAAGAAGATCGAGCCCATCAGGGCGTCGGCGGGACCGTTGTCGACGACGAGCGTGGTTTCCAGGTCGATCGGGCCGGCGCCCGGCGTTTCCCACGTGCCGCGGCCGTCGGCGGGGTTGAGCACGGCTTCGCCGCCCAGCGGGTCGGTCATCCACACCCGGACCCCCTGCCCGCCGGCGTGTTCCTGCGCCATGTAAATGGCGTTGTACGAGCGGGTTTCGTCGAGCGATACGGTGCCGCTGGAATCCCAGGCGTAGGAGCCAAGCCGTTCGCTGCTCTGGAACACTCCGTCGTCGTTCAGGTCGAGGAACATCAGCCCGCGGTCGTCGTTG
>CAYPWB010000353.1:0-6594 GCA_964414315.1 uncultured Planctomycetaceae bacterium | reverse complement strand
CGTGCCGTCCGCGACCGTGTCCGCCGAACTGCCCGCGAAGTTCAGGGTGTCTGCACGTAGTTTGCACCCAAGAACGGAAGTGGCCCTCGACTTACCGAACCGATGCCTGCCAAATGTGAACTAGCCGGATTTCGTTTTCAGTATCCCGACAACTGGACCCTCGACGAGGAAACGCAAGGGGCGGGACAGGGGGCGGTGACCGTCTACAGCCCGAGCGGGGCCTTCTGGTCGGTCGCCCGGTATCCGCGTTCCGCCGACCCCGGCGATTTGGCCCAAGCGGCCGTCGACGCCATGCGGCAGGAGTACGACTCGCTCGAAGCCCACGAAGCCCGCGAAACGATTGCCGACCACGAAACGGTCGGCTACGACCTGTTCTTCTACTGCCTCGACATGACGAACACCGCGCAGGTCCGCGCAACGCAAATCGGCAATTCGACCTACGTGGTGTTCCAACAGGCCGAAGACCGCGACTTTGAACGCATCGGCCTGGTATTTCGGGCCATTTCGACGAGTCTCTTCGGCGGCCTCCGGGAGTTGCGTTGGCAGCTTCCGCCGACGTGATCCGCGCGACCGTGGGCAAAACACCAGGGAAAGCGGACATCGCTCGCATTTTGGCAGCAGCGCCTGTTTGCCACGCGAAACGCCATGACCCTCGGGCCTAGCGCACGGCCTCCAACGCGGCGGTTGCGGCGGCGCGAACACTCTCGTCGGCATCGCGGGTAGCTTTTTCGAGTGCGGGTACGGCGGCCCGCGCCAGGGGGCCAAGCAAGCCCAGGGCGGCCGCAGCCTCCCGCCGGTGCTCGGCGCTCGGATGTTCCAGCCCGGCGGTAAGCACCGGCACGGTTTCCTCGGCGCACTCGGTACACTCGGGCGCGATTTGCGCCAGGGCCCAAGCGCTCAGCAGGGCCAGCGTATCGTCGTCGCCTTGGGCGGCATCGAGCAGTGCGGGCTTGGCCGCTTCGGCGTCGAGACCGATCCGGCCCAAGGCGTAGGCGGCGCCGTATTGGCACCGTTCGTTGCACTGCCGCAGGGTTTCGACAAGCGTCGGCACGGCGGAACGCGCGGCCGGTCCGATCTTGGCCAGGGACATCAGGGCCTCATGTCGCGTTCGCCGGTTCGAATCGTCGACGAGTTCGATGAGGGCCTCGACGGCCGGCGCCGCGTCGGGGCCCATTTCCCCCAGAAGAAACGCTACCCTCGGACGGAGCGATTCGAAACGCAAGGCCCCGACCAACTGGGGGACCATGGCGGGCCCCAGCCCGGCAACCGCGTCCAACGCGTGCCGCGTGGTCTCCTCGTCGGCATCGCGAAGGGCTTCTTCCAGCATGGGGCCGAGCAGGTTCGGGTCGAAGTCCAAGGCGGCCAACGCCTTGGCCGCCGTCGCGCGAACTTGCGGGTCTTCCGACTTCAGCGATGCCACAAGCCGGCGGGCGGCGCTGATTTGCAGCCGCTCGTCCTCCGGGTAAATGCGCGCGAGCGTCCACGTACTGACCGTGCGGAGCAACGGATCCGAGCTGTGGGTGTTTTCCCGTATCTGCGATTCGGCCGCCGGCGGAATCCGGCCAATGCGTCCCAGGGCGTAGGTGGCCGCAACCACGTCGGTTTCGTTGTCGATGGCCGCGGTGATCGCATCGACGGCCGGCGCCGCGGCTTCGCCGATCTCCGCCAATGCCAGGATGGCCTCGCGCCGAACTTCCGGCCGGGAATCCGAAATCCGTTCGGCCAGCGCCGGAACGGCGGCCCCGGCCTCCGGCCCAATTGCGTTGAGCACCAGGCAAGCCCAATAGGCCGCCCGATCCTTGTCGAGCAACTCGACGAGCGCCGGCACGGCCGCCTCGCCGTGTTCGGCCAGGGCGTCGAGCGCTCGGAGGCGGACGGACGGGTCGGCGTCCTCCATCAGCCGAACGAACGCTGGGAGCGTCACGCCGGGATCGGGGCGGATACGACCGAGCGCTTCGACGGCCTTTCGGCGAACCGCCGGCTCGGGGTCGGAAACGGCTCGAACCAGTCCGGGCGCGGCCGATTGCGCCGGCTCGCCGATTTGCCCCAAGCTTCCGGCGGCGTGCGCGCGCACCATGGCCGATTCGTCGCGCAACAGGGCTTCGAGCGCCGGCACGGCCGGCCCCGCCTCCGGACCAAGCAGGCCGAGTCGGTCGATCGCGCGGATTCGGACCTGTTCATTGTCGCTGCCGAGTTTGGCGACCAAATCTTCCACCCCCGGTTCCGCGCCCGTCGCCGGACCTGATGCAAGAATGCTCAAGCCGAAAACGCAAGCAAGAATACGGTTTGGCAGGGTAATCATTTGTTGTATCCTCCGTTCAGAGAACTATTGGCTCTTGGGAATTAGTGCGAATCCCTTCTGCAAGGGCCGCTTTCTCCGCGCACGGCTATCCGGCCGCCAGGTACGCCTCGTAGGCCAGGCTTTCGAGGAAACGTCGGGCCGCCATGTAATCGGGGGCTGGGAACCTGTGAATGCGTTCCTGAAGCTTGCCCAACATGGCGTCGGTCGTCTCGCGAATTTCCCGCCGGTGTTGCAGGCTCAGACTGCCGTAGCGGGTCCATTCGCCGAAGAGGCTCTCCACCCGGGCGCGGTCCTCGTCGAACGCCGGACCGCGCAAGGCCTCGGGCCAGGCAATCGAGCCGGTCACCGGGTCGATTTCACCGGGGCTGAGTCGTTCGGGCTTGCCCATCTCAGCGTACCGCACAATATCTTCCGTCGTGGGTCGCGGGCCGTCTTCCTTTTCCCGGTAGGTCCGATTCGCTTCGCGCAGTCGGAAATACGTGTGTGTCCACTCCTCGCGGTTACGCATTTGCTTCCGCGCGGCTTCGGTCATCGTCTCCATGGCCTCCGCCGTCCTCTGGTTGAACTCCGCCCGGGCACGGATGATTTCGCTCAATCCGCGGGCATGGCCCTCGAACGGCGTGCTCGCGCGATAATCGATCCAAGGACTGGTCCGGTAGCCGAGAAACGGTACGTCCGGATCGTCACTCTCCTCCGACGGCGCGGCGGCTGGGTCCGACTGTGCGGCGACCGTGGTCGCCAGGGCCGATCCGAGGCATGCCGCGGCAAGGAGGCGCCAAACCGGCAGGTGCCAACTAGATTTCATGGTCATGACAAACTCCCTGAAATGAACGGGACAACTTTCGTGGGCGAGTAGGATGCAACCGCCGTGGCCCTACCAACCCCAGCGGTACCGACGAAAGCCGGGAACGCGACGGTTTCCGTAGTTCCGGTAATGCGGCAGATAACGGAACGGCCGACGCCAACGACGCGACCCGTAATAGCTGTCCGGTACGTGGGGGTACTGCGGTGGAACCATCGACTCGGGACTTTGCCAGTAGCCCGGCTGTTTCCCCTGAATCGTCGCTGGTTGATGCTCCTGCGAGTCGGGGGTGGGCGTCGGGGGCTGGGGCATGGCGTCAGGTTGACGCAGTGCCGTAGGCTGCACGGACAGTTCGTCCGTCTGCGGCGATTCCGCGCGGGCGGGGTGCCAGGCGGAAAGCACAAGGGTCGCAACGGCGACCAGGCCGAACGCATGCATCGTGGTAAGGTTCTGTCGATTTCTCATCGTGTTGCCTCGCTTTCTGGATGATGTGTACCAACCCACTTGTGGAGCAAATTCCGCGCCGGATTCCACGCTGCCAGCACCCATTGCCCCACAACGGTCGGCACCAGGCTCATCGCGAGCAACCACAACCACCCGTCGACGCCCGGCGGCCGGGTCTTCAGCAGGGCGGACAGCCCCGGGGCGTACACCGCCGCCAGCAGCAGGGCGATGCACAGGGCCATGGCGCCCCAAACCCAGCCGTTGCGCACCACGTCGTTGTCCCACCACCGCGTGCCGCGTTCGCGAAGGTTGAGGACGAACCAGAGCTTGGCGAAGGCGAGCGTCAGGAACGACACGGTAACGGCCGTGGTCGTGTCCATCTGCAATCGGAAGACGGCCGCCGACAGGGCCCCCAGCACACATCCGGCCACCAGCGCGCTCCAGCCGGCAATGCCGAGCCAATGTCTCCCGGTAATCAACGATTCGCTCGGGGGGCGCGGGGGTCGTTCCATCACGTGCGCGTGCCCCTTGCCTACCCCCAACGCCAGCGCCGGGAAGACGTCGGTGACAAGGTTCAAAAACAGAATCTGAAGCGGCCGCAACGGCAGAGGCAACCCGACCGCCGTGGCGACCGCCACGGCGACGATTTCCGCCCCGTTCGTACACAGCATGAACATGACCGACTTGCGGATGTTGCCGAAGATGACGCGCCCCTGTTCGACCGCCGCGACAATACTGTTCAATGCGTCGTCGGTCAGCACCATGTCGGCCGCCTGGCGGGCGGCGTCGGTGCCCCGGCGCCCCATGGCCACGCCGATGTCCGCCCGTTTCAACGCCGGCGTATCGTTGATGCCGTCGCCGGTCATCGCCACGGTCTCTCCGGCGTCTTGAAACATCTCGATCAGCCGCAGCTTCTGCTCGGGGCTGAAGCGAGCGAAGACGGGCGTGCGGAGCAGCCGGTCGCGCTGCTCCGAGGAGAGCGTCTTTGCGTCGGGCAGTTCGGAGCCATGCACGACGGGCGAGTCGTCGTCGGCAAGGCCCAACTGACGGCCGATGGCCCGGGCCGTGGCCGCCTGGTCGCCGGTGACCATGACCACGCGAACGCCCGCCCGCTGGCAGGCCGCGATCGACTCCTTCACCCCTTCACCCGGCGGATCGTACAGCCCCACCAGTCCCACGAAGCGGAGCGCGTCGTAGGGATCGGCCTGCGGGTCATCGGCCGTCTTGTCGGCCACGGCCAGCACGCGTAGGCCGTCGGCGGCCAGTTCTTCGCTTCGCGCGGTCCATTGGCGTCGCTGCTCGTCGCTCATTTCCGAGGAAGCGTCCGCCGCGTTGCCGTCGCGGACGATTGTATGGCACACCTCGAGCACGGCTTGGGGGGCGCCCTTCACCGCAACCTCCAGGGCGTCCGGGCCCTGATGGAATGTGGCCATCATCATGATATCGGGGTTGAACGCCACTTCGCGCACCTCCGGCTTGTCTTCGAGCAATGTGTCGCGCTCGAACCCGAAGTCCACTCCCGCGCGCAGGAGCGCCACCTCCGTCGGATCGCCCTGTTCTTCTTCGGCCTCGCCGTCCTGATCGGCGTCGGTGAGCGACGCGTTGCTGCACAATACGCCGATTTCGACCGCTCGGCGGAGCAGCGGATCGTCTGAGACTTTGGAGGTGTCGGCACGGTCGTTGCCCCGGCTGCCGATGTCCAACGTGTGTTCGCCCGACGGCGTGGCCACGCACCGGAGCGTCATCCGGTTCTCGGTGAGGGTGCCGGTCTTGTCGGTAAGAATAACGCGCGTGGCCCCGAGGGTTTCGACGGCCATCAGGCGGTTGATGAGCGCTTGTCGGCGTGCCATAAGCCGCATTCCCCGGGCCAGCGCGATGGTGGCCACGATGGGCAGCCCTTCCGGAACGGCCGCGATGCCCAGGGCGATGGCCGTTTCGATCATCAGAAGAAGCGGTCGGCCCGTGGCCAGTCCGACCAGGGCCACGATCGCCGCAACGGCCACCACGATCCAGACCAACCGGGAGCCGAGTTGATTCAAGCGGCGCTGCAGCGGCGTGGCTTGGGTTTCGTCCTCGGCCGCTTCGGCCATTTCGGCAATGCGGCCGAGTTCCGTGTTCATGCCCGTGGCGACCACGACGCCCTGGGCCGACCCTTCCGTAACGGTCGTGCCTCGGAAGAGCATGCTTTGCCGCTCCGCCAACGGGGCGTTTGGCTCGGCGGGCTCGGTTCGTTTCACCACGGCCACCGACTCGCCGGTCAGGGCGGCCTCCTCCACCCGGAGATTGTTGGCCTCGATCAGACGCATGTCGGCCGGCACCACGTCGCCGCCTTCCTGGAGGACCAGGTCGCCCACGACGAGGTCGTCGACTTCGACCTCGGCCTCCCGCCCGTCGCGTCGGACGCGCACGCGTCCTTGGCCCATCTCGCGAAGCGCCTCCATCGAGCGCACCGCCTGCCATTCGGTGGTGAATCCGATCATCGCGTTGACGAGCACGACGCCGATGACGGCAAAACCTTCGGGAATCTCTCCTACGGCGAAGGCCAGCGCCGCGGCAATCAGAAGCACGACCAGCATGACGCTCTTGAACTGTTCGAGCAAGATGCGCCACGCGCTGCGCCGCCGGGCTTCGCGCAGCCGATTCGTGCCGAAACGTCGCCGGCGCCGGCGTATGTTCGACCGGCCGAGCCCCACGGTGGGATCGACGTCAAGCGATTCGAGCACGTCGTCGACGGGACGAGACGCCGGCATTTCGACGGCCTGAGCCTTCGCGCGGCCGTCGCTTTTTTCGGAATCGTTCTGCATGGGGTTGGGTTGCCTTCTGCCAAGTGGCGTGATTGCCCGGTATGGATTCGTTGCCCCGGCGTTCTGGTGCGGCAGTCTGTCGGGCCGTGGAGCCAAATTGTCGGTGTTCTCGAACCTGCCACCCTTGCCTTTCGCCGGTAAAGGGAAAAGGTAACCGTTCACGGGCCTGCGCGGGCAGTTTTCTGCGTGTATACGAAGGGGACAGTCCCATTTTCGCGGCGGAAACGGTGGATGATTGGGCA
>CAYPWB010000352.1:0-6599 GCA_964414315.1 uncultured Planctomycetaceae bacterium | reverse complement strand
GGCGTCCTCATCGACGGCCACGGCCGCGATGCCTGAGGTGGTCGGTGCGTCGTTGACCGGCGCGACGTCCACCGTGAGCGTGGTCTCGGCGTAAAGCCCCCCAGGGTCGGTAGCGCGAACGGTCAAGACCGCGGAGCCGAAGGCATCGGCCTTGTAGGCCAGTGCAAGCTGACCGTCGGTAATCTCGGTGGAGTCGAACAGGTCGGGATTCGTGTTGCCGACGACCGTGTAGGTGAGTTCCGCCTGGGTGTTGTCCACGTCGTCGAACGCGGCAAGCAGATCGATCACGGTCGGGGTGGCGTCCTCATCGACGGCCACGGCCGCGATGCCTGAGGTGGTCGGTGCGTCGTTGACCGGCGCGACGTCCACCGTGAGCGTGGTCTCGGCGTAAAGCCCCCCGGGGTCGGTGGCACGAACGGTCAAGACCGCGGAGCCGAAGGCATCTGCTGTGTGAGTGAGCGTGAGCATGCCCGATACCGGGTCGACCGAGACGGCGTCGAACAGGTCGGGATTCGTGTTGCCTGTTACGGAGAAGGCAAGTTGCTCCGAGGCGTTCTCGGCGTCGGTGAACAGGGCCCGGAGGTCGACGTGCGTGTCCGGGGCGTCTTCCTCCACGGTCACCGGCGCAGGCGGGAGGGCGGTGGGCGCCGTGCCGAACGTACGGAAGAAGACACCCGCCGTATCGCCGGCCCCCTGGCCGCTCCAGGCGACGACGTAGCCACTGGAGGCCGCGGCGACAGCCGGCAGTTGCTGCTCGCCCTCGGTGGTGACGTTGACCAGGAACTCGTCCCCGTCGGCCACTCCTGCCGCATCGTACTTGCGAGCCATCACGCCCGCGCCGTCGGCCGCGCCCTCGCCACCCCAGATCACCAGGAGCCCGCCCTGGGAATCAAATGCCAGCGCCGGGTTCTGCTGGTTGCCGGCCGTGGTGGTATTGACCAGGAACTCGCCGCCCAACGGCGTCCCGGTCGCGTCATAGAGGCGGGTATGGATGTCCCAGCCGGAGCCACCGTCGTGCTTGCTCTGCCACGCCACGGCGAAGCCGCCCTGCGGGCTGGACGCCACCCGCGCGTACTGCTGGTGACTCTGGCTGAGGGTATTGACCTGGAACGCGTCAGAAAGCGGCGTGCCGCCGGCATTGAACTGCCGTGCGAAGATGTCGGTGGCGTTCGGGCCGCCGTAACTGACCCAGGTCGTGACGAAGCCTCCGTCGGCCGTCGCCGCGACCGCTGGGCGCTTTTGCTTGCCTGTGATCACATCATTGATCCGAAACTCGCTGCCGTTGGCAGTTCCATCGGCGGCATAGAGGCGGCCGAAGATGCCCAGATTGTCGCCGTCCCCCCGGCCGCTCCAGGTAACGACGAACCCGCCGCCTGCAAGGTGGGCGACCGCGGGGAACTCCTGTGCGCCGGCCGTGGTCGTATTGACCAGGAACTCGCCGCCGAGGGGCGCGCCGTCGGGCGCCAACCGTCGCCCATACACGCCGGCCAACTGGCCGTCCTGCTTGTCACTTTGCCACACGACCACCAGGCTGCCGTCGTCGGCGGCCGAGATGCTCGGGTTCGACTGATCACGAGTGGCGGTCTCGTTCACCCGGAACTCGGCGCCCAGAGGGTTACCCAGGGGACCGAACCGGCGCGCGTACACTCCGAGCCCATCGCAGTCCTGGCCATCGCTGGTGTAGACGACGACGAACCCGCCGTCGGGAGTGCGGGCCATGGCATTGCCCGAGCTGGCAAGCGTCTGGCTGCGGGCGACGTAGCTGTTGATGAGCGTCTCGTCAGCGCTCAGGCCGGCGGAAAAGGTGCCTTCGTCGGCTCCGCCGCTGAGGATGTCATTGCCGCCGCCGCCGACCAGTTCATCATCGCCGGCATTGCCATACAGTTCGTCGTCGCCGGGGCCGCCGTCGAGGAAGTCGTGGCCCGCGCCGCCGCTGAGCAGGTCGGCCCCGTCGCCGCCGAAGAACCACACCGGGGTGGTTGCGGGGGCCCCAGGCTGCATGACGATCTGATCGTCGCCGCCGTGGGCCCGCACGTGAATGGAAGAATATCCGCTGGTAATCTGCCCCCACAGTGCTCCGTTGCGCCACACGTCCAGTTGGCCGGCGTTCCAGTCGTAGAGATCGATTTCATCGACTCCATCGTCGCCGTGGATGTGCACCGTGCCGTCGGTCGTCTTGAACATACCCGCATCGAAGCGACGCTCGTTATTCGTCTCGTCCGTTTCGTCAATCTCGGCGGCCGCGTCCAGCCGAACCGTCAGGTAATAGTCCTGCTGCAGGTCTGCAAAATCCGGCGATACGATAATCTCGTGGGTACCGACCGACAGGTCCGCCGGATCGCTGACGCGGTAGCTTGCCAGCTTGGCGTCGCCCGTGTTGCCATCGGATGAACGATAGATCCCCAGATCGAAGGCCGGCGCATCCTCGCCGAGCACCTCGTAGGCGACAACCAGATCCTCCTGGTTCGAGTAGAAGCCGGATACGGCCAAGTCGGTTGCGAGCAACTCGCGGGCCTCAAGCTGCTCCATCCGCAACGCATGGGTGTTCCGCTGCTTCCGCGGACCGCTCACTCGACGGCATCGGTAACCAAGCTTCGCCAGTGTATTGGTCCAGGACCAGATCGGCTTGAGCATCGTCGTATCCTCATCGGGGAAAGGAGCACGGGAAGCGGCCACAGCAATGGACGCTCGCCGCGGGAACGGTGACAGCGGAACGGGAAGGCTGCCGTTCGAGCGGGACGAAACGGTTGCCTGCTGGAAAGGAATCAGAAGCAGAGAGGGCAGCGCGAGAATTCTTGAATCGAGTCGAACGGACGGCGATGGGCGCCGGGAGCGAACGGCGAGCGCCGTCGTGTCCGGGTCCAGGGCGTTCCGCTGTGTGGAACATCGCGCTGCCTGCGACTTATTTTTGGAAGTCGAAGCTGACAAAATGCACCAATGAGGTGCACTTTCGGATTGCCGGACTTTTAGCGGTTTGAGTGAGGGCTGTCAACAGGCCGCCTCGACCCGCCTGAAAAGAGGGCTTCGCCAAGGGGGGGGTATGGATACATCAACTCGTTACGCCGATGGCACTTGCGCGAAATCCGGCCCGCGGAGAAAATTTTTGCGAGATTCCCGCGGAACGATTCGATCGCAACGCCGGTTCGTCTGCACAACCGAAATCGCCGCGACCTGCTGTAAACCATCCGACCGTTTCTCGGCCCCCGGAAACCTCAACTCCGGTTAACAGCCATCTCCGCACATTGGGGCGTCCGGGCTCCGCGCGATTGGCCCCCACGGAAGAGACGCAACTCGGAAAGTCATTGTCTGCAAAAGACTTACGAAAGCCCAAGAGCGCGAATGGTTTGAGACGCGTTCGACTCGGGGAGCCATGCCCCTCTGTCGAGTGGAATAGAGGGGTTCTTTTTTTGCACCCATTCTTCGCGCGCAACTCCCGCACAAAACGCCCTTTGCCGCGACACATTTCCGCGGTGGCCACCCGCCCGGCGGCTCTCCGTCTTGTTAACCCGGTTCGGCCCGAAATGGTCCTTCTCGCCCGCGCTCTCACGCTCTCGGCCCGTCGCCCCGCCCGCGGTTAACAACCTTGTTCGACTTGAACCGATGGAGAGACGCGAACGGTTTGGGGGGTGGGGTTAGCAGGTATTAGAGCGCTCGGGATGGCGGCGAGGGCCGGCAGACGGCGCGTTTGCGAAGAAACCCGCCGTTGGGGCTCAGGGTCGCGATGGAAGGCGCAGTGAGCGGGCGTCTGAACGTGACGGCTTTGGAAAGCGAGAGAATACGGAATCTCTACAGCGCCGTTCAGAACCGCACCGACACTACCACCCCCCGCGCCAGGCGCCACCAGAACTCGTGGACGGCGGCGGACGCAACGCCGCGCGGCGGGCGGCCAGCGATTGCTCGATTTGCGCAATCGCCTCCAGACGCTTCTCGATCTGTAGCCTTCGCAGGGCACTGAGGGCGGCGGCATCTGCGTGCCGGTACCAGTGGCCGGCCCGACGGAGGGCAACCAGCCGCGCGTCGTCGGTCTGCTCGGCGGCGGCGTCCCACCAGGCATCGCCGCGGGCGAGCGGGTCGCCGGAGGCTTCTGCGGCCGGCTCGGAGTTGCCGCCGCCGGCCGCCTGTGCCAACTCGGCCCGGGCAAGCCCGCGCAGTTGGGAGTCGCTGCCGCGGGCAACGTGCCCGAGCCCCGTCGCCCACTCGCCCTGTACGAGGCAGTACCAGGCGCTCAGCACGTCGTTCGCCACCGGATCATCCGGGTTCACTTCCAAGGCGGCCCGGGCGAGGGCGAGCCGCCGATGTTGCTCGGCGACCTGTTCCACCCATGCCAGCCGTTCGGCCGCCTCCTTGCGCCACTCGCGGGCCTCCGGCCGAAGGCAGGCGTTGCGGGCCAGCGTGGCCAATTCGCGGGCTTCGTCGAAACGCTCTTCGGCCACCGCCCGGGCGATGACCTCGGCCGAACCACGCACCAGGGCCTCGGCGCGTCGCGAACCGGCGGCTCCCGCACCGAACGCCTCCAGGGCGCGAAGCTCCTCGCCCAGCGGGTCGACCTCGAACTGCCGGCCCAGCCGGCGGGCCGCCTCCAGAACCAGGTCCACCTCGGCCGCGTCGGTGCCCAATTGGGCAGCCAACCGCAACAGCACGTAACGTTCCGCAGGGCCGGCCGCCGGCGCGTCGGCCGCGTTCAGGAACCGCCGGGCCAGGGTGTTCTTCTCGTCGAGCGTCTTGGCCGCGTCGATCCGGTGGATCCCACGGAGCTGCTCCTGCACCTCGCGCTGCTCCTCCGCGCCCGGCACGGGGACGCGGGGCGGCGGGGGGGAAGCGGAATCGTCCGTGCTCGCCGCGCCGTCGGCCGCCGGCGGCGGGCCGTTGCCCGGCTGGAAGGCGAAAACCGGGGCCGCGTCCTCGTCGGCAGGACGTCGGGCGTCCGGCGATGGCTCGGGCGGTACGAATACCGGCGCGTCGAAGCGGTCTGGAGATGGCATGTCCGGTATGGAATCTCCGCCAGGCGACTGCCCCGATTCTGGCGGCTCGGCGGGCGAATCGCCCAACGGATCGATCGTTCCGCCGCGAAAATGGGGTTGTCCCCCTCGCGGATCGCCGGGAACACTGTCGCTGCTTTCCGGCTCGCCGTCCGAGAGTGAAGCCACCGCCGCCGGTATCGATTCCGTCGGCACCGACGACGTGCCACGGTCCGGCGGTGGGGGCAGTGGGGGCGGAGTGGCCGGTGGGGACACCGACGGCTGGACGGGCGGCATCCGTTCCGCCGTCCGACGATCCGACGGTGGCACGCCTGGCCCCGTGCCGAGCCACACGCCCACGCACACCAACGCTACGGCGGCCGCGGCCGGTGCAAGCAGCCACGACGCGCCCGGCGGCCGCTTCCCACGTCGGGCCCTAAATGTTGCTCGCGGCAATACGACCGGCTCCTCGCCCGGCACGGCCACTGCCTGGGCCGGCCCGGTATCAGCCCCGTCGCCGGCCTGCACGGCCACTGCCCGCGGCACGATCGGCACGGCCTGCGGCGTCTCGGCGTGCTCCTCGGCCGCTTGCTCGCGAAGCTGCCGGTCGTACTCGGCCTTCTTCTCGGCATGGAGCAACCGGACCTTCGCCGCGGCGACTTCGTTGAGCAGCTTCTGCGAGAGCGGGCCGCGAGGACCGGTCTGCACCGAGCGCAGGAATGCCATTCGCTGGTCGGCCGCCGCTTCGATCACCTCCCGGTCGTCTTCGAATCGCGTCAGCCCCAGCAGCCGGTAACTGTCCGGCGGCTGCTCCTTCGGCGGAATGCCCAGCCATCGATGATACGGATCAAACGCCTCGCTCACGGCCGATACCTCCGCAGCAGATCGTTCCGCCGGCGGCCGCGCTTCATGGTGGCCGAGCCGAGTGTGACGGCCATGGCCAGCACGCCCAGGCCGATGAGCGCCAGCAGCAGGGCATTGTCGGAAACCCACGCCTCGATCCCCGCGTCGGCCGTCGTTGCATTGGATGCGGTGGGCGCGGCCTGTTGCGGTTCGCGCTCTAGCGCGTCTTCCGTCGCGTCATCCTGTTGGAGTTCACGCCCTGATGCGTCTTCCTCCGACTCGGCGACTTCCGGCTCCCCGGTGGCGGCCGGTTCCGTTGCAGACTCGTCCGGCGCGTCGTCGGCCACCTCCTCCGGCTCCTCCTCGGAGTCACCCAGCACCACGTCGCGGAAGTCGGCCGGGACGACTGCCATCGCTTCGGTTTGCGGCGTTCGCTCGCGCGGCGGCGCCGCACGCGGCACCACGCCGTGGGCCAGCAGCCCTTCGCGGGCGTTGCCTTCGGCAACGAAGGCGAAGAACGCCTTCGCCGCGTCCGATGCCTTGCCCGAAAGGTACAGGTGCATGGGCTGGGCAAGCGGGTAGCCCGGCGGCAGGCGGTCCGAAGCCGGCGCGGCGGCCACTCGCTCGCCGGGCGGGAGGATGGCCAGCAGTTTGACCTTCGTCTCGTGCCGCGGGAACTCGGCTAGGTCCACCAGCCCCATCGCGCCCGGCTGCGCCGCCACCGACAAGATCACCCGCCCCGTATCCGGCCGCCGCGTCATCGTCGCCCGCTTCCTGTCGAGCCCAATCGCCTCATCC
>CAYPWB010000351.1:0-6606 GCA_964414315.1 uncultured Planctomycetaceae bacterium | reverse complement strand
GACCGGGTCGTCGTCCGGACGCAGCGCAAAGCAGGCGATTGTCGACGCGCACCCGCCGGGCAAGGAGATTACCGCGTACGTAAACCCGGCCGACCCGTTCGACGCCGTGGTCGACCGCGATTACCCCGCCGACTTGTGGTTTGGGCTCATTCCGCTTCTCTTCTGCGTGGTCGGCGTCGCCATGTTTGTCGGCAGCTTCTATGTGGCCGGGAAGTCGCGCGGCGACGGCGCAGCGTGGCTTCCCCAGGCCGCCGCGGCCGAGCAACCGGGCGTACTGCCGGCCGCTGGTCGCTCGCCGACGGGCCCGGTCACGCTGCGGCCCACCACGTCGCCGGTCGGGAAACTCATCGGCGTTCTCGTCGCCGCCGTGTTCTGGAACGGGATCACCTCCATATTCGTGACGATGGCGGTCAACAGCCATCTTGCCGGGAATCCGGAGTGGTTCCTTACGATCTTCATTATTCCTTTCGTCCTCATCGGCATCGGCTTGATCGCGGCCGTCCCCTACCAGTTCCTCGCCCTGTTCAACCCTTCCCCCATTTTGGAGGTAAGCACGGCTACTCCAGCGTTGGGCGATACGCTCGCGTTGGAGTGGCGCCTGGTGGGGCGCGCCGACCGGGTGTCGACACTCACCTTGTCGCTGGTGGGTGAAGAGCAGGCGACGTACCGGCGAGGCACCGACACCGTGACCGATAAACACACGTTTTACGACGAGTTGGTGCTCGACACTTCGGAGCCGGGCGAGATCCTCCGCGGCGGCCGCCTCGACGTGCTGGTTCCCGCCGACGTGATGCACTCGTTCGACGCCGGCAACAACAAGATTACCTGGACGCTGAAGTTGCACGGCGATATCAAGCGCTGGCCCGACATGAAGCATGAGTTCGGCCTCGTCGTTCGGCCGATGGACCTCGCGGAGATTTCGTATGCCTGACAAACCACTGAGCCTGGAACTGTTGGACAATCGGACCGCGTATTGCCCCGGCGAGGTCATTGCCGGTGTTGCCGCCTGGGAGTTCACGAAACCGGTTCGTCGGATTGCGGTACACCTGTGCTGGCATACCGAGGGCCGGGGTACGGAAGATGCGTCGATTGTCGAGACGGTTGAGTTCGATGCGTCGCAACCGATAGGCGCCCAGCCCTTCCGATTCTCGGCTCCCGAAGGTCCGTACAGCTACGACGGACGCCTGATTGCCATCCACTGGGCCGTCGAGTTGGCGGCGGTCGGAGAGAAGGCGCTCGCCCGGCTTCCGATTACGATCTCGCCTACGCGGGAGCCATTCGTCCTGCCGGCACGCTGAGGAGGGGGTCGTGTCCCGGATCACCGCATCGCGCAATCCGTTCCGCACTCGACGGTTGGAACAACTTCCGTTTCGTTCCCCTCGGGACGGCGGACGCTTCGACTGGGCCGCCTTCCTGGCCGAATTTCAGTCGCCGAGCATGCAAGAACGCGGCTCCGTCGTCGGTCCTCATGGCAGCGGGAAAACGACATTCCTCGTCGAACTGAAACGCCGGTTGAAGGGCCAGGGGCGCGATGTGGTAATGCTGTTCACCAATCGCGGCGGCAACGGTCGCGTTCCGCTCGAATGGATTCGCCCGCTGCAAACCACGGCGGAACAAACGCTGGTGATTGCCGACGGATACGATGCGCTGGCGGCTTTTTCCCGTTTCCGGGTACGGCGACTGCTCCGGCCGCGCGGCGGTTTGCTGGTGACGGCCCATCGCCGGTGCGCCCTTCCAACCGTACTGGAAACGCGCACCTCGCCCGCGTTGGCGAAAGCGCTGGTGGAAGATTTGCACGACACCTCGGCCGAGTCGGCCCCTCCCGTCGGCGAGTCGCTGGAAAAACTCTTCTGGGAATGCAACGGCAATTTGCGAGAAGTCTTCCGCAACCTCTACTGCACGTTGTGACACCCCACGACGTTCCGCAGACCACACCAAACGGCCAAAGCTGCGGTTCGCTCGAACGCTTGAGGAAATGGGCCTGCTCGGGGTGTTGCGTCAAATAGGAAATATGCGTAACATATATTGTTCAGTACGATTGTTACGGCACTATCGGGGAGTGTGATGCGGCCCTTCACAGCGGTACTCGTGCATTGGAATGGCAACATGGCGAGGAGCGGTGCGTTGCGTTCGGTAAACGCCCGCCGGAGTGTCGACGCAATGCATGATAGGTCGTATATCGCAAGTAACTATATACACTAGACTTACAATTGCCGCCGCCGTCAAACCCCCCTTTGGCATCCGAACTGCTTCCTTACCTACCGCCACGCCAGTGCAGGTGCCAAGTTCAATCGTCTGAATCGCCTGCCAGTTTGCGAGTTACTGCTCCAGTGAGGGATAGCACCGTGCCGAGAACCAGCCACGAAGTTGCCAAGGCCAGGAATTCCAACAACCACGCACGGACTGCACCTAAGAATGGGCGTTCCCCTCTTTCGGGGAAAACCATCCCTGGCGATCGAGCCGCCGGGGTCGAACCATTCGAAGCGGAACCGTTCGACGATCGCATCGAAGATGAACTGCCCGAGGACCGCGAGTTCGACGGCGAGGAGGAGCACACCGGTGACGATGAACAAATCGAAGACCCGGTGCGCATCTATCTGATGCAGATGGGCGAGATTCCGTTGCTGTCGCGGCGCGAAGAGGTTCGCGCCGCCAAACGCATCGACACGGGTCGGAAGCGGTATCGACACGCCATGCTCGCCTCCGATTACGTGCTGCAGGCGTCCATCTCCATGCTGGAGAACATCCGCGATGGGAAGCTGCGTTTGGACCGAACCATCGAAGTATCGGTGATCAACGTCCGCGAGAAGCGGCGGCTACTTCGGGTGCTAGGACCGAACTTGGAAACGCTGAAGCATCTCGTTGCGTTGAACCGCGCCGACTTCGCCGTGGCCATCGATCGGCGGCGCCGCAAACGCGAGCGGCGGGCCGCATGGCAGCGGCTCGTCCGGCGACGCAGCCGGGCCGTGCGTCTGGTTGAAGAGTTGGGGTTGCGGACCCAGCGGCTTCAACCGGCCGTGGAAAAGTTGGAGCAGATGGCCGCTCGCATGGCCGAATTGAAACGCATGCTCGCCCAGTGCAAACGAAGCCCGCAGGAGCAGTCGACCCGGACCGAGTTGCGAAAGGAACTGTGCTATCTGATTCGTGCCTCGCTCGAAAGCCCCGCGACGCTCCGCCGGCGTCTTGCGCGGATCGAGCGACTGCGCGAGGAATACGACGCCGCCAAACGCTACCTTTCCGCGGGAAACCTGCGATTGGTCGTTTCGATTGCCAAGCGATACCGCAACCGCGGCATGAGCTTCTTGGACATGATCCAGGAAGGCAACACGGGATTGATGCGGGCGGTCGATAAATTCGAACACAAGCGAGGGTATAAGTTTTCCACGTACGCTACCTGGTGGATTCGCCAGGCCATCACCCGCGCAATTGCCGATCAGAGCCGCACGATCCGCGTTCCAGTCCATATGATCGATTCGATGAGCAGAGTTCGGACGGTCACTCGGCAACTGGTCCAGGAACGGGGTGTCAGCCCCTCGGTGGAGGATACCGCGCGGCGCGCCGGCCTTTCCGTCGAAGAGGCGACGTGCGTGTTGCGGATGACCCGGCACCCGCTGTCGCTCGATCAACCTGTGGGTGACCACGAAGATACTTACTTCGGCGAGTTTCTCGAAGACTACCGCGAGGACGATCCGCTGCTTGAGATCAACCAGGATTCGCTCAAGCAGCGCATCGCCGACGTGCTGGGCGAACTGGATTACCGCGAGCGCGAGATTATCCGACTTCGGTACGGTCTCGCCGACGGCTATGCCTACACGCTCGAGGAGGTTGGAAAGATCTTTGCGGTGACACGGGAACGGGTGCGACAGATTGAGGCCAAGGCCGTGCGCGCTTTGCAGCACCCGGTACGGGCCCGGCAGCTTTCCTGCTTTGTCGACGCTCGTCTGGTGGCCCAATTCGAAGTTCCCGCAGGCAACGGAGGCATGGCTGCCTCGGCCGTGGAAACGGCGTGAGGTAACCGGTCACAGAGGACTATCGCGATTTCTGCGGCACCTAGGGGGAATATGCCCACTGGGTCGACCGTCCCAGCCGTGAAAATGGGACTGTCTCCTTCGCATATAGGGGAGAAAACAGCGTGCGCCACCGCCCCATGAGCGCATACCGGCGTGAGTCGCAATTGTTCACGGGCGACCGCCCGGTGTGAATGGTTACTATCGCGACCCTGCCGCCAAGCGGAAACTGGCATCGGTTGGCGGTTTTGCGGCCCTGGGAACGGTTGCCGTGACGGTCGATGCGCTGCGGAGGGGTTTACGTTGGAGCGTACTTCGCGTTTAATGACCGACGGTGTAAGCGTTGTCGGGAAATCCCCCGGTTTTGGCCACAAATAGGGTACACCCGTTGGGTTTCCCCGTTTCGCCGCAAGAACGGGGCATTCCCGCCCGCATACAGCGGAGAAAACAGCCCGCGCCGCCGACCCATGAGCGGTTACTCGGTGGCGTAGCAAGGAGGTTGTACGATGAAGGAAAGCGAAGCCGAAAAGCTCTATTTGGGCATTGATGTCGGTGGGACGAAGGTGCAAGGATCGCTTGTGAAGGAGTCCGGCGAGATCCTTAGTCGGGAGAAGCGCCGCACGCCACGCGATGAAACGCCGGAGCGTGAATTGGAGGCCATCGAGTCGATCATTGCCGACGCATTGTCGGCCGCGAAGAAGAAGATCAAAGATGTGCAGGCCATCGGCATTGCCATCCCCGGGGTCGTGGCTCCGAAGGAGGGCCACGTTGTTGTGACCCCCAACATGAACCTGACCGGGGTCGACATCGGAAAGCACCTGCGCCGCCGATTCGGTGTGCCCGTAGCCGTAGGGAACGACTGCAATCTCGGGGCCCTGGGCGAGCGCTGGCTTGGTGCGGCAAGCAACGCCCGAAGCGCGTTCGCCATGCTGGTAGGAACGGGAATCGGCGGTGGATTCGTGCGGAAAGGAAAGCTGTGGCGGGGCGCCCGCGAGGCGGCGTCGGAAATCGGACACATCGTGATGCAGATGGACGGCCCGGAATGCGGATGTGGAAACCGCGGATGCCTGGAGGCCCTCGCCAGCCGCTCCGCCATCGAACGCAACATCCGCCGTGCCATCGAGGACGGCCGGCCCAGCATGGTGACGGAACTGACCGGGGGCAATCTGGCCGTCATCCGCAGCCGCGTGCTGCGCAAGTCGCTTGCCGCGGGCGACGCCGTAGTAACGGAGGTGATGCAGCGCGCCGCCGAAGTGCTCGGCCACGCCTGTCTTACCGTCCGGCACTTGATTGATCCCGAGGTCATTGTCCTCGGGGGCGGCGTTATTGAAGCTTGCAGCGACTTCATGGTGCCCATCGTCCAGCGCATTGTCGAGTCGGACCGTTTGCCTGGAGCGCGTGAGGGGGGGCACGTGGTCGTTTCCGCCCTCGGAGACGACGCCGTCGTACTGGGCGCCGTGGCCCTGGCCAGAACTGCCGCCGGCCGCAGCCCCTTCGGCAAGCGGGCGAAAGCCACGGTGTGACTGACCGGAAGAGAACCGAAAAGGGATCGGACCGGCTTTACAACAGTACCGAGGCAGCGAACTTCCTAGACGGCCATGGTCGGCCCCACCCCCTTTTCTTGCGCGGCCAACTCCGAAGATTGCCCCCCCGAGCAAGGGGCTGTTAACCAAATGGAGACGAGCGGGCTCGAACCGCCAACCCCCAGAATGCAAATCTGGTGCTCTCCCAATTGAGCTACGTCCCCAAAGACTTATTTCACAAGGGTTTACGTAATTCCCACTCGGACTTGTTGTCCCTAGTTGACACCCTTTTGACACCTTCTGTACTAAGAGGCCGAAAAATGACACCCCGCCGGTACTGGCAGGGTGTCAATTGACACCACCTGAGACTCTTGAATCGGAGGCAGCGTCAGGTGACCAATTCTACCACGCCCAAGCTGGGCGACAAGGCGGAGCTACTCGCAGCCGCCCGCAATACAAGGCAAAGGAGAAGGTTCCCTTGTTGGTGCATAACACCTTTAGGTGGGGCCGCAAGGTAAACGGGGGCGTCAGGTACTTCGGGAAGATCGATCCGGCGTTGCCCAACTTCGGAGCCGCCGCCGTGGCCGAGTTCCACCGGACGATCGACGCCCCCCTCTCGCGTCGTTTCCGGTGGAGAAGGAACTCGACAGCTTCGACTTTTCAGCATCGGCATCATTGAACAAGCAGAAGATCCTGGAACTGTCGCGTTGCCAGTGGATCGCGGCGCGTTCGAACTACTGCTTTCTGAGGGAACCGGGCACGGGCAACACGCATCTTGCCGTAGCGTTAGGGCTGGCCGCGTGTCGTCAGGGCTACAAAGTGCGGTTCTGCACGGCGGCCGCGTTGGTCAGCCGCCTGGAGGAGGCGCAGCAGCAGTACCAACTGGAGCGTGTGCCGGCCCAATTGGGTCGGACCGACCTGCTGATTTGCGACGAACTGGGATAACTCACGTTCAGCCGCACGGGAGCAGAGCCGTTGTTTCAAGCTTCTGCCGACCGATAAGAGCGGAAGAGCCTGCTGATCACCAGCAACTTGCCGTTTGGCGACTGGGACCAGATCTTTCAAGGAGAACGGAT
>CAYPWB010000350.1:0-6644 GCA_964414315.1 uncultured Planctomycetaceae bacterium | reverse complement strand
TAACCCTCTCCCAGAGGGAGAGGGGACCTTGTGATCCCGATTTGCAAAAGTCCTGATGGAACACGAAACACCCTTGCGGCGGCCAACCCCCTCTGAGGCAACCCAATGAACGCAACGGACGGCGGAATTCGGAAGGCGGCGGTTTTCATCGCGGCACTCGACTGCCGAGCGGCCGACGCGCTGCTCGATCGCCTGCCCGACGCCCAGGCACGCCGGGTGCGCGACGCCGTCGTGGCCCTGCAGGAGGTCGACGACGGCGAACAGCGTCGTGTGCGCGACGAGTTTCTGCGCGTGCGGTCGATGGCGCCGAAGCCCGACCCGGCCGGTATCGAACTGGACGGCGCCCTGGCGGGGCTGAGCCTCGGCGCAGCGGGGAACGGCTCCTCCGAGACGGCAACCGAGCGCCCCGCGACCCCGTTTGCGTTCCTCTCCGAGGCCGCCGGCGACGATCTGGCCGAGGCCCTGAGGAGCGAGCGTCCGCAAACCATCGCCCTGGTGCTGGCCCACCTGCCGCCTCGCCGTGCCGGCGAAGTGCTCGGCCGGCTCGGCGCCGAAGTTCAGGCCGACGTGGTCCGCCGGCTGGCCGGCCTGGAAGAGATCGATCCGGCCATCGTGCACGAGGTCGAGCAGGCGTTGCAAAGCCGCGTGGCGCAGCGCTGGGGCTTACAGCCGAAGCGCGCCGTGGGCAAGAAGGCCGTCGAGGGGATTCTGGCGGAAAGCGAACCGGAAGTCAGCCGAACCATCGCCCGCACCTTGGGCACCGGCGAAGCGCCGCGCACTGAAGCCCCTTCCGAGCCGCCGGCCGAAGAACCTGCAATCGCCTTCGAGCAACTTCCGCAACTCGACACGGGCAGCCTGGTCACCGTGTTCCAAACGGCGGGGCGGCCGCTGGCCGCAGCCGCCTTATTGGGCGCGCCGATGGGGCTCGTTCGGCGGGTGCTGGGCAACCTCCCCCACGACGACGCGCAATGGTTGCGCCAAGCGATCGACGAACCCGGCCCCATCCGGCTGCGCGACGTCGAGGAGGCCCGCGGACGCATCACGCGCCTTGCCGCAGAGTTGGAACGCGAAGGACACATCGAAACCAACCGCACCCGATCGCGCATGGCCCTGACGGGCTGAGACGGAACGACCGATGACGAGCATCATTCGAGCCACCGAACGAAACCGGGCAACGCAGCACGTGGCCTTCAACTTCGAAGATATGGCCGTGCGCGCCAACCACTACCTCGACGGCATCCGCGGCGAAGCCCGCAAGATCGTCGCCCGGGCGCAGCAAGAGGCCGTCGCCATCAAGGAGCAGGCGAGGCGGGAGGGCTACCAGGCAGGTCAGCAGCAAGTGAACGACATCGTCCGCAACCAGCTTGCCACCGTGCTGCCCGCCCTGAAGCAGGCGGTCCAGGACGTGGAGCATGCCCGGCAGGCGTGGCTCGTCCACTGGGAGGCCGCGGCGATCCACGTGGCGGCGGCGATTGCAGGACGCCTCCTGCGGCGCGAGATTACCGACATGCCGGCCTTCGCCGCCGGGCAACTGCGCGAGGCGCTGGAACTGGCCGCCGGGGCTTCGCACCTGCGCATCCGGCTCAACCCCGACGACCATGCGGCGATGGCCGGCCAGGCCGACGTGCTCACGAAGGAGTTCGCCCCGCTGGCCACCGCCGAGGTGGTTCCCGACCCGGACGTCACCGCCGGCGGCTGCCGCGTGGAAACCAACTTCGGCACGATCGACCAGCAAATTGAATCGCAACTCGCCCGCATTGAAGAGGAGCTGACCTGACGGCGGAGAAAACGGGACAGGTCCGATTTGTGCGAAGCACCCTTCGGGCCGTTCCGGCAAATCGGACCTGTCCCGTTTTCTCCTTCGGACCGTTCCGGCAAATCGGACCTGTCCCGTTGTCTCCTGGCACATGACTTATGCTCGACCTGACCACCCAACTTGAACACATCATGCCGACGGCGCTGAGCGGTGCCGTGGTGCGCACCGTGGGGACGACCATTTCCGTTGCGGGGCTGCCGGCGCCGGTGGGCGCGGTGGTCGAAATCGAACGCTCGCCCGGCGAACCTCTCGAAGCCGAGGTGATCGGGTTCAAAGACCACCTGACGTTGCTCTCGCCGTTCCGCGATTTGGCGGGCGTGCGGCACGGCAATCGGGTTCGGCTGCGCCGCACCACGAGGTGGCTTCGCGTGGGCGACGCCATGCTCGGTCGCGTGTTCGATTCGTCGGGCCAGGCGGTCGACGGCAAGCCGCAGCCGGTGCTCGCCCAGCGGGCCTCCTTCCACGCCGCGCCGCCGCACCCCTGCACCCGGCCGCGAATCGACACCCCGCTTTCGACCGGCGTCCGGTCGATCGACGGCCTGCTCACCTGCGGGAAAGGGCAGCGGATGGGCATCTTCTCCGGCTCCGGTGTGGGAAAAAGCGTGCTGCTGGGCATGATGTCGCGCTACACGGCCGCCGACGTGATCGTGACCGCGCTCATCGGCGAGCGCGGACGCGAAGTCAACGAGTTCATCGAGCGCGACCTCGGCCCCGAGGGCCTCGCGAAAAGCGTCGTGGTGGTGGCCACCAGCGACGAGCCGGCCCCCGTGCGCGTGCAGGCCGCCGCCACGGCCACCGCCATTGCCGAGTTCTTCCGCGACCAGGGCAAGGACGTGCTCCTGCTGATGGACTCGCTCACGCGCTTCGCGCTGGCGCAGCGTGAGATCGGCCTGGCCGCCGGCGAACCGCCCACTACCCGCGGCTATACTCCCTCGGTGTTCGCCATGTTGCCGAAGCTGGTCGAGCGGGCGGGGCGCAGCCCGCGGGGAAGCATCACCGCCTTCTACACCGTGCTGGTCGAGGCCGACGACCCGAACGAACCGATCAGCGATGCGGTGCGCGGCCTGCTGGACGGGCATACGTGGCTGTCCCGGCGGCTCGGCTCGCAGGGGCACTACCCGGCCATCGACGTGCTCGAAAGCCTCAGCCGGCTGATGCCCGAAGTGACCGATGACGAGCACCGCGCAGCCGCGGTTGCAATGCGCGGCCTGCTGGCGGCGTACCGCGACCACGAAGACCTCATTTCCATCGGCGCGTACCGCCGGGGAAGCAACCCGAAGGTCGATGCCGCCATCGAACTGCTCGACGACATCAACGGGTTCCTGCGGCAGTCGGTCGACCAGCCGGCCACGTTGGACGAATCGCGCGAGGGGCTCATGCATGTTTACCGAAAAAGCCAACAACGCGGCAAGAAGCAGGCGTCGTAACCCATGGCCAAGTTCCACTTCCGTCTGGCAACCCTCCTGCGGCTTGGCGAGTCGGTGCGCGACGACCGGCGCGCGCAGCTTGCCGAGGCGTTTCGGGCCGACGAGTTGCTCCAGCAGCACGAAACCGCGCTGGCCGAGGAACTTGCCGCGCTGCGCAGTGCCAGCCGCCAGGCGGTCACGCCGGGCAACGTCGATCTCGACCAAATTGTCGAAACCCAGCGTTACGAGATCACGCTCCGCGCGCAGCAGAAGCAGTTCGCCGCGCAGCGGAAGGCGATTGCCCAAGAGGTCGACCGCCGCCGCGAGGCGCTCTTGGCCGCGAACCGCGAGGTGCGCGTGCTCGAGAAGTTGCGGGAGCGGCAGGCCGAGCGGCACCGTCAGGACGAGGCCCGCCGCGAGCTGCGCCAGCTTGACGAAGCCGCCGCACGCACCGGCTGCGAGGAGGAGGACTAATGCGACGACTCTTCGCCATGCTGGCCCAACTGCTCACCTGGTTCGCCGTGGCGACCCTCCTGGCGCAAATTCTGCTACTGGGATTCGCCGTGCGGAACTGGGACCTCAACCGGGACCGTCTCATTCAAATCCTTGCCCTGGCGCAAGGCGTCGACCTGTTCGCCATGCGAGAAAGTGCCCTGGTGAAGGCCGAGGACGTGGCGGTCGAGCAGGTGTCGTTCGACGAGATTCGGGCGACCCGGGCGCTGGAGTATCGCAATTTGGAGCGACGGGAGCAGGCGTTGGCAAATGGTTTGGCGCAATTGCGCACCGAGCAACAGAACCTGGCCGAGGATCGCCGCCGTTTCAAGGCGGCCCGCGACGCCTTGGAAACGCAGTTGTACGAGATGCGCGAAGGCGCGCTGGCCGAGGGGGTTGACGAGGTCCGACGGATCCTCGAAGCGGTGAAGCCGGAACAGGCGAAGATTCAGTTGATGGAAATGCTCAACAACGACGAACTCGACACGGTGGTTGTCCTGTTGGCCGGCATGCCGGATCAGAAGCGTTCAAAGATTATCGGCGAGTTCGAGACGGCGCCGGAGCAGACGCTGATTGCCGAGGTGCTCAATCGCATTTTGGAAGGCGTTCCCGATGCCGAGCTTGCCGTCGAAACCCAGGAAGGGCTGTAGCCATGATCCAGTGGAAGGCTGATTCCATTACCGCGTTGATACCGATCGAAACGCCGCCGTCGCACGCTTCGGCGCCGTTCGCACCGTACCTCGACCGCGCGTCGAGTTCCGCGGGCTCGAAGTTTTGGGACGGTGCGGCGAGCAACCCGCCCGAAGTACGAAGCCGTCCCCCGGCGCCGCCGGAATCGGCCGAGACGCCTCGCGCGGCCGAACCCCGAACCGACGACCGCCGCGAGGAACGCAAACGGCAGGAGCGCACCGAAGCCGATTCAAAGCCTCCGTCGAGTGCGACCGACTCGGCCGCCGCGACGGGCAGCGGCACGGAGGAATCGGCTCGGACGTCGGCCCCGGACGACCGCGATGACCGGCCGGAAAAGCGCGAGACGGACCGTTCCGAGAAGAGCGAGGAAGCGACCGACGCCGACGCATCGGAAGAGCCCTCCGAGGAGACGGAAGCCACCCCCGAAGAAGCCGACGCCGCCGCCGAGGCCCAGGCGGCGGCCGTGGCCGAGATGGCGCAGGGAGGCGCCGCGGCGGAGGAAGGAACAAAACAGTCGACGACCGGCGACGGTGCAACGCCGGAGACCTCCGCGCAACCGGCAGAGACCCAACCCGGCGAGGCCGCCCGCGCCTCCTCTTCCGGCACGGGCGAATCGGAGCAGGACGGCGGCAATCCTCCAACGCCCGTCGATGCCGACGGCGAGCAGGACGGTGAGCCGGAAGGCGAACAGGACGGCAGCCGGAAACCAAACGCAGAAGCATCCGAGCCGGAGCAACCGGCGCCGCGTCGGGGCAAGGCGCCGACGGCCCGCGAGGCGGCCCAATCGCGTGCCGCCGAGGCGGGCGCCTCGAACCCGCCTGCGGACGCCCACAACGCAGACCAGCCCACGACGACCACGACGGCCGAGGCAGCGCCGACGAATCCGAGTCCGGCATCGCACGGCGTTGCCCTTCCGTCGGGCGACACGAGCCAGGCTGTCGGCACGGCGGCGCCGGCGGAGAACGCAGACGCCGCCACGACGGGCGGCGCGCGCACGGCGGGCACGGAACCGGTTGCCCGCGGTGGGGCCGCCGCCAACACGCCGGAACCGGACGCGGCCGGTGCGGTCGATCGGGCCCGATTCGTGCAACGCGTGGCCCGGGCATTCGAAGCGATGGGCGACCGCAGCGGCACGGTTCGCCTGCGGCTCAGTCCGCCGGAGTTGGGATCGCTGCGCGTCGAAATTACCGTGCAACGGGGTGCGATGAATGCACGCCTCGAAGCCGAAAACGAAACCGCGCGGCAGTTGCTTCTCGACAATCTGCCCATGTTGCGCGAACGGCTTGCCCAGCAGGACATCAAGGTGGAACAGTTTCAGGTCGACATTTCGGACCGGCAGTCGGGCAACCTATCCGATCGGCCCGACGGTCGGTCGAATCCGGACCGGGCTGCCGCCGACTCGCGGCAGCAGTCGGGCGGCCGAGCGGCCGGCGACGGTGAAACCGATCCGGACGTCCGTCCCCGCGTCCGCCGCTGGGGCGAAGCCGGCCAACTCGACGTGTTGATTTAGCTTCGCGTTTTCCCATATCCACAAAGCCGAAGGTCTCGGCCGTACAAAACCAAAGGAAACCAACCCATGTCAACCAACCCAATCGGCGTGAGCGGCCAACAGGGCCAGCAGGCGACCGTCGGCACCGACGCGTTCTCCGACGTGAATCTGGACGACTTCCTCCAACTGCTCGTGGCGGAATTGGCCAACCAGGATCCGCTCAATCCGATGGAAAACAGCCAAATCCTGCAGCAGGTCAGCCAAATGCGGGAGATCGATTCGACCGAACGTCTTTCGGCAACTCTCGATTCGGTGCTGTTGGGCCAGAACCTTAGCACGGCCAACTCGCTGCTGGGGCGCACTATTTTGGGTCTGGACGATGAAGGGCAATACATTACGGGCACCGTGGATCGCGTGACGATCGAGGACGACAAGGTGAAGGCTCACGTAGGCGACCACGTCGTCAGCCTGAAAAATGTGGCGGAAGTTCTGGCCGGCGAAGAGGGGGTCGCGGGCGAGACGTCGCCTTCGATCGAGGGGTTGTTCGACGGTTTAGTGGATTCCGCTTAGTCGTAAAGTCGAACCGTATATCGGCGACGCCCGACCGCTTCGCGGCGCAGTGCCTGAAGAAGCGGTCGAATGTGTCGACCGCAATGTTTGACAACGTTTCTCAATACCAAGAACAGGGTTTCGACCCAGGAGGGGATATTCATGGGTTTAGCATCTGCCATGAGCACGGCGTTGACGGGCT
>CAYPWB010000349.1:0-6647 GCA_964414315.1 uncultured Planctomycetaceae bacterium | reverse complement strand
GAGCGGAAGCTCGCATTGGTTGGCGGCCCTGCCGCCCCGTGAACGGTTGCGCCTACGGTTCTGCCGCATTCTTGGTATAATGGAAGGGTGCGGAGGCGATTCGACCTGCGGCGACGAGGCCGCCGGCCGCGTTACGGCTTGGGGCCGGCACCATTTGTCGGCAAACCGCCAAACCGGCATGGCCCTTCTACACACCTTTGGGGGAAGACAGTATGGTCATTAGAGAAGAGGTTGCCGTTCCACCGGGACGTTGGGGAGGCATGTTGCGCTCACTGCTGGTCGTGTCCATGCTGGCCGGCGTGGTCGTAGTCGGCATCTGGTGGTTTTGGCCGCAATTCTCATTTTCGGCGCAAGACACGGGGCCTTTGGTCCACCTTGCGGCACGGTCGGATTTTATTCACGAGATTACTGAGCGCGGCGAGATCGAGAGCGCCAGCAACGTAGAAATTCGATGCGAAGTGAAGTCCAAAGGCTCCGGCGGAACCACCATTCTCGAAATCGTTCCCGAAGGTACCTACGCTGAGGTGGGCGACGTTCTCGCAAGGCTCGACAGTTCCGCGCTGGAGGACGACCGGACCCGGCAGCAGATCGTGTGCAATTCCAGCGAGGCCGCGGTCGTCAAAGCCCGGAATACCTACGAAACGGCCCTGATTGCAAAGCAAGAGTACCTCGAAGGCCAGTACCATCAGGAGGTCCAGAATATCCAAAGCCAGATATTCCTGGCCGAGGAAGACCTTCGGCGGGCGGAGGAATACCTCAATTACAGCAACCGTTTGGCAGCCAAGGGCTACGTGACCGCCCTTCAACTCGAGGCCGACCGATTCGCCGTCGAGAAAGCCAAGAACCAACTCGATATCGCGAAGACGAAGCTTACCGTGCTCGAAAAGTTCACGCGAGCCCGAATGCTCAAACAGCACGAGAGCGATATTGCCACATCGCAAGCGAATTACAAAGCCGAGGAGGACTCGCACCGGCTCGACATGGAGCAGCTTGCCTTGATCGAAGAGCAAATTGAGAAGTGCACGATGGTGGCTCCGGAGCCGGGGCAGGTCGTCTACGCCAACCAAGTGGACCGACGGGGCGGGCAAGAGGTGATCATTGACGAAGGCGAGCAGGTTCGCGAAGGTCAGGTAATCATTCGGCTGCCCGACCCCAAACGAATGCAGGTCAAGGCCAAGATCAATGAAGCCCGTATCTCCCAGATCGCCGAAACCATGCCCGCCTTCATTCGGCTCGACGCCTTTCCCGACCGGGAGTTGAGCGGCGTGGTGACGAAGGTGAACGAGTACCCCGAGCCGACTTCGTGGCACTCGGCAAACGTGAAGGAATACGGCACGACCATCCGAATCGAGGGCTCGCCTCCCGGCTTGCGCCCCGGCCTGACGGCCGAGGTGCGCATTCTCGTGGAACGGCTCACCAACGTGCTGCAACTTCCCGTGCAGGCGGTGTTCGAGCACGGCGGAAAGCACTACTGCATCGTTCCTGCCCGTTCCGATTTGGAACTGCGGGAACTAACCATCGGCTCGACCAACGACAAGACAGTCGTGATTCGCAGCGGCGTTGAGGAAGGCGAATCCGTCATCCTCAACGCGGCGGCTCACCGCGAGAAGGTCACGCTGCCCGAAGTGCCGGACGCCGCTCCGTCGTCAAACCGGCCGGCTGGTCCGGATTCCTCCGCGGCGTCTGGAGGGGAAGGCGCCAGCCGCGGCGCGCCAGGCCCCGGGCAGTCCGGCGGCGATGGGACGGGCGGCCCGCGACAAGGCGGCGCTCCCGACCTGAACGCCATCGTCGACCGCATGTTCAGCCAGGCCGATCAGGACGGTGATGGCTTCGTCGAAGGCGCCGAGATACCCGAACGCATGCGGGCCCGCGTGGCCGAAGCCGACTCAAACGGCGACGGCAAGCTTGGCCGCGACGAATTGAAGGCTGCGATGCGAAAGGTGATGGCGGCGGGAAGGCCGCAAAGCCCATGAATTACGCCGCCCGCTGTGAAGCACTGACTCGCGAGTATCACCTCGACGGGGGCACCGTGCGCGCCCTGCGCAGCGTCGACCTCGAGGTGCCGGAAGGCGATTTTGTCGCCATTATGGGGGCTTCGGGCTCCGGGAAGAGCACCCTGCTGAACCTGCTCGGATGCCTCGACCACCCTTCGTCCGGCCGCATTCGCTTGGGCGAGGAAGACATCACGCAAGCCGACGATGACCGCCTCAGCGAAATCCGGGCGTCAAGTATCGGCTTCGTCTTCCAGTCGTACAACCTGATTCCCCAGCTTACCGTGCTGGAGAATATCGAGGTCCCGCTCTATTATCAGGGTAAACTCGGTGTCAGCGACCGGATGCGATGCCGCGAACTGGCCGAATTGGTCGGGCTCGGCGACCGGCTCGGCCACCGCCCCACCCAACTTTCCGGCGGCCAGCAGCAGCGCGTGGCCATTGCCCGAAGCCTCGTGAACGACCCCTACTTCATGCTGGCCGATGAGCCGACGGGCAATCTTGATTCGACGACGACCGAAGACATCCTCAGCCTGCTGGAATCGCTCAACCGGGAAGGGAAGACCATCATCCTGGTCACCCACGAGCCCGAGGTCGGACAGCGCGCCAAACGCATCGTCCGACTTCGGGACGGTATGGTCTTGTCGGACGAACTCGTAGGCAATCGGTGAACCCATGCTCCGGCTCTGGCTTCGAACACTGCAACTGGGCGTCAAAAGCCTGTCGCTCCACCTCATGCGGTCGTTGCTGACGGTGCTGGGCATCTTCATCGGCATTGCCAGCGTTATTTGGCTGCTGGCCATCGGCGAGGGAATCAGCCGCAAGGCGCAGGAGCAAATCGAAGGGCTCGGGGCCAATAACGTGATCGTCCGTTCGATCCAGCCGCCCAGCGAAACGACCGAGGGCATTCGCGGTCCCGTGCCTTACGGCATCACGCGGGCCGACTACGAGCGGGTAATCGAGACCATCCCCACCATCGAGCGCGGACTGCCCATTCGTGAAATTCGGCGCCGTTTCAGCTACGCCGGGCGTTTGGTCGACGGCCGGCTGGTCGGTTGCACGCCCGACTACTTCGAAGTAAACCGCTTGGCGATGGCCCAGGGGCGGTTCCTCTCCGACGCCGACATGCGAACCAAGGCGAACCACTGCGTCCTGGCCGCAGGCACGGCGGAGCGTTTGTTTCCAATCGACAACCCCATCGGCAAGGCCGTCCGCGTCGAGGAAGCGTACTATGTTGTCGTGGGGGTGACTCGCCCCCGCTCACCCACCGCCGGTATCGGCGGCTCACTGAGCGGCCAAGACTTCAATTTCGACGTGTACATTCCCATCCAAACCCTGTGGTCGCGCATCGGCGATTTTATCGTCACACGGCGTAGCGGGTCGTTCGAGGGAGAGATTGTCGAGTTGAGCCAGGCCACCCTTCGCATCGGACAGGTCGAGCAGGTGATGCAAACAGCCGACTTGATCAAGGAAACGCTCCGCCGACACCATCGCACCGAGGACTACGGGGTGACCGTGCCTTTGGAACTGCTCGAACAGGCCCGAACCACGCGGATGATGTTCATCCTGTTCATGGGGCTCATCGCCGCCATCTCGCTCGTGGTGGGCGGCATCGGCATTATGAACATCATGCTGGCCACGGTCACAGAGCGCACGCGCGAAATCGGTATTCGGCGCGCCTTGGGCGCCAAACGTCGCGACATCACCCGTCAGTTCCTGGCCGAAACGGTGCTCCTGTCGGTTTTCGGCGGGCTGACCGGAGTTTTGGGTGGGCTCACGTGCGGGCCGGTCTCGCGCGGCATCCGTTGGGGCCTCGAAACGGCCGCGCCCGAAGTGATGGAGCAGCTTCCCGATGTGATCCGCGATGTCAATCCGGTCATCGTACCCTGGTCCATTCCGCTCGCTCTGGCCATTGCCATCTCGATCGGCGTCGTGTTCGGCCTCTACCCGGCCGTCCGCGCCGCCAAGATGGACCCCATCGAAGCGCTGCGGCACGAGTAGGCGGGGGAGCGCGGCTCAGAGTCTGCCTGAAAACGGGGACTGGCTCCCGGATGTCGTGCCGGGTGCCCAACATGGATCCAAGATGCAGGGTGCCTGTCCCCCTTTTCGGCCAGACTCTCACTCGCCCAGTTCCGCGTCGAGCCACGCCAGGTAGCTCGTGCTGCCCGCTGCGACCGCGACGGCCAAAATCTCGGGCTCTTCGTAGGGATGACAAGCCCGAATGGCTTGTTCAACGCGCGCAAAGCGGTCCTGCCGACTTTTCGCCCAGCACTGCCACTCCTGCGCCGTTTCCACTTGTCCTTTCCAGCGGTACACGCTGGTAATCGGACCGACGATCTGGACGCACGCCGCCAGCCGCTGCTCGACCAGGGCATTGGCAATCGCCAAGGCGTCCTCTTGCTTCTCGGTTGTCGTGACCACTTGAATGTAATCGTGCATGGCTCGTTCCGTTCTGGGGGGTAAAGAACCCATCATCGCACACCAACCGCCCATTGGCTAGAATGGGACGTATGTGTGGACGATTCACCCTGCGTACCCCTGCTGCCGCCATTGTGGACCATTTCGCCGTCGAGGGCGAAGTGCCGTCGCTGACGCCGCGCTACAACATTGCCCCTACCCAGGCGGTCGCCGTGGTGCGCATGGAAGGGGAAGGCACGTCGCCGCGGCGAGAACTAGCCATGCTGCAATGGGGCCTGGTGCCCCACTGGGCAAAGGAACCCTCGATCGGCAACCGAATGATCAACGCCCGAGCGGAGACGGTTGCTGAGAAGCCGGCCTATCGAGCGGCACTCCGCCGCCGCCGCTGTCTCGTGCCCGCCGACGGATTCTACGAGTGGCGAAAGACCGACGGGCGCAAACAGCCGTATTTCATTCGCTTCAAGGACAACGAACTCTTCGCCTTTGCGGGACTTTGGGAACACTGGGAGGGGCCCGACCACAGTTCCATCGAGTCGTGCACCCTCCTGACCACCGAGGCGAACGAGTTGGTCCGGCCCATCCACGACCGCATGCCCGTCATTCTGCCCTCCGAGGCCTACCGACTTTGGCTCGATCCCTCCGAACAGGACCCGTCGCGGCTGCTGCCCTTGCTGGATTCTCATTCTGCCGACCCGATGCAGACCTATGCCGTCGATGCGATCGTCAACAACCCCCGGAACGAGCGGCCGGAGTGCACTGCGCCGCTTTGATTGCCGACACGATGCCGACGATCCGTCAGGTCGGCGTGTAGATTCGTCGCCCGCTGGGCCGAGGTGGGGCTTCTCGGTCGAGTCCCTGCCGAGTATCATAGTATCGCGAGGGGGAGAGTGCCGCCGAGGCCGGCCTGAACGTTTCGCCCGCCCGACGGATTTCCAACCGCCTCTCCCTACGCCACACGCGCCCGTAGCTCAATTGGATAGAGCATCGGTCTTCGGAACCGAGGGTTAGAGGTTCGAGTCCTCTCGGGCGTGCTCAGATCCTTACTCAGCAAGGACTTAGACTGAATCCCCCCGAAGGACCGATTCCGATTTTCAGGTCTTCGCCTCTCGATTTTGCGGTGGCCATGATACCGCCATTCCCTTCCATCCGGCCGACGTTCCGCCAGGCGGCCCCACCTGCTCACCGCCGCAATTGACAAGCGCCCGACCGCCAACTATGGTGAAGACTTGCGGTTGCGTTTCCTTTTCTCATCGAACGAAAGGATGGTGCCATGCGAGTGGCCTTCTATTGCGTATTGTGCGTTCTGATCCTGTCGCTGTGGCAGGCGACCGTCCGGGTTGCCCCGGCCCAGGAGGCGCCGTCCGCGGAGGCAGAGGCCGCGGTCGAACTGCCGGAAATTGCCGACGAACCGAAGACCATCGACCCGGCAACGCTCATGCCGGCGAAACTGACCGCTCGGGCCACGGTCGACCTGTCCGATGTGTCGCTCAGCGAGGTGGTGGCTTGGCTGCGCGACGAGCAGGATTTGGTCGTGCTGCTGAACCGCAGCGCGCTGGCCGACGCCGACGTGTTGCCCACCGAACCGGTTTCCGACCGGCTCGACGACGAGCCGATCTACTTGCTGCTCGAACGGCTCCGGTCGTTGAACGTGGGCTGGTATTATGAGAACGACGTGCTGTACATCACCTCGGCCGAGGAGGTGGAAAGCCGCCTGGCCACCGTGCCGTACAACATCGGCGACCTACTCGACGCGGACTACGAGGTCGACGCACTGGAGATGACGATCACGGCGACGGTCGCCGCGCACGACTGGGACGCAGTCGGCGGCATGGGGAGCCTGACGTTCATCGGCGACGTGATGTTCGTGCGGCAAACGGACGCCGTCCATCGCGAAATCCAGGGGCTGCTGGCCGCGCTGCGGAAGCACGGGCGGCAGACGTTCATCTACGATCCGCCCAAGCATCAGGCGTTCCGCGAAAAGCTCGGAGAGAATGTGACCGTCGACTTCGTCGATACGCCGCTGGAGACGGCGGTCCGGCAGCTCGCGGAGACAACCGGCGTCGACATCCGGCTCGATCGGCCCGCGTTACGCAGCGTGCGCATTCGCGAACGGGAACCGGTGACGGTGCGCCTGGCCGAGCGGACGCTCGAGACCGTGCTCCAGGCGATGATCATCGATCTGCAGTTGAGTTGGACGCTGCGCGACGGCGTGCTGTGGATCACCACGCCCGAGGAGGT
>CAYPWB010000348.1:0-6678 GCA_964414315.1 uncultured Planctomycetaceae bacterium | reverse complement strand
ACCATCGTCAACGACAACGCCGTCACCCTTACCAACACCGGCAACAGCTACGAGGGCAATACGATCATCGGCGCATCCGGCTCGGGCAACAACGCCACCTTGCGGCTCGGAGCGTCGGAAGTCATTCCGCACGGGCCGGGCACGGGGAACCTCGTGTTCAACCCCAGTTCCGGCGGCACGGCCACGCTCGAACTCAACGGCCAGACGGAAACCGTCAACGCCCTCGTCAGCGGCGGGGCCGGCGCCAGCCGCATCACCGGCGCCGGCACGCTCCGATTCGGCGACAACGACGCCGACGGCACTTTCGCAGGCACAATCACCGGGGCGCCGAACCTCGTGAAGATCGGCGCCGGCACGCAAACGCTCTCCGGCGCCAACACCTACACCGGCGCCACCAACATCGACGCCGGCACGCTCAAACTCGAAGGGGGCGACAACCGTCTCCCGGCCGGCACCAACGTGGCACTGGCCGATACGGCCGGCGCAACGCTCGACCTCGGCGGAACGAACCAGACCATTCGCTGGCTCACCGGCGGCGGCGCCACCGGCGGCAGCGTGGTGAACACCGGCGGAAGCACCGGCACCCTCACACTGAACCTGCTCGACTCGGGTAGCCGAACCTTCGCCGGCTCGATCGACGGCGATATCCGCGTGGTCATTCAAGAATCCAGCGGGAAAAACTCCCACGTTCAGACCTTCTCCGGCAGCAACACCTACACCGGCGGCACGGTGATCGACAACGGGCACCTGCGGGTGGCCAACGACGCCTATCTGGGCGCCGTACCCGGCTCGGTCGATCCGCAAAACATCGTCCTGAAAAACGGCGGCGTGCTGCAGAACAACAACTCGTTTACCGTGCTCCACGCGAACCGGGGCGTCTTCCTCGAATCGGGCGACGGCGTGGTGTACGCCGGTTGGAACAAAGACGTGACGCTGAACGGGCCGATTTCCGGGCCGGGACGCCTCGTGAAGTCCGACAGCGGCAAGCTGTTCCTCGGCGCGGCCGGCAGCCACACGGGCGACACCGTATTCGCCTCGGCCCCCGGCACGGGCGGCGCCGGAACCCTCGTGCTCAACCACGGCAACGCCCTCGCGCAAAGCACCTTCGACGCCACCGGAATCGGCGGCGTTACCGGAACGCTCGACCTGAACCACCAGAACGTCGTCCTCGGCGGGCTGAAAGGGGCGGGGGCGAACATCGCCAACTTCACCGGCCAACTGTCGGTGGGCAACAACCATCAGGACACCACCTATTCCGGCACCCTCGGCGGCAACGGCTCGCTGGCGAAAATCGGCGACGGCACACTCACCCTCACCGGCGCCAATACCTACACCGGCGCCACCACCATCGACGGCGGCACGCTGCGGGTCGACGGCACCCACACCGGCGGCGGGCTGTACACGGTGCGCGACGGCGGTACGCTGGGCGGCACGGGCATCGTCGGCGCGACGGTGAGCATCGACGCGGGCGGAACGCACGCGCCGGGCGCCAGTGTGGGCGAGCAGACCCTCGGCGACGCCGTCTGGAATCCCGGCGGCACGTTCGAGTTCGAAGTGAACAACGCCCGCGGTACGGCCGGCGAACCCGCGGGCTGGGACCTGGCCACCATCAGCACCGGTTACGGCGCGGGCACGCTCGACATCAGCAACCTGACCGCCGACTCGTTCCAGATCGACATCCTCTCGCTCACCGACGTGAGCTCCGGCCCGATCGCCAACTTCAACCCCACCGTGCCGAACACCTGGGAGTTCGTCACCTACGACAGCCTGCTGGGCGAGTTCGATCCGGGGTTGTTCGATCTGAACATCGACGGCTTCACGCAACACACCGACATCGGAGACGGTTACTTTGAAGTCGTCCAAACAGCCGGTGGACTGGCCATCGGTTACGTGCCGGAGCCGAGCACCCTGCTGATGGCCCTGGTGGGCATGATGGTGCTGCTCGGTTGGCGGCGGTGGTGATTTGCAATTCAACCTACTGGGTATTTCCTATCAGTCATTTTTCCATCGAGGAGAGATACTATGACCATAAGTCGCTTACGGCTCGGCTTCCTGTTGGCCTTGTTGGTGCCCCTGGTAGGCGCCCAATCGGCGCCCGCCGCGCTGCTGGGGTACTGGAACTTCGACGACGACACGATCGACGATTCTTTCGGCGGATACGACGGCACCCTGGTCGGCGGCGGTTTTTCCAGCGACACGCCGGCCGCCTTGGCAGGAGGGCGGTCGCTGGACCTGACCGGCGGCAACAACTACGCCTACCTGCCCGGTACCGGGCCGGGCGCGTTCAACCTGGGCAACAACTTGACCGTCTCGACGTGGGTCAAGGGGTGGCCCGCAGATGACTGGGCGGCGTTCGTCGCCAAGAATGGCGAAGGGGGCTACGGGTGGCAGCTTCGCAGATACGGTAATACGAGTCAAGTCGGCTGGACCACGCGCGGACCGTCGAACGCCGATATGCGGGGGATCACCAGCGAGGCGAGCGACGGCCAGTGGCACCATCTTCTGAGTACCTACGACGGGAGCGTGAAGCGCATCTACGTCGATGGCTTGCTCGACCACCAGATCAACACCAGCGGCAACATCAACGCTCCCACCGGCGAGGAGGTCTTCTTCGGTGCCCGCAAGGTAAGCGGCGGCGCGATCAACGGGCATTCCCGGGTACAGATGGACGACGTGTCCATTTACAGCAATTCGCTTTCGCCGCGCGACGTGTACCAGTTGTCGCAGGGCGTCTCGCCGACGTCGCTGCCTACGCCGGTGCTGGAAACCGTGGAGAACTTCGAGGGGACCGGCGGCGCCATGCCCGAGGGCTGGTACGTCAGCGGCGGAATGAATACCACGCGGCTCCGCAACAACGACGCTGTCGAAGGCACCTGGAACCTGCGAACGCAGGGCGACACCGGCAGCGGCCCGCCGTTGGATGCCAATGTCCATAACTCCGACAGCGACCGGCCCACAGGCATGACCTGGGGGCGGGCCTTCAAGGTGCTCGACGACAGCGCCCACGTCACCATGCTCGTGAACGGCGGCAACCATGGGCTGAATCCCGGCAGTCAGACGTCCGGCGGCGCGGGCGTGGCCCTGTGGGACCACGGCGCCAACGAGATCGTTCCAGGTACGTTCCGCACCAACGTCGCGGCGAGGCCGGGCAACGGCACCCACGACTGGGCGCCGGCGCTCATTCCGCTCGAAGGCCTCGACGGCCGAACGCTGTCGCTGGTGGTCATCGACCGGCAGAAGGGCGGCTGGGCCTGGACCGGTGTCGACCACATTGAGGTCGATGCCGGAGCCATCGAGACGATTCCCCAGCAGATACCGCTGGTTCATCAACAGTGGACCTGGGACACGGCCGGCGACTTCGACGGCTGGACCAAAGCGTCGGGCAACACGTTCAGCGTCGGCAATATGGGCCTGGACGGCAATGGCAATCTTACCGGCGTGCCGGACTCTTTCATCGACGAACAAGGGTTCGACATCGGCCAGAAAGGCTTTCTCAGCTCCGGCAGTTCCGACATCGTCAACGGCCACGAAATCGCCACGGGGGCGTACGTTAGCCCCACGTTTACCGTGGAAGGGGATATCCTGGAGTTCTATCTCAGCGGCGGGACGCAGGATCTGGGATTGGACATGGTGCGTGCCGACGACGACGCCGTCTTGTTAACCGCCGTGAACGACGGCAACCGCAACGATTTCGCCTACAACTATTGGGACGTGCGGCCGTTTACCGGCGAGGACGTGTTCCTGCGTCTGCGCGACGAAAACTCCAGTACTTCCTGGGGGCACATCGAACTGGACGCCGTCCGCCTGGTGAGTCTCATACCCGAGCCGGGCACCCTGCTGTTGGCCCTGATGGGCCTGATGACCCTGCTGGGTTGGCGACGGCGAAGGTAGCAGTACATCCATATCTCTTTCGAGCGTGGGAGCAAGTCATGAACATGTGCAAATCGAATTCTGTGGGTAAGCCGGGCCTTGTTGCTCGCCGGTTCATCCTTGCCGCTGTGGGCCTGTTTATCGCCGCCGCGGCGGCGCAGGCGGCCACCGTATTGGAGGTCGAATACCAATTCGACGGCGACTTGCTCGACACCTCCGGCAACGGCTATCACGGGACGATGACCTCGCCGGCGTTTGTCGACGGCGTGGTTCGGCAGGCGGTCGACTTCAGCGGAGAGCCGCTCAATACCGGGCTCACCGCCACCGATCTAAACGTCGCCGGCGCGGCGCCGAAATCGGTGACCGCGTGGGTCAATACCCGAGATTTCAACGGCGGAGGATTCTTCACGATCGGACCGAACGCCAACGGCCAGCAGTTCAGCCTCCGCACTCTCAACAGCGCGAACCAGTGGCGAGCCCAGTTCATCGGCGGCAGCTACGATTTCGACTTCACCGCCAACACCACTCGCAACAACTGGGCACACATGGCGCTGGTGTACGACGGCAGCGAAGCGCGGGCGTACGTGAACGGGCAGCAGGTCGGCTCCAGGGCCGTGGGCTTGAACACCCATCCGACCAGTCAGCCGTTGCAGTTGGGGGTGTGGAGCGGCAATCATTTCAACGGGCTCGTCGACGAGTTCCGGCTTCACAGCGGCACGGCGCTTTCAGTCGGTCAAATTTGGGCGGAGTACCAGGCGGGCGAACACCGCGCCGCCGCCCTCGATCAGGCGGCCAACCTGGGGCCCGGCGTTCACTTTGCCACCTCCTATATCAACGACGACTTCAACAGTGCCGGTTTGAATACGCTGCTGTTTTCCACCAACACATCGGGCGTTCCGGGCAATCCCTCGGTAACACAACAGGACGGCCACGTGGTGCTGGCCAGCCGCGGCCACTTGAATACCACGGGCCAGTTCAACCCCTATGCCGACGGCCTGGAGATCATCGGCCGCTGGCACTCTCTTTCGGCCACGGGCTCGGACCCTCGCGATTTCTTCCAGGTGCTCACGCGCAGCAATGGCGTCCCTAACAGCGGTTCCTCCGGAGAAACGCAAAGCGGATTGGAGTTTTGGAAGCTTACGGGAAGCGGCGAGTTGGGGTTAAGAGACCGGGGCGGCGCGTTCTCGATCAGCGATCTGACCCAGGACGGCAGCATCAACTTTTACGTGGGCGGCGTCTACGACTTCCGCATTACCGATGCCGGTGACGCGGTCACCTTCCGCATGACCGAGGTAGGAAACCCCGACAACACGGCTTTCCTTTCCGCTACGGTCAGCGGCAAGACGAACACCGATTTCATCACCTTCCACAACCGCGAAGGGTCCCGTACGGCCACACTCGACAACCTGCGCATCAAGTCGCTCGAGCCCACCCTGAGCACCACGGCCGATGGCTTCCAGGTGCGGCAGGTGCGCTCGGACGGTTCGCAAGTCAACAGTGTCGCGGCCGCCGAAGCACTGCTGGCGTTGAGCCCGGGCGACGCCGGCCACGCCGAGGAGGCCGCCGAGGCGCGAAGCGTGATCAACTACAACGACGGTGGAGGGATCGGCAACTACGGCGGCGTGAATCCGTTTCCGCTGGGCGGCGGGCTGAACGACTTTGCCGTGCTGGCCACGGCCGTGCTCGAAGCCCCGGAGGAGGAAACTTGGACGTTCGGCGTCAACATCGACGACGGCGCCCGGTTGCGTATCGGCGGTGAGGACGTGATTGTGCAGGACCGGCTGGGCGGCACCGCGAACTTCCTGGGCACGACCACGCTTTCGGCCGGGCTGCACGACCTGGAACTGCTGTTCTTCGAGCAGGGTGGTGGCGCGAACCTCGAATTGTTCTTCGCCCGCGGCGAGCATACCACGTTCGACCCGCAGGCATTCTCTTTGCTCACCATCGGTACGTTCGTGCCCGAGCCGAGCAGCATCCTGCTGCTGGCCTCCGCCGTATTGGGCCTGCTGCTCCGACGGCGGAGGGGTGAAGGCCGCGGGGCCTGAAACCGAGACCCCACAGATAGTGCCGTCGGCCACTCATCCGCGGGGATAGTTGGCGTGTGATTTGGCGCAGGCCGCGCCCGCAGAATGGTCCTTTGCCTTGCACCTGGCGGTGCGTCGTTGTTATACTGATTATAGTAGTGTAGTCCAGGCGGGCCGATTCACCTACAATTACGGCAGCGGCGATTGGGAGTTCTTCCTCGACGGCAACCTGCAATTCACCGGCACGGCCCCGCCCGGCCTCGCCTTCGACCGCTTGCAAATCGGCAACGACAGCGGGGGCGACATCGCCGTTTCGCACCTTTCGATTGTCCCCGAGCCTTCAACCGCCCTGCTTTGTGTTTCCGTGTTGCTGGTCGGTCTGTTGTTTCGGCGCCGCAAGCGGTAGTAACGCGGCCCCAGCGCGCCGCAATCGTTTCATGTCGATCCGAAAAGATATGGAGGTCAGGAACATGGCCGTTGAGCACAGGCGCAGTGGTTTTACGTTGGTCGAGCTTCTGGTAGTCATTACGATTATCGGCATTCTGATTTCGCTGCTGCTGCCGGCGGTGCAGAGCGCGCGGGAAGCGGCCAGGGCGACGCAGTGCTCCAATAGCATTCGGCAAATGGCCATGGCCGCCTTGCACCACACAGAGGCCCAAGGGCATTTTCCCACCGGCGGGTGGGGCTGGCGATGGGCCGGCGACCCCGACCGCGGCTTCGACCAACGGCAGCCGGGCGGGTGGCATTACAACATCCTGCCGTACCTGGAACTGGAAACGCTGCA
>CAYPWB010000347.1:0-6695 GCA_964414315.1 uncultured Planctomycetaceae bacterium | reverse complement strand
ATCCAGCGAGCGAGGAGCGATACCGTGGGCAAGGAAGCCAAGATCGGGTTGGCGTTGATTGTTGGGCTGTTTTTGGTCCTCGGCGTTGTGATTACGGTGCGCGTCGCCTCGCTGGGAGGCGACTCCAGCCTCGATCCGGGCGACGAGTCGGCGGAGAAGGCCGATGCGGAAGCAGCCTCAACCCAAGCCGGCGTCTTGTCCTCCGCCGACGGAACGGCGGGCGCCGCCTCGACCGAAGCGAAAACCAATCCGGCGGAAAAACCCGTACCCGAGACATCCGAAAAGCCCACCGTCCTTTCGCCCGAGCGGCCCGAATCGTCCGACGGCGCGGAACCCAAATGGCGCGAATTGGCATCGCAGGATGGATTTGCAGCGGCGTCCGACGATCCGTACGCCGGCACGACCCCGTCGTACATGCCGAGCCCTCCGCGCCCCGAAATGGAGGCCGCCGCCGGGCCCTACGGGAGCCGCTACGCCGCACCACCGCCCGACGCCTCCGGCTACGCTTCGGCGGAGGCGGGAGGCGCCGGTGGAGTGCCCTATGATCCGCAAGCGGGAGGCCGTTTCGACATGCCGGTTGCCGCCGGTTCGCCCGCCTACGGCGGTTCCCGCCCGTCCGGCGAGACCGTTGAGCAACCCGGCAGCTACCCGGCCGGGTCCCGCGGCGTCGCCGATACGCGCCCAAGCCTCGGGGCCGACTCGGGCACCGGCCTCCGCGGCGACGGCACCTACGAGGTCCAACCGAACGACAGCTTTTGGAAGATTTCCGAGAAGCTTTACGGAACGGGAGCCTACTTCCAAGCGCTTGCCGAGCACAACCGCGAGAAAGTGGACAACCAGAACCAGTTGCAGGTAGGGCAGGTTCTCGCCGCTCCCGACGTCGCCGAGTTGGAGCAGGAGTACCCTGCCTATTGTCCGAAACCGGAACATCGCTATGTGGCCCGGCACCATACCGCGTCCCTGCGAGTCAGTCGAACGGGCGACGAAACATTGTACACGGTCGCCGAGGGCGACAGTCTGTACCGGATCGCCCGGTATGAATTGGGCGACGCGTCGCGATGGTACGAAATCTACCAGCTCAACCGCGAGGTGATTGGCGAGAGCTATAACCACCTGCGGCCGGGCACGCAGCTCATTCTGCCCGACAACCATGCTTCGGAGCCCGCCGACGCCGTGACCCGGCGGCCGGAAACGCTCTACTGACCACCCATGAAGATCGTATCCGGCGGTCAAACCGGGGTCGACCGTGCTGCGCTCGACGTCGCTTTGGAACTGGGTCTGGCCCATGGCGGCTGGTGCCCACGGGGACGGCGCGCCGAAGACGGCCCCATTCCCGCCGGCTATCAGCTCGTCGAAACGGCGTCGGCCGACTACGCCTTTCGGACCGAGCGAAACGTGCTCGAATCCGACGCGACCCTCATCGTCGTTCGGGGCGAACCTACCGGCGGAACCGCCCTGACCATCCGCCTGGCGGAACTGCACCGGAAGCCCCTTCTTCTGGCCGAAGCCGAATCCCCGGAGGCTTCAAATCAGGTCGCCGTGTGGCTTCGGGAGCATCGGTTTGAGGTGCTCAACGTGGCCGGGCCGCGGGAAAGCCAGAGCCCCGGCATCGGCGCGGCCACAAAACGCTTGCTCCGCGCAGCCCTCGAGCCCTACGGGCCCTGAGGGTAGACGGCGAAACGGGACAAGTCCGATTTGCGCGAAGTACCCGAAGGGCCGTTCCGGCAAACGGTACCTCTCCCGTTTTGGTCGCCCCATTCTTGCCGGAAAAAATTCCGCGTTGGTGTTATTGACCCGGGCCGGCGGTTTGGGATACAATCATCGATTCGCTGAGTGCATCCGGCGCGGGCCATGGAAGGCCCGGTACATCGCGCGCCGCGAGCGGTCCCCCTCAGCCTGGACAGAGCGGTAAATGGACTTACCCGTCTGTATCTCGAAGCAGAATCGCTTCCCAGCCCCCTTGCCCCCCGGGGAGTGGACGGTGTCCTCGTCGTTCGATGTCAAAGAGCAGGTGCGCCAGGCGACGGATATCGTCGATTTGGTCGGGCAGTATCTTCAGTTGCGGCGCCAGGGGCGGAACTACGTGGCGCTGTGCCCGTGGCACGACGATACCCGGCCCAGCCTCCAAGTAAACCCGGAACGGCAATCGTTCAAGTGCTGGGTGTGCGACGTCGGCGGCGACGTGTTCAGCTTCCTCATGCAGATCGAAGGAATCGAGTTCCGCGAGGCGCTGGAGATGTTGGCTGACCGGGCGAACATTCCGCTGCGCCGGCAGCAGCCGCAGCGTAGCGCGGGCGGAGAGGAGCCACTCGACAAACGGACGCTGTTCGCCGCGATGGCCTGGGCCGAGAACCTGTACCACGACTGCCTGCTTCGCTCGCCGGCGGCCGAACCCGCCCGGAGGTACCTGCACGAGCGGCGGATCACCCCGGAAAGTCTCGAGCGGTTCCACCTGGGCTTCGCTCCGGCCGAATGGAACTGGCTTCAGTCGCGAGCGGCAAAATCGCCGTTCGATTTGAAGACGCTGGAAGCCGTCGGGCTCATCGCCCGGTCGGCAAGCGGCAAGCTGTATGATCGGTTCCGCGGCCGGGTGCTGTTCTCCATTCGCGACACGCAAAGCCGGCCCATTGCCTTCGGCGGGCGCGTGCTGCCCCAAATGGCCCAGGAGAACGCGGCGAAGTACGTCAATTCGCCGGAAACGCCCCTGTTCACCAAGAGCAACCACCTGTACGCGCTCGACGTGGCCCGCGACGCCCTGCGCCGCAGCAAGACGGCGCTGGTCATGGAGGGCTACACCGACTGCATCGTCGCCCATCAGCAGGGATTTGAAGATGCCGTGGCGGTGCTCGGTACGGCGCTGGGCGAGAACCACGTGCGATTGCTCCGCCGGTTCGCGGATCGAATCGTGCTCGTGCTCGACGGCGACGAAGCGGGCCAGCGCCGGGCGAACGAGGTGCTCGAATTGTTCGTGGCCGAGCAGGTCGACCTGCGCATCCTCACCCTGCCCGGCGGCACCGACCCCTGCGACTACTTGCTCGAACGCGGCGCCGCGGCGTTCGCCGACCTTCTCGAACGCGAGGCGGTCGACGCCTTGGAGCATGCGTTCCGCGCCCACACGCGGGGGATCGACTTGGCTCGCGACATCCACGCGGCCAGCGAGGCGCTGGAACGACTGGTGGCGATCGTCGCCCGGGCGCCGCGACTGCAGGAGGATACGCCCGCCGAGGCCCGTTTCCGCGAGCAGAAGGTGCTCCAGCGCTTGGCCGCCACGTTCCGCATGCCGGAGGAGGACGTGCGGCGGCGGCTGACCGAACTGCGACGCCGCACCCACGGGCGCACCGCCCCCGCGCCGGCTTCGCCTCGCGGCCCTTCGACGGAAAAGGCGGCGGCCCCCGTGGTCATCCCCCCTTGGGAACGGGAACTGCTGGAACTGCTGCTCGCCCGGCCGGAAATGGTTGGGCGTGCGGCGGGCGACGTCGCCGCCGAGCAGTTCTCCGCCCCGCCCTGCCGCCGCATTTACGAAACCGCATGCCGGTTGACCGCCGCGGGCATCATGCCCGACTTCGACCGGCTTATGCTGGAGTTCGACCAGGCGAATATCAAGAACCTGCTGGTCGAATTGGACGAGCGTGGGCGAGCCAAGGGCACCCACGAGGGCAATCCTGAACTCATTCTCAAGGAGATACTTCGTACCCGACAACGCTACGAAGCTGAAAAGCGGAGTCCCGCAGCGATTGCGGCGCTTCGCGACGGAGGGCTCGATGAGCACCAGCAGCATGCCCTGTTGCAGCAACTGATCGAGCACGCGCGCAGCCGGCAGGATCGGACCGACCCCACGGACGGGTGAGGGATTCTGGCCGGGCGATCGCATCCTTGCATGGACCCAGTGCGTCCCACCGGACGCGAAAGGAGCATCGCGATGGACCTTTTCGATAAGGACCTTCAGGAGTTGGTATTTCGGGGCAAGTCGCAGGGTTACCTCACCTACGACGAGGTGAACGCCTATCTGCCCGACGAGGAAGTCGACGCCTACAAGCTCGACAATCTGCTGATCGCCCTCGACGAGCAGGGCATCGACCTGGTAACGGCCCCGCCCGAGGGCGCGTTCTACGATGTGCGACTCGAACAGGACGCAACGGCCAAGGACGGCCGAGAGGACCCGGAGGAGGGCGTCCGTTCGGGCGACGTGATGCTCGACGCCGGGGCAGCGCCCCTGCCGCTGCCCCCGGAGGTGGCCAAATGGTCGAGCGACCCGATCCGCCTCTACCTGGGCCAAATGGCGGAGATTCCCCTTCTTCCCCGCGAGAAAGAAATCGCCCTGGCCAAGAAGATCGAGGTGACACGCAAGCGGTTCCGCCGCTCCGTCCTAGGGTGCGCCATGGCCATGCGCATGGCCGTTTCCACCCTGACGAAAGTCCAAAAGGGCGCGCTGCCGTTCGACCGCACCATCAAGGTATCGCTCACCGAGCGATTGACAAAGCCGCTCATCCAGGCACGCATGCCGCTGAATCTGCCGGTCCTGCAGCATCTTTCCGAAGAGAACCGGCGCGATTTCGCCCGGCTGATCAGCCGGGGCACCACTCCCGAGGAGCGAGTTGAAGCCCGCAAACGCTTCCTTCGCCGGCGCCGCAAAATGCTCGTCCTGGCCGAGGAACTGAGCTTGCGCACGCGTCGGGTCCAGGCCGTTATGCGTCAAATGGAGGAAGCCTCCCGGCGCATGCTCGACCTGCGCCGGCGGCTGCGACACATGATCTGCAACCCGGCCACCCGCACCAAGCGGGCCAACCTGCTGCGCGAACTCCGCGGCCTCATGGCGGCCACCCAGGAAACGCCTGAAAGCCTCGGCCGCCGTATGGACACCATCCGCCGGCAATACCAGGACTACGAGGAGGCCAAGCGAGAACTTTCCGGCGGCAATCTGAGGCTGGTCGTGTCGATTGCCAAGAAGTACCGTAACCGAGGGCTGAGCTTTTTGGACCTCATTCAGGAGGGCAATACGGGCCTCATGCGAGCGGTCGACAAGTACGAATATCGTCGCGGCTACAAGTTCTCCACGTACGCCACCTGGTGGATTCGGCAGGCGATTACCCGCGCCATCGCCGATCAGGCCCGGACCATTCGCATCCCGGTGCACATGATCGACGTGCTGGGCAAGCTGCGCAGCACGGCCAAGCGGCTCCAACAGGAAATGGGCCGCGAGCCGACGCTCGAAGAGACGGCACTGGCGGCCGAGTTATCGATGGACGAGACGCATCGGGTGTTAAGCATGGGCCGCCACCCGGTGAGCCTTGACCGACCGGTCGGTGAAAGCGAAGATAGTAGCTTCGGCGAGTTTATCGAAGACAACGAACTTCCCCGCCCCGACCGGGCCGCCGGCAATGGCCTTCTGCGCGACAAGATCGAAGCCCTGCTCAAAACGCTCACCTACCGCGAGCGCGAGATCATCCGGCTGCGCTATGGCCTTAGCGACGGGTACACATATACCCTCGAAGAGGTGGGCCGAATCTTCAAGGTCACTCGCGAGCGGGTCCGCCAAATTGAAGCCAAGGCGGTCAAGAAGCTCCAGCACCCCGTCCGGAGCCAGCAACTGGCGGGGTTCGTCGAGCGCATTGCCGGCTGACCGCCAGACTGCCGGGCGCGCCAACCAAGCCGCCGGTCCCAGGACCGGCGGCTTTTTTCGTTTCTGCACGGCCGACAAAGTGCTCTGAGATTTCATCCTGACACCTGACACCTGACACCTGACCTCTCTCCCCTCCCACAACTACGAACCATCCCATAGGATTTCACTGATGAGTCGAACCCCCTCGGAAAGCGTACAGGCCGGTGCCCTGCGTACCCTGCACCGTATTCATCGGCAATTGGCCGACCTGCGCGAGCGCCGCGACCGCGGGCCCCGGCAACTTCGTAATGCCGACGCGCACGTCGCCCACCAGGAGCAGCTCCTCGCCGCCGTCCAGAACGAAGAGAAAGCGATGCGTATGGCGGTAGACAAGAAGCAACTCGATCTGAAGACGGCCGAGTCCAAGGTCCAAGATTTGCAAAGGAAGCTCAACACGGCCTCGAGCAACAAGGAGTACCAGGCCCTGAAGGAGCAAATTGCCGCCACGGAAATGGCCAACAGCGTGATGGCCGACGAGATTCTCGAAGTGCTCGACAAGATCGACGCGATGGGGCCGCGAATTGCCGAAGCCGAGGCTGCCCTGCAAAAAGCCCGCGAAAAGACCGCCAAGACACACGCCGCCGTGGAGGAGGCAATGCCGCGGGTCGAGGGCGACATCGTTCGCCTGGAGGCCGAACTAAAAGAAGCCGAGGTCGCTCTGCCGGCCGAGAGCAAGGAGTTGTACGACCGCGTCGTCCGCCAGCGCGGCGAGGACGCCTTGGCCGCCGTCGAGGACCAAACCTGTCTCGGGTGCTATACGAACGTACCTCTGAATGTATGCAACCAGATTCTGCTCGGCTATCCAGTCTTCTGCAAGACCTGCGGCCGGCTACTGTACATTCCCGAACCCGAATAGCACCCCGCGGGGAACCGCCCACTCCGCTTGCGGCCCCGAGAAATCCTCCGCCTCCAGCCGCTCAGGCCCCATCCCCCGCGACCGCCCAGCTTCGCTTCGCCCCCAAATCGCAGACAATCAATTCCAGTACACCCCACTGGGCTCGAACCAGTAACCTTCGGTTCCGTAGACCGATGCTCT
>CAYPWB010000346.1:0-6762 GCA_964414315.1 uncultured Planctomycetaceae bacterium | reverse complement strand
AACGTCACGCCCGCGTTTGCCGGGCGGCGGCCAACTGGCCAAGGGCGTGCTCCACCGCCTCGTGCTGCAACGGGTCGAGCGGGCGGCGGCCGAACCGGACCTGGTAGAAGGCGAGCACCACTTGCTGTGGGCAGGGGGCGAGGTGTTCGAGGCCGGGGGTGCCGGCCAGCCGGGCGGCGGCTTCGGAGGCGAACTCGTACGGCGTTTGGCCCGGGGCGCGGCGCAGGCCGTACCGCCGCAGCAGAGCCGTCAGGCGGCGGTAGAACTCGACCCGCCGGCCGTCCTCACCGATGCGGGGCACGGCGCCGGGCCACCATCGCGGGGCCGCCCAGCGCCACAGCCGGCGCAGCCCGCGGTAGGCGAGCACACCCGCCCCGGCCAGCAGCATGGCCGCCAGCCCGCCGCGCCAGCTAAACCACCGGCCGGCACTCGACCATGCCTGGAGCACCTCGCGCCACCAGGCGGGGTCGCTCAGCGCGCCGTACACCTGCTTCGCCGCCCGGACGATGGGCTGGTACACGGCCTCGTGCTGGCGGGGGCGGTCCATTTCGAGGATGTAGCTTGCCCAAATCTGCTCCATCCACAACGATGCAACTCGGAACGGCTGGAGGTACGGATTGTAAAGCTGGTCCTCGCCGGCGGCGGGCGTGGGATCGAGTTGCAGCCAGCCGCCCGCACGACGCCAGCCCCACCAGTTCTCCCCGTGCAGCAGCCCGTCGGGAATCTGCCCCGGTTCCAGGTAGGCTTCGACCCAAGTGTGGGCATGGAGTTGCCGCACCTGGAAGAAGCGGCCCGTCTCGTTGTATTCGTCGGTCATGTAGCCGACGACCATGCGGGCGGGAATGCCCTGGCTGCGTAGCATGAGCGCCAGCGCGCTGGCGAAGTATTCGCAATGGCCCACACGGCTGCGTGTGAGGAAGTCTTCGAGGGGGTCAAGCTCCGGGCGGCGCTGCTGCGCTTTCAGGCTGTAGCGGAACAGGCCCGAGGAGGCCAGCATCTGTTCGAGGTGCTTCGCTTGCGCGTAACGGTCCGACGCCGGAATACCCGACTCCTGAAGCCACTGCTCGGCCAGTCGGCCGACGCTGGGCAGCACGTCGTCGCCGTCGGGCAGTTCGAGGGCCCGGGCGCCCGGCGCGGGACCCTCGCCCGGCGTGAGTGGCTGCTGCCGGCCGCGCACCAGCGCCGTGGTGCCCAGGGTGTAGGTGAACCGTTGCCGGCGGAGGTAATCTTCGCGCAGGAGGCGTTTCCGCCGGAAGTCGATCTGCACCGAATCGTTCCGTTCGGTGGCGACGAAAGGCATCACACAGAACAGTTCGGGTTGGTGCAGCGGTTCGATGGTAATTTCCTGGCGAACCAGCCCGGCCGGCAAACGCCTCGGGGCCCGCAATGACTGGTACCCAATGCTCGGAATGGCGCTGCCCGCGGTCCACTGCCCCCGGCGGTAGCTCATCAGCAGTGCGCCGTGCAGGTAGACGGGCCCGGTGGCGCGGTAGGGTTCGTCGGAGCGGTGGTCGAAGAACCGCACGCGCAGGACCTCTTTGGGATCCTCGATGGTTTCGCCCAGTTCGCCCAGGGTCACCCGGTTGCTGAAGCCGACCACATTCTGCGGGGTGATGATGGCGCCGCGAAACGCCGTTTGTCCCAGTCGCGGCACGGTCAGGAATGCGACGGCGGTGAGCGCGAGCGTGCCGACGCTCCACAGCCCGAGCCGCCGGGCCAACGGCCAGCCGACCCCGGCCGCCGAGTCGTCCACCGTGCCCGAGTCGAATTGGGGCGCCGCGTCCACCAGCGGCCAGCGGGCAGGCGCCGCGGCCCGGCTTGCGCCGCGATGGTTGCGCCGTTCGGCCCGCGGGCCGGGGCCGTCCGCCTCGTCGGTAAACGATGCCCACTGCCGGAACAGGAACAGGAGCACCAGGGCGGAAAGGCCGGCCAACAAGTAAACCAGCAGCACCACGCCGAACCACGCCCCCTGCGAAAACGCCGCCGCCACGACCACCTGCAACAGGCTCAGTACGGCAAGCTGCCAGTATTCCCGCTCCCGTTTCTTCTGCAACAGCAGCAGGATTTGCAGGTACACCAGCAGATGCGCCACGCCGAGAATGTGCGCTTCGCTGCCGAACCGGGAGAACTCGCGGGTGAGAATGACCACCCCGACGACCAGCGCCCCAATGTTGGCCGCGATGCGGTTGAGGCGGAAGATGCCCGTCGTATCGGTCAGCCAGACCGACCCGCCCGCAATACACATCACAATGAGAGGCATCGCGGCATTGCCCTGGCCCATGCCCAGCATGAGCGTGCCGAGCGCCGCCAGCGCCGCCAGGTTCACTTGCAGCAGACGTTCGACGTACAGCGACCGGTCAGTCGGCATGGTAGTACGCCTCCAGGTCCGGGTTCGAGGCGTCGACCACGCGAATGCGGCGGAGCGTGGCGCGGCGGCTCGGGTCGGCCGCGACGGCGGCAAACCGCGCCCGGTCGGCCAGGCGGACCGGCCGCGTCGAAACCAGCACGACCTCCGTGCCCGGGTCCAGACGCCGCAGCGCCGCATCGAGCAGCCCGGGCAACCGGTCGTCGGCGTGCGGCTTGACCACCGCAAGCTGCTCCATCATGGTGTGCATCAGGGCGGCGGAGGCGGGGCCCTGGGTAATGTGCTCGCCGTCGGCCGCGGTGGCCAGCAGCAGGTCGCTTCCGCCGCGCCGGCACAGGTCGGCCACGACCGTGGCGGCGAAGCTGACGGCCAGTTCGACGTTCTCGCGCCGGTCCCGGTCCGGCGACGCCGGCTGCCACAGTTCGACGACCATCGCCACATCGCGGTTGCGGGGCTGCTCGAACTGCCGCACCACCGGCTCGCCCAGCCGGGCGGTGCTTCGCCAGTGGATCCAGCGCATCGGGTCGCCGGCCTGCCAGGGGCGGACGCCGTAGAAGTCGCCCTCGGAGCCGTGACGCCGCTCCCGCCGGTGCGTGCCGCTGAAAGCCTCATGGTGCCGCGCCATCCAGCGCTGCGTGAGCCGCCCCAGCCGCGGATACACCGTGAGCACTTCGTGGTTGCCCAGCGCAACCGACTTGCGCAAAAGCCCGAAGGGAAACCGGGTCGATACCCGCAACGGTCCCAGCCGATACTGCCCGCGCTCCGGCAGCCGTCCGCGGTACGTTGTCCGACGCGACTCGCCGGCCGGTACATAGGGGAACAGCACCGCGGGGCATACGGGGCGGGTTCGTGTGCGACGCCCATTGCCCGACCCGTTGGGCATGCGTTCCAGCGTGTCTTCCACCACCAGGGCCCAGCTTCCCAGCCGGGGTCGGTCGTTGAATACTTGGACCTGGCCCACGATCAGGTCGCCGGCGCACACGCCTTCAGGCACGCGGCGCTCAACCCGCAATCGTTTCAGGCTTCGGCCGGTCGCCCACGCGCCGAGCACCATCGGCCCGGCCAGCATGCCGGCCAGAATGAGCAGCAGGTTGACCTCGCGCATGACGGCGCCGCCCAGTACCAGGGCGAAGACGACCAGGTAGTACGCGCCCTCGCGGGTAATGGCGGTCGACGCCGCCCGCCGCCGGCGCCACGTGGCGGCGCGCCGCACGGCCTCGGCCGCTGCCCGCAGCCAACGCAGGCCCAGGCCGGGAGCGGTTTGGCTGGAAATGCTCATACTGAACTTATAGCGCTGCGGCGGGGTATTGTCAAGCTGCGGCGTCCCGGTGAACGGTTGGTCGCAGCTTCCCCCGCGGCGGGCCAGGTGGTACGATACCATGCAGCCGCCACCCGTCCCGCCAGCCCTCGACATGCCGCATGCTCCGCGCCGCCCCGAACCGTCCGACTTCGTACGCGATCGCCGTGCTTGGCGGCGGAAGGGCGGCGGTGGACGCCGCGCGCGAGGCGGCGCGTTGCGGCGTCCAGGCGGCCCTGCTTGTGCCCGACGACCCGCACGACGAAGTCCCCGCGACGACCGACTTCGCCCGCACGATCCGGCGGCATCAGGCCGCCATGGGGCTCCGCCTACCGCCGCTGCCCGACGGCGAGCCCCAAATCGACCTGTTCCGCGGCCCTCTCCGATTCAGCCGGTACCGGACCGCCGCGGTGGGCGACGTCGAGGTGCGGTTCGGCAAGGCGATTGTGGCGACCGGCACAGAGCCGGGGCCGGTGGCCGTGGCCGGCGCCGACGAGGCGGTTCCGCTGCGCCCCGACGAACTCGACCGCCTCGACGCGCCGCCGCAGCGGTTGGCCGTGCTCGGGGGCGACGGCCCGGCGTGTTTCTGGGCCCAGCAGTTGCATCGGCTCGGCAGCGAGGTGCATCTGGTTGCCGTCGGGCCCCGGTTGCTCGCAGGGGCCGACGAACGCGCGTCGAGAATCGTCACGGAACAACTTGAGGCCGAGGGGGTTCGCGTTTACACGGGCTGCGAGGACATCGTACTGGACCGCACCGGGAATCGCCGCGGCGTGCTGCTGTGCCGCGACGGCCGTCGCGAGAAGCTTCTGGCCGATGAGGTGCTGGCCTGTCCCAGCCCCCGGCCTCGCCTGGCGGGGCTTGCGCTGGAAACGGCGGCGGTAGCCTACAGCGAGCGGGGGATTACCGTCGACCCGTGGCTGCGCACCAGCGAGCGGCACGTGTTCGCCGCCGGCGGCGCGTGCGGCCCCGAGTTCGGCTCGCCCGAGGCCGAGGAGGGAACCGGCCGCCTGGCCGCTCGAAATGCCCTGGCCTGGCTGCCCCGACGCCTGACCCGATGCGTCGTACCCCGTTACACGCCGACGGACCCGCCGGTGGTCGAACTCGGGCTGCGCGCCGCCGAGGCCGCGGCACGGGGCATCGCCGTGGAACCGCGGGGCATCGACTTTCGCATACAGCCCGCCGCCGGACCCGGCGGGCGGCGCGGGTGTCTGGCCGTCCTGCTCGACGCCGGCGGACGGCCGATCGGCGCCACCATTGTCGCCGCGGGCGCCGAGGAACTCGCCCTGCCCTTGATGCTCGTGATGAACCGCCGCCTGCCCCTTGCCGCGCTCGGCTCGCTCACACCGTGCCGGACCGGCCCCGCCCGGTTGCTCGCCGAGTTGGCACACTAACCGTTTGCGTTTGACCCCGGCCGGCTTGCCCGGCCGGTGAGCCTCTTTCACCACCTTACGATCCGACCCATCCGAGAAACCCTGGAGCAAAAGCCTACGATGTTTGGAAAACCCACTCTGCGAAACACGACAATACAGACTCTCCTGGCAGCCGCATTCGCCTTCGCCGCTTGTGCCGCGGCGGTGGCCGAGGATGCCCCTTCCTATGCCATCGTGGTTTCCCGGGCGACCCACGACGACGAAGCCTGGCAGAAGGTGGTGGCGGCGCTCGTGAAGAAACATGCGACGCGCGGGGCCGCAACGCTGACCTACCGCGACGATGTCGCTGAGGCGCTGCCGAAGCTCCGCGCATGGCACCCACGATACACGTGCTTCGTAGCCCGGCCCGAGGAAGCCACGCGCCGCTTCGTCGCCCAGGTGCACGAACTCACGCGGCAGTACGATGCCGACCCCTACACCGACACGCTGTGGGGCATTCTTACCGGCTACGACGCAGCCAATGCCCTTGCCATCGCCGAACACGACGAACCGCTCGTGGTGCGGCGCGTGGCGGCCGGCACGCAACTGGCCATGGAAATGGTCGAGGAAGGGGTCTGGTATTGCGAACTCGTCAAGAACAAGATGGTCAAGAAGGAACGCGACGGAAAGCCGAAAACGCTTGCCGGACCGGACGACACCACCCGGGCGCTGGCCGAAACCCTGACCGACTACCGCGCCGACCTGTTCGTCACCTCGGGCCACGCCACCGAGCGCGACTGGCAAATCGGCTTTCGGTACCGGAACGGCCAGTTCCGGTCGAAAGCGGGGCAACTTTACGGCGTGACCAGCACGGGCGAGCGGTTTCCCATCAACTCCGATCATCCGCGGGTGTACCTGGCGGTGGGTAACTGCCTGATGGGCCATATCGACGGGCCCGACGCCATGGCACTGGCCTGGCTCCGCAGCGCAGGCGTGCGGCAGATGGTCGGCTACACCGTGCCCACGTGGTTCGGCTACGCGGGCTGGGGATGCCTCGACTACTTCGTCGAGCAGCCGGGCCGGTACAGCCTTGTCGAAGCGTTCTTCGCCAACCAGCACGCCCTGGTCTATTCGCTGGAGCACGGCCTGGGCAACGAGCGGGGATTGCAGTTCGATAAAAACGTCGTCGCGTTCTACGGCGACCCCGGCTGGGAGGCCCGCATGGCCGACGGACCCCGCGCGTTCGAGCTGACCCTTTCCGTCGAGGACCACGTGCACACGCTCACCATCACGCCCAACCGCGGCGAGGCCAGCTTCGCGACCATTTGCACGAACGGCTCGCAGCGCGGCGGACGACCGTTCGTCGTCATGCTGCCGGAGCGGATCGACGCGGGCGGAGTGGAAATCGTCGAGGGCGCCGAGCTGGAACCGGTCGTCGCCGACGATTTCCTGCTGGTGCCGAACCCCGGCCGGTGCAACCCCTCGCGAACTTATCGCGTGGTGTTCCGCGCGAAGGCGGCGCGTCCCTGAAACCCGGCCCGGAAATCCGTGGCGTAAGAGACTGTCTAAGAAGGCTCGGATCCACGGCCCCTCTCCCTCCGGGAGAGGGTGTGTTTCAGGCAGCCTCGAACGAAGCGGACGTCACGACGGAGCGTGCCTGCTACTTCGCCGTGGTTTGCGCCGGGAAACGAAAGTCCCGGAACCTCGTAACCGTTCACGGGTCGGCGGCGCGGGCTGTTTTCTCCGCTGTA
>CAYPWB010000345.1:3231-6774 GCA_964414315.1 uncultured Planctomycetaceae bacterium | reverse complement strand
CGTGGAGCTGCCCGTGGGAAGTGGTGCTCGACATCCCCGGTTGTGTGCCGTGCGAACCGTGGCTGATCCGCTCGCCCGACGGCAAGCAACTGCTGTGCATCATGCGAGAAAACAACCGCAGCTACAATTCCTGGATGATGACCTCCGACGACGAGGGCCGCACTTGGAGCAAGGCCCGGCAGTTGCCCGCCGCGCTTTCCGGCGATCGGCACGCGTCGCGCTACACAGCCGACGGGCGGTTGTTCATCGCCTTCCGCGATACGGCCCGGCAAAGCCCCACGCGGAACCACTTCGTAGGCTGGGTGGGCACGTACGACGACATCGTCGCAGGCCGCGAGGGGCAGTATCGCGTGAAGCTGCTCAACAGCCACGCCGGCAGCGATTGCGGCTACGCCGCCGTGGAGCGATTGGCCGACGATACCCTCATCGCCACCACCTACATCAAGTACCGCCCCGGGCCGGAGAAGCACTCGGTGGTGAGCGTGCGGCTGAAGCTCGGGAAGTTGGACGCGGAGGTGGCGCCGTGAAGTCGAGTCGTACTGGCGTCAACTCCAGGCACTCCGGCACGAGACGAGAACCGCGATGCGTATACGGGCTGCCAAGTGCGGGCCCTTGACCGCCCGGACGCCGTCGGCTATACTTCGGATAGCCACTGGAGGTCATATTATGTTAACGAAAGTTCAGAAGTGGGGAAATAGTCAGGGGCTCCGCCTCGCCAGGAATGTCCTGGAAGACGCGCGCATTGCGGTGGGCGACGAAGTGGACGTGGCCGTCCGAGACGGAGTGATTGTGGTGGCGCCCGTGAAACGCGTTCGCGGCAAGCACCGGCTTGAAGAACTGGTATCGCAGATACCTGCCGGTTACCGGCCGGAGGAAACCGACTGGGGCAAGCCGGTCGGCGGGGAGGCTTGGTAGATGGCAGGCTACGTGCCCCGTCAGGGCGACTTTATCGCCTTGACCTTCGATCCGCAGTCGGGCCACGAGCAGAAAGGACGCCGGCCCGCCTTGGTGGTGAGTAAGGATTTGTTCAACCGCGCCACGGGACTGGCCATGGTATGCCCGGTCACCAATACCCGGCGCGATTTCCCGTTTCACATCGGCATTCCAGCTCGGGATAAAGTGACGGGGTTCGTCATGGTCGAGCAGTTGAAGTCGATCGATTTCCGTTCGCGCGGCGCCCGGCGTATCGGTCGGGCATCCGACGGTCTGTTGGCCGAGGTGCTGTCTATTCTCGACGCATGCCTTTACTGACTTCCCATGCTCGATATCCTAAAGCACCTGCTCGACCATCTTTCCGGCATTCTCGACCCGCAGCGGCAGGCGGCCGTGGAGCGGCGGCACCGGGCAGCGCTCGACGGCGAGCCGGTGGACCGGCTGCCGCTGGTCGTCGCGTGCCCGTTACCGCCCGACGCACGGTTCAAACCGCTGCCCTACCGCGAGGCGTTCACGGATCCCGAGCGGATGCTTTACAACGAGTTGGTCCACGCGTTCGATACGAGCATCGCCCTGCGCGACCGGCTTTCGGACGACCTGCCGCTGACGGTTCGGGCGAACTTCGGCACGGTGCTCGTCGCGTCGATGTTCGGGGCGAAGGTCGAGCAGCACGACGACAATCCGCCCTGGGTGCGGCACACGGCCGCGGGCATCCCGCTGGCTGCGGTTGCCGGCGATGCGCCGCCGGACCTCGCCCGCGGCCTCCTGCCGCGCGTGGTGGAAACCATGGAGTGCTACCACGCCCTGCTCCGCCGTTGGCCTGAACTGTACGAGCAGGTGCACATCGTCCTGCCCGACTTGCAGGGCCCGCTCGACAACCTGGGGCTCATACGCGGCAGTGCGCTGCTGATGGAGCTTGCCTCCGCCCCGCGCGAAGTCGACTCGGCGCTGGCAATCATGGCTGAGGCGCAGATCGCCGTCGCCCGCCGGCTTGCGCCGCTGGTGCGCGACGGTCCGCCGGGCTACGCGCACCAGCACGCGGTGACGATTCGCGGGAATATCCTGCTGCGGAACGACTCGGTCGTGATGATCTCGCCGGCGATGTATCGCGAGCAGATCGGCCCGCACGACGAGCGGGTGCTTGCCGCACTGGGCGGCGGCGGAGTGCATAGCTGCGGCCGGCTGGGCCACGTTGCCACGGAACTGCTGCGGCTGCCATCGATCGAATGCCTCGACCTGGGCCAGCCGGAGCTGAACGACGTCGATGCGATTTATCGCGCCGCCCGGGCGAGGAAAATCGCCTTGACACGCATCGTACCCGCCCCCGAGGAGCTTCGCACCGGACGCATTCAAGAGCGCTTCCCGACCGGCGTGAACCTCGTGTACCGGGCGGTCGATTTCGATGAGGCCGCGCGAATGGTTTGACTCGGTGGACCGGGCCGGAAATAGGAGGTACGATGAATAGCAGGGATGTGCTCTCCGTGCGTCCCGGAATCGTCCTCGCGCCTTTTGGAGGCCTCGCGTAGTCCGATGTCGCGTCTGCTGCATGCCATGCTGCTGTTCGCCGCACTCGCCGCCGTGTTGGTGGGCGGCTGGGCCTACGTGAACCGGGAGACGCTTTCGTGGCAGTGGGCCAGCTACCAGGTGGGTGCGGCCGCGTCGTTCGAGCAGGCCCGCGAGCGAATCGACCGATTCGAACAAGGCCCCGACGCGCCCGAGCGCCTGCGCGTGCTGGCGGCGAAGTGGGGCGGCGGCAATGCGCAGTTCGACCGCTACCTGGCCCGGTACGCGGCCTCCGGCGACAGCAGCAAGGCCCTGCGGCGCGCGTTCTCGCGGCAGTTGACCCGCCGGCCGGAGTTGGCGCGGCGTTGGGCCCACTTCTGGTGCTGGCAGGCGTCGATCGAGCCTGACCGGCAAATCGAGTCGATCCTCGAATACCTCGATGCGTTGGCGTTCGACGACGACGCATCGGCCGCGCCCCCGATCACGTGGCGCGAGTTGCTCGACCTCCAGGCCATCTTCGCGCTGAGCGGCGAGCCGGATCGGGCGACGCGCGTCGGGCGAGAAAACTGGCGCGAGCACTATCGCGTATGGCGCGAAGCACGGAGCAACGCCATGCCGCACGTCGCCCGCCCTGCCGAGCCCTTCCCCGATTCCACGCCGTAGCCTCCCAGCACTCGGTCAGTTGGTCACGCGCCCTTCGCACAGCAGCAGGGTGCGTTCCGTCACGGCCTCGCGAAACGGGCGGTCGTGCGAAACGACGAGCATCGCCTGCGAAAGGCCGCTGAGTACGTCGACAAGCCGGGCCGTAGCGGCCTCGTCGAGCCCTGCGGTCGGCTCGTCGAGCAGCAGCAGGTCGGGCTGCATGGCCAGCACGGATGCCAGCGCCACGAGCCGCCGCTCGCCGCCGGAAAGGCGGTAAGTAATGCGCCGTTCGAACCCAGCCAGCCCCACGCGATCGAGCATTTCGGCGACAATCCGCCACGCCTCGGCCCGCGGCTTGCCCAGGTTGAGCGGGCCGAAGGCGACGTCCTCGGCCACGGTGGGGCAGAAGAGTTGGTCGTCGGTGTCTTGAAACAGCAGCCCCGCGCGGCGGCGCACTTCGTGGAA
>CAYPWB010000345.1:0-3131 GCA_964414315.1 uncultured Planctomycetaceae bacterium | reverse complement strand
TCGAGCAGGTAGAACCGGCCGCGAAAGCCTCGGCATTTCATGGCCGCCGCAATGCGTTCCGACCGGTCGAGGCTCCGCACCAAGAGCATGCCGGCCAGATAGCCCAGGCTCCGGTAGGTGTGCCGGTTCACGCCGGGCCGGAATCCGCGCACGCGCATGGCCGCTCGCAGCCGGGCGTGCTCGCGCCGGAACACGTCGAGGTACCGCACGGTGAAGACCGTCAGATGCACGAGTTTGTCGGGCACGCGGAAATGGCTGAGCACATGCCCGAGGGTGGCCGCCGGCAGCGTGCCCAGCAGCCCGATCGAAGCCAGCACTATGCCGTTGCCTTTGAGCACCACGGCTGCGGCGACTTGCAGGCCCTCCTGGGTGTACTGCCACGGGCCGAGCCGGCCCACGGGCGTTCCGTCGGTCGTCAGCGGCAGCAAGACCGCGATGAGCAGCAGGATCACATTCAGTGCCGTAAGTCGTCGCAACAGCAGGGACCGAGAGGTGCCCGACATCGCCGCGCAAAGCAGCGCCGCGGCCAGCCCGGCAGTCAGCGTGCCGAATCGCCCGGCCGCGGCAATCGCGACCACCAGACCGAGCGCCGCGAGCACGCGAGCGCGCGGATCGACGCGATCGAGATACCGGACGGGCGTGGCGTTGCAGCCGTCGGTTTCCATGGTGTTGCCTGACCGGGTGTACTTGCGGCCGAAGGGGACAGTCCCTTCGGCTGGTAAGGGGACAGGTCCATTTTTCGGTCATCGGTTTTCCTTCAAGACAGCGCCGATTCGCCGAAAAATGGACCAGTCCCCGGCCGGCCCGTGAACGGCCTAGCCGGCGCTCCATTGCGGATCGGGCCGGTCGAGGATGTTGGGCTCGGTGCCTTGCTGCAGTGCGGCCACCCGGGCGGTGGCGGCGGCCACGGCGGTTTCGTCGGGCAGCGCTTCGAGGGTCAGTTCAAACGTTCGCTGCTCGCCCGGCTTCAACTGTGCAACCCGGCCGTGCTGCCTCTCGAACGACTTCCGGTTCGGGAAATTGATGGCCGGCTCCAATCCCGTCACATACGCGTCTTGCTCGGCCTGCGTGTTCTTCCACAGCACCATGTAGGGCAACTGGCCCAAGTTGTGCCGCAGCGCGACTCCCTGATTGCTCGCTTCGTTGTGCAGCACGGCTTCGGTGGCGCCGGCTTCGTCGGCACAAAGCTCGAAGAAGAACGCCACCTCGGCCAACCCGGGGGTGGGCGGCCCGTAGGTGTCCCACTGCGGCAAATCGCCCTTGGCCACCGCGTCGCGCGGGGCCAGCTTGCGTACCGGCAGAACGACCTTTGAGCCGGGATCGAGCAGTGGCACGCCGAAGTTGACATGGTACAGCAGCTCCAAGTCGTTTTCCTCGGCCGAAATGTTGGTGATTACGTCGGTCACGGTCAGGGTGGGCTCGTCGACGCGGGTGGTGATGGTCGATTCGAGCCGCAGGTTGTTGCCGAACAGGCGGGCCTCGTCGACCACGCCGCGGACGGCGATTTCGCCCGTGTCGCCGTCGATGCTCACCGCGACGTGATGGGCCGGGATGTTCGCGATCTTGCCGTGCAGCCCGTACACCAAGGCTCCCTGCTCGTTGAACTCCGGCGCGCCGTTGCTCTCCAGGCCGCAGCGCACCAGCAGTTCGTCGAACCCGTCCAGCCATCCGATGCCGCTCGGGTCGCTCAGCCGCACCAGGCTGGGATGCACCGGGCCGTGGACCGGCGACTGCCAGGCGAGTTGAAGCTGCCCGAATGACGCCCGCCAAATGCCCATGCCGCGCGTAGGCACCACGGTGAACCGGAGCCTGCCGTTGTTGACTTCGACCACCTCGACCCCGCGCCGGCTACCCGCGCTGAGCACCCGCTTCGTTACCGAATAGCCGGTGGCGGCGCCGCCGACGTTCTCCGGCTCAAGGACGATTTGGTCGACGTAGATATCCTGCTGCTGGTCGGCCAGCGTCCACATTTTTCGGGCCATGGGCGATTCCTTTTGTGAAGGGGCAAGTGGATTTCGCTTGCCGAAAGTGTACGCGGCACAACGCGACCTTGCCAGGGGGCGAAGGGGACAGGCCCGGACCCAAGTCCCCTCTCCCTCCGGGAGAGGGGATTCTTGGGATATCCTCACAGGGCGGCGGGGCCGCCCGCAGGGGAGATGGAGCTTCCCTCCGCAAGCCCGTCGCCACCCACGATGCGCCGCGGCCGACGCCGGGTAGCGGTTACTTGTCAGCGGACCAGGAAAACGCTAGAAAAGGTCTTTCCGCGTCGACTGATACTTCCGGGAGGCGGCCCGAGACTCCTTCGGGGCCGGTCGCCTGCGACGATTCCTCAAATAGGAAAGGTTGAAACAACGATGTGCGCTTCTCCAGTGGTGAAAACGGACAATGTCGGACAGATTCTCAACCAGGCGCTGGATGCTGGCGAGGGCATTCTCCGGCTGACCCCCACCTGGGTTCCGCGGAGCTTCCTTCACCCGGGTAAGCGAATCAAGCTGGCCCCGACCGACTGGTACGCCTTGGGCGTCCACCGGGGTGGAATCGACGAGCGGTGGTTCGCCAGCACCACCGAGGCGATGAACGACAACCGCGCCTGGGACGAGGGCCTCAGCTACTGCCTGTTCGAAGGGCAGCGGTTCCTGCTCCGCGATGCCGTGGCCGAGGCCGGCGCGCGAATGATCGGCCGGAAGATGTGGGACCAGTACCAACGCTGGCCGGTCTACTCGAAGTTCTTCGACAATATGGGCCCCATCCTGAATGCCGCCGAGAACCACTTCGACTACACGTTCATGGGGTTGGAGCCGGGCACGACGAAGGCCGACGTGATCCGCTGCCTCGAAAACTGGAACAAGGGCGATAACGGCATCCTCGACCTCTCCCGCGCGTACCGCCTGAAACCGGGCACCGGCTGGCTCATTCCCGCCGGCGTGCTGCACGCGCCCGGCTCCATGTGCACCTACGAGCCGCAGTGGGGCTCCGACGTGTTCGGTATGTTCCAGTCGCTGGTCGAAGGGCGCGAAGTGCCCTGGGACCTGCTCGTGAAGGACGTGCCGCCGGAGAAGCACCAGGACCTCGACTTCATCGTGGGCCAACTCGACTGGGACAAGAACGTCGATCCGTACTTCAAGGAGCAC
>CAYPWB010000344.1:0-6793 GCA_964414315.1 uncultured Planctomycetaceae bacterium | reverse complement strand
AGGGATACCGCATCCCGGGTTCCCAAGACCGCCGCATTCCCAGGGACTACCTGATCAAGTTCCTCAAGGAACACGGAATGCCATTGGGCGACCTCGAGGATGAGGCCATGGCCAAGGTCCTGATTGTAGCTCAGGACCAAGTCTTGATCGAGAACCTCAAGCGGGAACTGCCGCTGGAGCGTTCGTTCAAGGTGGGCGTGGCCGCCAGCGGCTTCGATGCCGGCATTCAAGCCGAGAGTTTCCATCCGGACTGTATTATTGTCGACTTCTCGATCGGCCGCACGGAGGCCCTGCAAATTTGCCAGAACCTCCGCCGCAATACCGAGTTCGCCGAAGTCACGCTGATTGCGTTACTACCCGACGATGGAAGCTCCACCAGCTTTGACCGCTCGAGCATCAACGAAACGTTCAAGAAGCCGTTCGACGCCGCACTGCTGGCCGAGCGACTGCGGACGTTGATCGGCGCCAGGAAAGAGCTTGTCTAGGCGCCGCGGCCTCGCCGGCCCCGGCCCTGGAAGCAGCGAGCCTCTGACAAGCCCTCGGCATTCATTCGGATTCCCCGTGGAAACCGTTTGATTGCATGGGGCAAGTCAGGGCTCATAATAGATTCAATTCGCCGCCCCATTCAACCCGTCGCGGATAGACCCCCGCGACGGATAATCTTTCCACAGGGGATGGTCCCAGTTTTCGCGATACGGCCGCGGCCCGGCTTCATAAGCCGTCCGGCGACCGGCGAAGCTGGGACCGTCCCCTTTTCGTTTCTTGTGTTCGCGGGACTACGGCAGCGTGGTGCTGCCCATGAGGTAGCGGTCGCACTCGCGGGCGGCGCCGCGGCCTTCGTGGATGGCCCAGACGACGAGGCTCTGACCGCGACGGCAGTCGCCGGCGGCGAAAACGCCCTCCACACTGGCGGCGTACTTGCCCTCCTCGGCCTGGAAGTTCCCCCGCGGGTCGCACGCGAGGCCAAGCTGCTCGGCCAGCGTTTCTTCGGGCCCGAGGAAGCCCATGGCCAGCAGCACGAGGTCGGCCTTCCAGGTGCGTTCGCTGTTGGGCCGTTCGTCGAAGGCGATGCGCCCGCCCTCGAACCGCGGCTCGACCTCGACCGTGCGAATGCCCGCCACGCGGCCCGCGCCGTCGTCGAGGAACTCCTTGCTCATGAGGGAATACCGGCGGGGGTCCTCGCCGAACCGGGCGGCCGCCTCGACGTGTCCGTAGTCGACGCGGAAGATGCGCGGCCACTCCGGCCAGGGGTTGTCGGCCGCGCGCTCCGCGGGCGGCTTGGGGAACAGTTCGAAGTTGACGAGGCTGCGGCAGCCGTGGCGCATCGACGTGCCGAGGCAGTCGGTGCCCGTGTCGCCCCCGCCGATGACCACAACGTCTTTTCCCTTCGCCGAGATGTACGTGCCGTCGGAAAGGTGCGTGGTGAGCAGGCTGTGTGTGTTGGCGGTGAGGAACTCCATGGCGAAGTGGATACCGCCAAGCTGGCGGCCGGGGATGGGCAGGTCGCGCGGCCGGGTAGCGCCGCAGCACAGCACGATGGCGTCGAACTGGCGGCGCAGGTCGGCCACGTCGACCGTGGTGCCGACCTCCGAGTTCGGCGCGTACTGCACTCCTTCGGCCGACATCAGGTCGAGCCGCCGCTGTACGGTCTTCTTGTCGAGCTTCATGTTGGGGATGCCGTAGGTCAGAAGCCCGCCCAGACGGTCCTCGCGTTCGAACACGGTCACGCGATGGCCGGCCTTGTTGAGTTGGTCGGCGGCGGCGAGCCCGGCCGGCCCGGAGCCGACCACGGCCACGCGCTTGCCGGTGCGTTGCGAGGGCGGCCGCGGGACGATCCACCCTTCGGCCCACGCGCGGTCGACGATCGCACACTCGATGTCCTTGATCGTCACCGGCGGGTCGACGACGCCAAGGCAGCAGGCGCCTTCGCACGGGGCGGGGCACACCCGGCCGGTGAACTCCGGAAAGTTGTTTGTCTTGTGCAGCCGGTCGACCGCCTCGCGCCACCGGCCACGATACACCAAGTCGTTCCACTCGGGAATGAGGTTGTCCACGGGGCAACCCATGGCCGACATGCAGAACGGAATGCCGCAGTCCATGCACCGCGCACCTTGTTCCTTCAGTTGCTCGTCGGGCGCGCGGAGCAGGAACTCGCGGAAGTCGGCGATGCGCTCCGCCGGATCGCGGTACGGCGTTGTCTTTCGTGTGAACTCGATGAATCCGGTGGGTTTGCCCATGGGAACTCTCGGAGATTTGAATTATGGCGTGGCAACTGGGGTTAACGTGTACACTTTTCCGTGCCGGGCGGCCGTTTGCAGGTCGCCGTGCCGCAATGCCTCGCGCACGGTGTCAAGTTTATAGGCATCGTCCACGGAGAGATGCGGCGACCAGGCGTCGTCGGTCTCCAATAGCTCAACGACTACCTCCGCAGCGTATTTTCCTTCGTGGACCAGTTTGGTTCGAGTTCGTTTTCTCATGTTCGCCTCCTCAAGAAGTTGTCGTCCCAAAGCAGCGGATCAGGCCGGTAGGCAGTAATCAGCACCGCTGGACGCTGTTCACCCCTTGGAATCCCCCAAAGAACGTGAAGTGGTTGGTCGTCACTGTCGGACTGGAGCAGGAGTACGCACGGTCCCTTCGGATAATTCGGGTAGTCTTCAACGATGGTCGCGTGACTCATTCCCTCGATGACATCCCGGGCCATCAACCCGTCTGCGGCGAGTTCATCGTAGCCATGCTCCGAAATCCGGAAGTCTCCCCCCAGTACCAGTTGCCGAATTAGTTCAAACGTATTGTTCACCACTTTGCCCTATTTGCGCACTGAATACGATTGCCGAACTCGACGGTGATGTGCTACTAATCGCCCACAATGCATTGTCTTATCAACCCTCCACCGTCGCAAGCTCCGGCTCCTTCTGCTCAGGGGCGCCCGCCGCCGCTTCCTCCATCGCACGCTTGTAGTCGAGTGGTATCACTTTGACGAACTCGGGCACGGCGTCGGTCCAGCGACCGAGCAGGCTTGCGGCCAGGGTCGAGCCGGTGGCCTCCTGGTGCTGGGCGATGAGGTCTCGCACCTCGTCGATCTCGGTCGAGTCCTCCAGTTGCTGAAGCTCGACCATGTCCATGTTGCAGTTGGGGGGGAACTCGGCGTTGGGGTCCCAGAGGTAGGCGATGCCGCCGCTCATGCCGGCGGCGAAGTTGCGGCCGGTCGGGCCCAGGATGACCACGCGGCCGCCGGTCATGTACTCGCAGCCGTGGTCGCCCACCCCCTCGATGACCGTGTGCGCGCCGCTGTTGCGCACGGCGAATCGCTCCGCTGCACTACCGCGGAAGAACGCTTGCCCGCGGATGGCGCCATAGAGTACCACGTTGCCCACGATGATGTTCTCCTCGGGCACGAACGTGCTGTCCTTGGGCGGGTACACGACCACGCGGCCGCCGGAGAGCCCCTTGCCCACGTAATCGTTCGCGTCGCCCTCCAGTTCCAGCGTCACCCCCTGCGCCAGGAACGCGCCGAAGCTCTGCCCGGCCGAACCGGTCAGCTTGATGTGGATCGTGCCGTCGGGCAGCATTTGCTCGCCGCGATGTTTGGCGATTTCGTGGCTGAGCATCGTGCCGACGGCCCGGTTCGTATTGACAATGGGAAGCCACACGCGCGACTTCGCTCCTCGTTGGATCGAACCGCGGGCCAGCGCGATGAGCTTGTTGTCGAGCGCCGCTTCGAGCTGATGGTCCTGCTTCTGCGTGCAGAAGACCGACACGCGCTCGTGCTTCTTCTGGGCCGGCGTGATGATGGGCGTCAGGTCGAGCCCGTCGATCTTCCAGTGCTGCACCTCGGGGTTGCGCTCGAGCACGTCGACCCGGCCGATCATTTCCTCGACGGCGCCGAAGCCGAGCTGGGCCATCAGTTCGCGGGCCTCCTCGGCCACCATGAACAGGTAGCGAATCACGTGCTCGGGCTTGCCCTGGAACTTCTTGCGCAAGTATGGGTCCTGCGTGGCCACACCCACCGGGCAGGTGTTCAGGTGGCATTTGCGCATCATCATGCATCCGAGCGTGATGAGCGGCGCGGTGGCGAAGCCGAACTCTTCGGCGCCCAGCAGTGCGGCCAGGACGACGTCGCGGCCGGTCTTCAGCCCCCCGTCGGTTTGCAGCGCCACACGGCTGCGCAGGTCGTTGAGCACGAGGGTTTGGTGCGTTTCAGCCAGGCCCAGTTCCCAGGGGAGGCCGGCGTGCTTGATGCTCGTCAGGGGCGAGGCGCCGGTGCCGCCGCCGTCGCCGGCGATGACGATATGGTCGGCGTGCGCCTTGGCCACGCCGGCGGCGATGGTGCCCACACCCATCTCGGAAACCAGCTTTACGCTGATGCGTGCGGCGGGGTTCGCGTTCTTCAGGTCGTGAATGAGCTGCTTGAGGTCCTCGATCGAGTAAATGTCGTGGTGCGGCGGCGGGCTGATGAGCCCCACGCCGGGCGTCGAATGGCGGATGCGCGCAATGTTGCGGTCAACCTTGTGCCCCGGCAACTCGCCCCCTTCGCCCGGCTTCGCGCCCTGCGCCACCTTGATCTGAAGCTCGTCGGCCTGCGTCAGGTAATCGATCGTCACGCCGAAGCGTCCGGAGGCCACTTGCTTGATGGCCGAGCGGCGCGGGTTGGGGCGTCCGTCGGGCAATGGGGTGAGGCGCGCCGGGTCCTCGCCTCCTTCGCCCGTGTTGCTCTTGCCGCCGATGGCGTTCATCGCCTCGGCCAGCGACGTGTGCGCCTCCTCCGAGATCGAGCCGAAACTCATCGCCCCAGTGCAGAACCGCTTGACGATCTCAGCAGCCGGCTCCACTTCCTCCAGCGGAATCGGATCGGCCATCGCCTCGGGCCTGAAACCCAGCAGGGCCTTGAGTTGGCAGCGGGCGGCCGCGTCGGCATTCACCCGCTCAGCAAAGCGGCGATACCGCTCCCGGCTGTCGGTGCGTGCGGCCGCTTGAAGGTCGGAAATCGCCTCGGGCTGCCAACTGTGACGCTCGCCCTGGGCGCGCCAGTGGAACTCGCCCGGGTTGGGGAGCATCGTCTGGCGGTCGCTTTCTCGCAAAGGGTATCCGCGGGCATGACGCTCGAGCGCCTCTTGGGCCAAGACGCTGAACCCGACGCCCCGCACGCGGCTACCCGTGCCCTCGAAGCACCGCTCGATCACCTCGTCGTCCAGGCCGACCGCCTCGAAGATTTGCGCGCCCTTGTAGCTTTGCAGCGTCGAGATGCCCATTTTTCCCATCACCTTGAGCATGCCCTTGGAGACGGCCTTGCGGTAGCCGGCGACGACCGCGTCGTCGTCGGGAAAGTCAGGAGCGGGGGAAGGGGACAGTCCCATTTTCGCGGCGGAGGCGTCGGGCGATGGGGTGCCGTTGCCCTCGGGCCGCGAAAATTGGGACGGTCCCCCGAGGCGTTCGTCGCGGCGGGCTTCCCACAGGGCCTCCAGCGCGAGGTACGGGTTGATGGCGTCGGCCCCATAGCCTACCAGCAGGCAGTGGTGATGCACCTCGCGGGCTTCGCCCGTTTCCAGCACGATGCCAATACGGGTGCGCTTCACCTGCCGGATCAGGTGATGGTGGACCGCGCCGCAGGCCATAAGCATCGGCAGCGGCACGTGCCGGTCGTCCATCGCGCGGTCGGAAAGCACCACCAGCGTACAACCGCGGTCGACCGCTGCTTCGGCCTCGGCACACACGCGGTCCAGTGCGGCCGTCATGCCGCGCACGCCCTGCTCGCGCGGGTAGGTGATGTCGATTTCACGCGTCGCCCAGCCCGGGGCCGACATTTGCTTGATCGCGGCCAGCTCGGAGTTCGTCAGGATCGGATGCGGGATGCGCAGCCGGTTGGCGTGCTCCGGCGTGGTTTCCAGAAGGTTCCGTTCCGGCCCGATGTAACACTCCATCGACATGACGATCTCTTCGCGAATCGAGTCGATGGCTGGATTGGTCACTTGGGCGAAAAGCTGCCGAAAGTAGTCGTAGAGCATCCGCGGCTGGTCGCTCAGGCAGGCCAGTGCCGCGTCGTTGCCCATCGAGCCGACCGGATCACGCTTGTCCAGCACCATCGGCAGCAGCATGAACTGCATGGTTTCCTGCGTATAGCCGTGGGCCTGCATTCGGGTGAGCAGCGTTTCGGGATCGTAGCCGGGCACGTCGTCGCCCGGGGGAAGCTTTTCCAAGTCGATCCGGTGTTCGCCCAGCCAGGCGGCGTACGGCCGCTGGGCCGCCCAAGTGCTCTTGAGTTCCTCGTCGGGCACGAGCCGGCCTTCCTCGAAGTCGATCAGGAACATTCTTCCGGGCTGCAAACGGCCCTTTTCCTTGATGAGCTTCGGGTTGATCGGCAGCACGCCCACCTCGCTGGCCATGATCACGCGGTCGTCGTGCGTCAGGTAGTAACGGCTGGGCCTCAGCCCGTTGCGGTCGAGCACCGCCCCGATGTACTTCCCATCGGTGAACACGATCGAGGCCGGGCCGTCCCACGGCTCCATCAGGCACGAGTGGTACTCGTAGAACGCCCGCTTCGCCTCCGGCATCGCCTCGTGATGCTGCCACGCCTCGGGCACCATCATCATTACCGCTTCCTGCAGCGTGCGGCCCGTCTGGAGAAAGAACTCCAGCACGTTGTCGAACGTGCCCGAGTCGGAGCAGTCGGGCTCGACCACCGGGAACAGCTTAGCCAGTTCCGGACCGAACATCTCGCTTTGCAGCAGGCCCTCGCGGGCTTGCATCCAGTTCATGTTGCCACGCAGTGTGTTGATCTCGCCGTTGTGCGACATAA
>CAYPWB010000343.1:0-6804 GCA_964414315.1 uncultured Planctomycetaceae bacterium | reverse complement strand
AGACGGAGGCAACGGAGTTCTCCCGCTCCGTTGCCTCGGTTCTCTCCTGTTTTCCCTGGCCGAGCAGGGGGCGGGCTGTGCCCGCGGCGAAGAGGTCGCGCGTAAGATGCGGCGGGCATAGCCTGCCCGACGAGCCCGCCCAACGGGCTACTCTCGCACGTTTCGCCAACCGGCGCCGGACGCCGGCGAGGCCTGCGATTCCGCCGGCGAGGCCGAGGGGGCGGGCGTCTTGGCAACGGGCTCTTCGTGAGCCACCGGCCGGGCTACCGACCAGCCGGCACCGGGCGCCGGCCCGCCGGCCTGCTGGACGCCGGCGTCGGCGAATCCGTCGAGTGACTCCAAACGCGCCCCCACGTCGATCCGACGCGGTGCCGCCGGCGCGGTCGGCGCCTTGGCCACCTGCTTTTCGCCGCTTGGTGTCCGGGCCGCCTGAGGATCGGCTTCGGGCGTCGGCGGGGCCGGAGCCGAGGGGCTGCGAGGCGTCGGGTCGGGTGTGGGAATGGGCTCGATCCCATCCATGCCCGACTCGGCCGGCTCGGTAGCCTCCGCCGGCTCATCGGCGGCGTCGAGCCACGCTTCGTTCGGGTCGCCGTACAGACCGTCGAGGTACTCCACCGGCGCTCCCTCCGCTCCCTGGGCAACCGGCCCGCGGCTGATGACCTTCGGCCGGGTGAAGCCGTAGTCGAGGTACATGCCGGCGTCGCGCTGGCGGGCACGGCGGTGGGCGTCGAAGTAGGCCTTCGCCGGCCACGGGCCTTCGGCCAGGTACACGCCGTTGTATTCCAGCAGCGAGCCCTTCCGCTTGTGCACCTGCGTGATGGCCGTGTTGTAGTCGACCACCGCGCGGAAGAAATCGCTCTCGGCCACGGCCAGCCGGCGCTGCGCTTCGAGCAGTACGTCGATGGTGACCGTGCCCGTGTCGTATGCCTCGGCCACGGCCTGCACCTGCCGCTGGGCCGCCGCGCGGCGGTTCCAGTTGGTTTGCGTCAGCACGTACTGCGATTCCAACTCGCGGATGTAATGAGAAAGCTGGTGCGAAAGCTCCAGTTCCATCTCTTGCAGCCGGGCCCGCTCGCGGGCGAGAATCAGTTGCGCGTTTCGCACGCCGGCCATCTCGCGGCGGAATCCCAGCGGCATGCTGAATTCGAAGCCGAGCTGCCATTCCTGGAAATTGCCGCCGGTCATGACGGCGTACGCATTGGAGCCGGGGTCTTGGAAGTTGGAGGAGCCGTCGCCGAGCAGGTCGTTGCCCAGACCCAGCCAGCGGTAGCGGCCGACGGCGTCCAATCGCGGCAGCAGAAAGTTCTTCGAGGCGATCAGTTCCATCTCGCGCCGCTTCACCATCCACTTCTGTTCGCGCAATTCAGCGTTTCGAGCAAGCGCCTCGCCCAGGGCGTCTTGCCAGTCGAACACGACCTTCGCGCTGACGGGCTCATCGCTCGGCCGGATGAGTCGGCCGTCGGTCGCCGCCAGGCCCAGCATGTAGCGGAGCTTCGCTTCGCTGGCGTACAACCGGTGCAGCGCCTGCTCGACGGCGTTGCGGAACTGGAAGTATTGCTCGCGCGCCTGCGCTTCCTTCTCAGCCTCGCCGCCTCGGGCACCGATCTTGTACAGGGCGTGGATGCGCCGCCAGGTGGTCAGGGCGCTGTCGCGGCCGGCCACCACGGCGTCGAGGTTGCGGTACGCGAAGTACAGTTCCCAGTATGCGTTCTCAACGTCGGCCACCGAGTCGCGCACGCCGCTTTCGAAGTCGGCCAGGGCAATGTCGGTATTGATCCGGGCAATGACCACGCCGTTGTAGAGGCCGGGAATGGCGCCGGGGCCCGCAATGCGGTTGAACTGCGTCCCGGCTCCCTGCATGAGCGGCTGACGCATTTCGGCTTCGAGGTTCACGTTCCAGTCGCTGGCGAAGGCGCGGGAGCCGGTTTGCCCGTCGAACACCGGCTGGTTGTTCCATTCGTAACGCACGTTGTGCCGCAGGGCCCAGGTGCCGCCGGTCGCGGCCGTCTTCTGCAGTTGCGCCTGGAACGTGCCCAGGTCCTGCTCGAACACGGCGGGCCGGAACTGCGTGAACAGGCCGGCGATGTTTTGCGGCGTGTCGTTTTTCTCCCAGAACACGTTGGAGCGAAGCTGGGTGTCGAACGCGGCCAGCGCGGCCTCAACGCCCTGCCGCGGGTCGCTTTCCGAAATGGCCGGATCGTACACCGTGGGGGCCAGCATGGGGTTCTGCAGCAGGAACTCGGGCGGCGTTTGCGACAGCACCTGGCCGCCCAGCCGCTTCAATACCTTGCTGTTGGCCAGCGACGTTTGCACGGCCTCCTCAAGCGACAGGTCCCACACCTCGCGGGGTTCCGCGTTCTGAAGCGAAAGGGGACGCTCCGCGCCCTCCACCTCGCCCAGGCTGTTTGGCTCGACGTCGGGCACCTCGATCTGCGTCGCCTGATCCATATAGTGGGAAAGATCGCCGTCCTCGAACAGGTAGAACGGCTGCTGCGGCGTGCATCCGGAAAGCGTGAGCCATGCGGCGGCAAGGATCGCGGAGGTGGAAAAGAGGTTCAATAGCCGTGTCATGGGTGGGGGGTCCTCAATCCGTGGGCAATAGGCAGCGCATGCCTGAAGTCCTGGCAATCGGCAAAGTTGGTATCGGCAGCGTAACCGTTAGACTTTGGCGATTTCTTTTAATCGGAAAAGGCGGCTTTAGTTTCCTGAACTGCCTATAATTCCCAAGCCACGCTCCCGGGAAGGCCGAGCGCCGGTGGTATGCCCATCGGTAGGTCGCGTTGACGAGAAAAGTGCATCGATCCGACCGGTGGGAACCCGATCGAAAGACGGAAACAGGACCTTACAGCCCCGCTCGCCCGTCGGTGGTTGGGGTCTTACACGCTGGTGAGTTGTTCGGAGGAGGGTCGTTCCGTGGGCTGCTCGTTGCGGCGCGGCGCATGCCGCCGTTTCAGTCGGGCTTCGAGCCGGTCGAATCGGGCGGCCAACCAACCGGACTCCACACATCCTCGGGCTACGATGAGTCCCACTGCGGCGCCCACCAACACGTCGCTCAGGTAGTGCGAGGCCGACTGCATGCGTTGGCAGGCGACCAGGACGGCAAGGGCGCCGAAGGTCCAACGTCCGCGCGGATACAGCCAGGCCAGGGCAACCGCCAGTCCCACCGCCGTGGCCGTATGGGCCGAGGGAAAGCTTTGCACGACGGCGCCGCCTCGGCCCAAGGGCAACCAATCGCCGAAGGTGGCCAGGACGCCGCCGTCGAAATCGAAGGCCCGGGGCCGCGTTCGCGCCAGTAGCATCTTCAAACCGTTGGCCGCCATACCCGCCCCCAGCGAAGCGGTCAGCACGCGGGGCAGCACCCAGCGGCGTTCGGCGTCGAGCTGATAGATCACTAGCGCCAGCACGAACACCCCCAGCCCGTTGCCGAACGATTCGCACACCTCGATCAACTCGGCCAATAGCCTCGGGTAGGGACGCGCGGCAAACCACTGGGCGATGGCGCAATCGGCGGCCATCGTCAGTGCTGCCAATGCCAGCAGCGCCAGCGGCAGCCAGCGCCAGGCAATGCGGGGAAAGAGGCCCAAGCCCGCCGACTGGGGCGTCGGGGCCGCGGGCTCCGCAATCGACGGGGTGTTTCCGGCAAGCCGACCGCGCACTGGTCTGTCCGGCGCCTTCGACATCAGCATGAGTTCATCTTCCAGAGAGGCGAGAGGCGGTCCTTCCGTTATGCCGCACAGGGTACACAAGAACGCGTTGTACCCCAAGATCGAATTGGCGACAAAAACGGCGATGGGCGCACGACGCACCTTGTCCGGTATGCTACGGCCTCGGCCGACATTGTGTGCCACTGGCTGTGCCAGTGCTTGAAAGGGGCATGAAGTGTGTGCCACTGGCTGTGCCAGTGCTTGACGGCACATTGAGCCCCTTTGTGTTGGACGGCTCCGAAGGCTCGGACGGTCGGTTCCTTGACAGGCCGATGTCCACTCTCCCTTTGGCACTGGCCGAGCCAGTGGCACACTCAGGACGGGCAATCCCCGTTGGCACTCCACCCACCTGGCACGTGCGATTTATGCACGGCGCGCGAGAAGCACGTCGGCCGGGGCGACGCGTCAGAAGTCGTGGTCGGGCTTGGTGGGCGGCAGGCGGAACATCGACTGGGTCTTGACGATGGCGTAATCGTCGGGAAAAGTATGGAACGCCTGCACCATGAGGCTGCGATTGCGCGTTTCGACGTTGATGTAGCTGAGCGCGCCCAGCGCGATGCGGCCGCTCGAATCGAACTTGTGCAACATGCCCTGACGCTCGCCGTCGAACGCCAGTTCTTCCTGGAAGATCCAGAACAATTCCGGCTCAACCGGCTCGAGTTGGAAGTCGACGTGGTACGAGATGCCGCCGCGGCAGTCGACCCGATCGCTGCGGCTTCCCTTCAGGCGGTACGACATCAGCCGGCGTCGTTCCGGCAGCGGGTGCTGCGCGGAGGCGGCCACTTCCGTCAGCGTCATGCCGCCGTAGCGCCACGTGACCACGTGCCCCGCGCTGGTGATGTCGACCTTCGCTTCATACTGGCCGCGCTGTACGGTTCGGGAAGCGTGGATTTGGAACAACTCGGGGTGCAGGGGACGACCGTACAAACGAAACAACAACTCTGCAACTTTCGGCCGAACAGTAAGCACGTCGATGATCCTCTCGCTGATGGAACGCCCGGCAACACCGATCGCCCGCCGGCTCAAGGGACGGCGAGCCGAAGGATTTCGGCGGTGCCTCGGTTCCGTATGATACGTGCGCTCCGATCGGAGCGCCATGAATTCCAAACCCGATACGCGCATTATAGGCACATCGCGGCCAAGTATCCAAGGGGGCTTTTTCAAGGCAGCCCGCCGTCGCCGGCAATGCAAACGGCGTGCCTTACGGGAACACCCCGACCAGAATGTCGTAGCCGGCGTGGGCGCCCGCGGCAATGCCGAATCCACGGTACAGGAATAGAATCGAGAAAAAGACGCCGGCGAGGAAGCGGAAGACGAAGTCGAATCCGTTCAGCGGATAGGCCCCCGGTCCCACGTGATGCGCGACGCTGAAGAGCAGGCTCGTGACGACGACGGCGGTTGCGGAACTCAGCAGCGGCTTGACGCCCAAGCGGCGCAGCCCCCAGGCCATCGGCGCGAGGAGGAGGAGGCGGAAGAGCAACTCCTCATAGATGCCCGCGCCAAGAAACCCCACGGCCCGCGCCGTCGTTGCCGTGAGACTCAGGGGTACCGGGCCCGCCCATTGAGCAAAAAGCATGCCTTGCACGTGAAGGATCAAACGCAGGCAGACGGCCAAGGCAATGCACTCGATTGCCATGGCGGAAATCAGCCCGCGCGAAAGATGCCACGGCTCCCGCGTTAAATAATGCCAGGCCAACAAGGCGCAAACCGTCAGCATCGGCAGCAGGAAGTACTGCCCGAACCCCAGCAATTCGAGCCATTGCCGCAGCCATACGTCAGCCCCGTTGCGCACCTGCGCCGCGCCGAACACCAGCACGCCCGTCTCGTACACCACCAGCAGCGGGGCAATGAGCACCAGGCTGGCCAACGGCCGGCGCGACTGCACCCAGTATGCTTCCGCGAAACGTGCAATCGGATTGTGCGAAGGTGGCGTAGCCGCGTTCATGACTGCCAAACCTTAGGCGGTGCAAAACAGTAGTCTGCGGGGAGCGAGCGACGTGGGAAAGTCTTCCAGCCTGTCTTGCCACCGTCCCGTGAACACTTACAACCTTAGCAGCGGATTGGGGCAGTCCACAAGGGCATTCATTCCCGACCCCCGCTCGCCCCCTTGCCATATCGCCCCTTCCCTCGCCTCTTCTTAATTCTCCCCATTGACCACAAGCATCCCATCTTGCCGCGCACTCCCAACTCCCAACTCCCATCTCCCATCTTCCAACTCCCATCTCCCAACTCCCAACTCCCATCTCCCAACTCCCAACTCCCAACTCCCAACTCCCATCTTCCAACTCCCATCTTCCAACTCCCCTTCACGCCGCGCGAATCCGACCGCTGGCGGCGTCGTACACGGGCACGCATTCAAAGCGATCGATTTGTGCGGCGTCGGTGAGGTCGGCTTCCAGGCCCACGGCAACCAGGTTTCGCCCTCCGGCGCTCTGGCGAAGCTTCGGCACCAGCAGTTCCGGCTCCAGGGGCTCGGCGCCGAGGGCCTTCGGTTGGGCGAAGCTACTGAGCCAGAACTCGCGGGCGGTGGCGGCCTGGGCGTTTTGGGCATAGTTGAAGCCGCCGGTGCGTTCGAGCCGCTCGACCAGCATGCCGGCCAGCAGGACGTCGTCTTCGCTGTACTGGCCGTGCGTGCCGGAGCACAGAATATGGATTTGTTCCTGCCCGAGCAGTTCCCGGACAATCGCCGACACATTGACGAACGCCCCCAGCAGCACTCGATCGGCCAGTCGGGCATGGTGCAGGGCGCGGGTTCCGTTGCTGGTGGTGAACACCAGGGTTTTACCCCCCACGCGGTCGGAGGTGTACTCGCTGGGCGAGTTGCCCAGATCAAACCCCTCGATGGGCAAGCCCTCGCGCTCGCCGCCCAGCACCACCTCGCCGGGCAAAGAGGCCGCCTTGCGTTGCGCTTCGTCGACCTCGACGCACGGGATGACCTCCGCCGCACCGGCCTCCAGGGCATGGCAAATCGTGGTTGCGGCCCGGAGCACGTCGACAACCACGACCGTACCGCCGGCCATCTCTTCAGGTTGCACAATATGCGGAAGCGCGTACACGTAAAGTTGTGGCGGCATGGGTGGGCTCCTGGGAGGGGTGGATG
>CAYPWB010000342.1:0-6827 GCA_964414315.1 uncultured Planctomycetaceae bacterium | reverse complement strand
GGCGGATTCGCTTACGGTAGTCATCGCGGCCGCGGGCAAGGCCGACCTATTGCAGCGCACGCTGGATTCGCTTAGCGCCTGCCACAAGCCGCCGATCTACCGAGAAACGATCGTCGTTGAAAACGGGCCGGAGCAAAGCCGCGAAGAGCTTGTCGCGCGATATGCACGGCCACTTTCTACGCGTTACTTGTATTCGGCAGCGCCGAACAAGTGTAGGGCCCTCAACGTCGCGCTGGAGAAGATCGACGATTCGGAGCTTATCTTCTTCACGGACGACGATGTGCGGCTTCATCCCGACACACTGTTGGCGTATGCCGAAGCCGCTCAGTCGGTCACCCGCGGCCGGCTGTTCGGTGGTCCTGTCGACGTAGACCATGATGAACTCCCACCGGCGTGGTTGCGGCCCTATCTTCCGCTCTCTGCGCGACCCTGGCGGCTGCATACTACGCAACCCAAGAGGATTCGTTTCCCGGCCTTTCTCGGCTACAATTGGGCGGCGTTTGCCTCCGACCTCAAGGCGATCGAAGGGTTCAATGAACGACTGGGGCCCGGAACACGGCTCGGCGTGGGCGACGAGGATGATGCGCAATTGCGCTTGGTCCGCAACGGTGTCGAGGCCTGGTATCTGCCGGAGCCGTTAGTTTGGCACTACGTGCCGGCTGAGCGATGCACGCCCGACTGGAGCTTGCAGCGTATGTACCGTACGGGAATTGGAACCGTCCATGCCAAAGTCAGGCCGTGGATGGTTCCCTTCTTGATTCCTCCCGTCATGTGCCGCCTCGCCCTGGCGGAGGGTTGCGTTCTGGGTGCCACGGCGTTGCCGAAAGGTCGCCTCGCGTTCGCCGCCGCCTTCTACCGGAAAAAGTGGCGAGGGATCGCAAGGGGATTGATCGAGCGATTGGGCGGAATGCTTCGGCGGGGTGGGCGGCGATGATCCGCGTCCTCTTCGTTTCCCACAGCTCCGGCCGTTATGGCGCCGAACGAAGCCTGCTGGAGGTTGTCGGCGCGATGCGGCGGGCGGGGCACGAGTGCCTGGTGGCGCTGCCGAAGCCGGGCCCGCTGGCAGAGCGATTGCGGGAGTCGGGCGTGGCCACGCTGGTTACCGGGCACAGGTTCTGGGTGGGCCCCCCGTTCGTTCATCTCGCCGACGCGCTGCCGCGGCACTTGGCCAACTTCATGGCCTGCCGGCGGCTGCCGAAGCTGCTCGACGGCTTCCGGCCCGACTGCGTCTACACCAATACGCTGGCGTCGCCCTTCGGTGCGCTGGCGGCCGAACGACTGGGCGTTCCTCATGTTTGGCACGTCCGCGAGTTCATCCACGACGACTTCGGGCTGGAGTTCGACTTGGGGATCCGTCGCAGCTTGCAGTACGTGGAGAGGACCTCTCAGGCAGTGATCTGCAACTCCCAGGCCGTGGCCGGGATGGTGGAACGTCATGCTGGTGCTTCGCGCATTCGCGTGGTATACAACGGGGTGGTCGACGAGAGCCGGCGCCCCCCCGTTCCGAGGACTGGACCCGTGCACCCAGGCGAACCAGTGCTTGCCCTGGTCGGAAGCCTGATGCCGCACAAGGGACATTCGGACGCAATTCGCGCGGTCGGCCTGCTTCGGCAGCGCGGCGTTCCGGTGCGGTTGAGGATCGTCGGAACTTCGCGCCATCCGTGGTACCCGATACAGATCCGCCGCCTGGTGCGAAAGCTCGGTTTGGCGGAGTGGGTGGCTTTTGAAGGGTTTCTGCCGAACGCGGGCGAGGCGGTGTTTCCGGCCACAGATATCGCACTCGTTTGCTCACGTTGCGAGGCGTTCGGCCGGACCGCCGCCGAGGCGATGGCGGCCGGTTGCCCGGTCGTGGGAACACGAGCGGGCGGTCTGCCGGAGGTGCTCGACGAGCCGCGCGCCGGCTTGCTTTACACGCCCGGCGACGTGCCGCGCCTGGCCGACACGGTGGCGCAACTGCTGGCCGCGCCCGATCAATATGCCGCGCTCTCCGCCGCCGGCATCGCCCGCGCGTACGCCTGCTTCACCCGGGCGCGCTACGTGCGGGAGGTAGAGGCCGTGGTTCGCGCATCGTGCGGCCTGTAGGCCCGGCAGCCGATGCCGTCCCTGTCTCATCCGACGCTACGCAACATCCTTTCCCCGAAAACCGCCACTCTTGTCCCGCAAACGCCGCCCAACGCCGCAAAAGGTTCCGCCCGCGCCGCCGTGCAACGCGCCGGCCTGGGCGTGGGCAAACAACCCGCTGGTGGCCGGCGGGCTGATTGTACTGTGCGGGCTGGCGGCGTACGCGAATATCTTCGCAGTGCCGTTTCTCTTCGACGGCGAGGTGCTACTCGGCCAGTTGCCGGGCCGCCGGCTGTGGCCGCCGTGGGCGCCGCTGCTAGGTACGAACCGGCCGATCGGTATATGGACCTTCGCGATCAACTACGCGCTGCACGGGTCGAGCGTGTGGGGGTATCATGCGGTCAACCTGGCCATTCATCTGGCGGCCGGGCTGGTGCTGTACGGGGTTGTCCAGAGGACGTTTTCGCGGGGCGCGCTCGCGAAGGACTACGGTCGTGCAGCGGGCGGAATCGCCCTGGTCGTTGCGTTGATCTGGACCGTGCATCCGCTGCAAACACAAAGCGTGACGTACATCTACCAGCGGTTCGAGTCGCAAATGGGGCTCTTCTTTCTGCTGAGCCTTTACTCGCTGATTCGCGCCGACGATTCGCCCCGTCGCCTTGCGTGGTACACCGTGTCGGTACTGTCTTGCCTGCTGGCGATCGGCACGAAGGAAGTGGCGGCGGCCTGCCCGCTGGTGTTGCTTTGGTATGATTGGGCACTGCTGTCGCCCACGTGGCGCGAGCTGTGGCGGCGGCGCTGGGCGTTTCATTCGCTGTTGCTAGCCTTCCTGGCCGCCGGCGTGGTGTACGTGGCAACGCATCAGACGATGTACGCCAAGGGGGGCGTGCTGGGGTTCGGCACGATATCGGCCGTGGAATACGCCCTGTCGCAGCCGGGGGTGATTGCCCACTATCTGCGCCTTTCGCTTTGGCCGGCGGGCCAGTGTGTCGACTACGCCTGGCCGGTGGCCCGCTCGGCCGGGACGATTGTGCTGCCGGGGCTGCTCGTGGCCGGGCTGCTGGGCGGAACGGTATGGTGCATGTTCCGGCACAAGGAGTTGAGCTTTCTGGGCGGATGGTTCTTCTTGATCCTCGCCCCTACCTCGAGCGTCTTGCCGGTGGTCGACTTGGCGTTCGAGCATCGCATGTACCTGCCGTCGGCCGCGGTGGTGGTTGCCGTAGTGCTTGGCGTTCGCCACGGACTGACTGTCCTGGGCCGGGACGGGACCATCCATCCGGCCCGGTTGGGGATGGTCCTCGTAGGTGCGGCCGTCCTGGCGCTGGTTGTCGCGACCCATACGCGCAATCTGGTCTACCGCGATGCGATCGCCTTCTGGACCGACGTAGTGCGGAAGGCACCGCTGAATACTCGCGCGCACCGCGCTTTGACGCCGCTTCTGATCGAAGCGGGCCGCGCTCGCGAAGCCTGGGCGACGGCCGAAAGCATCGCCAACCGCCATCCCCAGTCGGCCGACGCGCAGGTGATTCTCGGCGAAGTGCTGCTGCGGCTGAACCGGCCCAGCGGGGCACTAGCGCCGTTGCGCCGGGCGGTCGAGTTGCAGCCTGACCATGCCGAAGGTCGACTAAGCCTCGGCTTGGCCCTGGAGCAGCTTGGCGGAATTGAGGATGCGGTCGTTCACTTCGAAGCGGCCTGCCGGCTGAGCCCGCTGATGGTCAAGCCGCATTTGGGCCTTGCGCGGGCATTGCTTGCGTTGGGGAAGGTGCCGGAGGCAGCCGCAGCCTATCAAGATGCGCTGAGCATTGCCCCCGGCGATGCCGATGCCCAGAGCGGCTTCTCCTTGGCCTTGGGGCTGACGGGACAGCACGACGAGGCGGTCGCGCGAATGCGCCGGGTGGTGCAGGCGCATCCAGAGGGGCTCACGTACCGCGAAAACCTCGCTTTTCTCTTGCTGGAGTCGGGCCAACCGGAGGCGGCGCGGGCCGAGGTGGGTGAACTGCTCCGCCGCGCGCCCAGGCGGGTGGAGGCGCGCATTCTGCATGCCCGCGTGCTGGCCGCCCTGGCTCGCCGCGACGAGGCGTTGGCCGAACTGCGGCTTGCCGAGCGACTGGCGCCGGGGCGGCCTGATGTGCAAGCGGAGTTGACCGAGTTGCTATCGGCGCCGTAGTGCGATCGCTCGCTGTAAGGTCAGGCTCCGAGCTAATGCCTCAGCGCTCCGCTGCGCAGGCGGGGCACAACGCGTTCCGTAAGCCTTGAATCGCGAAGGAATCGCAACGAGGCGACGGGACCGAGCAACAGGCCTCGCATCAGAACGCGGGGCAGCAGGCGGCGGTGGCCGTGGATCCATGCGGCCAGGGCTGCGTTTACGTCGACCGAGAAGCGCGCCGCACGCACCGTTGAACTCGGCAGGGCGCCGCGGCATTCTTCCCAGCGGCCTAAGTGATCGGCGAGAACCGCTTCGAGTTGGGCACGAAAACGGTCGCTCTCCGTGCTCGACTGGATGGTCTGCGATTGGCCGTGGATGCGGAAGCAGGCCAACGGCCGGGGGTGATAGGCGGTCGGGCCTGCGGCAGCGAGGGTGAGCCACAGGTCCCAGTCGGCCGTGTACCACAGGGGTGGCTTCATGCCGCCCGCCTCCAAGGCCGTCCTGCGGCGGAAGACCGGCGCCGGCATGGCAATGAAGTTCTGCACCAGCAGCCGCGGAACCACCATGTGCGGCGGCAGGAGCCGACCGTGACGCGGCAGGGGACATCGCCAGAGCCCCAACTTCTGACCACTGCGGTCGATGTACCAGCACGGGTGGATCACCTGGACGGCTTCCGGGTTTTCTTGCAGCAGCCGTCGGAGCGTCGCGGCGCGGCCCGGCAGCCATACATCGTCCTGGTGCAGGATGCATGCGTAGTCGCCGCGGGCTAGAGCCATGCCTCGGTTCGTATTGGCCACCCAACTGCCTTCATGCGGCCGGGTTACGATGCGCAGCGACATTCGTTTCGCGTAGCGCTCCAAAATCGTCATCGTGCCGTCGGTGGAACCGTCGTCGACGGCCACGACTTCGATGCCCTGGTCGTTCTCGCGGGCAACGCTTTCCAGGGCTTCGGCCAGGTAAGCTTCGCCATTGTAGGTGGGCACGATGGCCGACAACCAGAAGTCATCCCTCACGCCGGTTCTCCCGTGGCAGGTCCAGGATGCCGACCAGGAACGAGGTGAACATGGCTTCCATCGACAGGGTGAACAAGGTTCCGGAAAGGATCCAGCGGGCGGGGGAAAAGACGACACCGTGGAGCAGCCAGTGGGTGAACACGGGCAGGCCTAACGCGGCGGCCGCCGCCAGCAGGACAAGGCCCAATAGCAGCCCGCGCTCGATGGTAAATAGCGACAGCAGCCGGCCGACGCGCGGGTCCTCGAATACCGGGTCGACCTGGTGGGTGTATAGCTTGGCCAGGAAGCCGAACACGATCAGGTGCGAGCCGACGATGGCCGCCGTGGCGGTGGTGTACATGAACGTGGGCCCGAACGGCCCGGTGAACACACCGTAGCCGGCCAGAACGGCCGCGGGGATGGCCGCCACGCCGGCCAGGGTGAGCAGCAGGCCCGGCAGGATGAACAGGAACATGGGGCTGCACATGAGCATGAACCGCAGATGGCGCCAGCCGTCGCGGAAGCTGCGCAGGTGCGGCCGGCGGTTGCGGCCGTCCGGGTGCAGCGTGATCGGAATCTCTTCGATCTGAAGCTTCGCCAGCGAACTCTTGATGACCATCTCGCTGGCCATCTCCATGCCGGGCATCTTCAGGCCCATCTTCCGGAAGGCCTCCTTGCTGAACCCGCGCATGCCGCAGTGGCTATCGCCCACGCCCGTGTCGAACAGGAAGTTCAAAAACCGACTCAGCACGGGATTGCCGATCCAGCGGTGGAGCCAGGGCATGGCGCCGGGCATGATCCGGCCGGCCAGTCGGTTGCCCATCACCAACTCGGCTCCGCCGCGCAGCCGTTCGACGAACCGGCCCAGGTCGGCCAGGTCGTAGCTCTCGTCGCAGTCGGCCATGATGATGTACCGGCCGCGGGCCTCTTCGAAGCCTAGTCGAAGCGCGTTGCCGTAACCCCGCAGCGGCTGGTGGATCACACGCGCACCTGCGGCCTCGGCCACCGCCACGCTCCGGTCAGTCGAACCGTTGTCGACCACGACCACCTCGCCGACGATGCCGAGCGACTGCATCGTTTCAGCGGCTTTGCGGACGCACGCGGCCACCGTCCGCTCTTCGTTTAGGCACGGCATGACGACCGAGAGTTCCTGCTCGCGCTGCGGCAGAACGTCCGGCGTCCGGTCAGGCCCGACAGGCTTGCGCTCCGTGCGCGATACGGTGGCAACGCTCATGGCATTTCGCCTCAGCATAGTATTCCAATGAGTTGCAGCCCCAGCAATGCGCCGCAACCCCGAAGATGCCACCCGATCCTATCTCATCCGCGTTAGCGGCTGATGAGCTTTGTGTTAGCTTTCTGTTAGGATGTCCCCCGGCTAAGGTAGGCAGAACCGCGCAGCCCGAGCACTGCGACCGTGAGACGCGCGGGCCGTCTGGGTTCTTGCGAAACAATCGGGCAAACTCGCCGAACCCGTTGTCCCTGAATCAATCCGTACGTGGCCGACCGATAGAGCGGGGTCCGAAGGGGGCATCCAGGCTACCGGGTCCCGGTCGTCGCGGTTCCGTCACCTGCGGCTGGGGAAAAGCTCATCGATCCGTCCTGCGGACGCATTGCCCGGCCGCCGCGCG
>CAYPWB010000341.1:0-6831 GCA_964414315.1 uncultured Planctomycetaceae bacterium | reverse complement strand
TCCCGCTGCCGTCCAACAGCACGCCGCCCCGCACCAGGAACCAACTGGCCGTGTAATTCGTGTTGTAGTGCTCCTTGAGAATCTCTTCCTCGACCAGGTCGATTCGGTCCGCGCTGCCGGCCCCGCCCACGCTCGCATCGTAAATAATCCGCCGGCAAGGGTTGATCACATCCGTTCCGTCGGGATCGACTTCACCCTCGCTGCCTTGGTAATCGACGCATACGTTTTTTAGGTCGTCGTCGAGCCCAACGACGTCCATGGCCATCAAATCGTTGTACGTTGCGGCCAGTTTGGCCGGGTTGCTCGGACACAGCATTTGCCCGGCGGGCATGGAGGCCTTGACCGCGTCGGCCACCCAGCCGATTTCCGTCACGCAGCCGTCCTTGGCCCAGTCGAACGCGCCGGAGCAGTAGGTGCCGTGGCGCGAGGCGTGTGCGGCCATGCCCACCCCGAACTGCCGCAGGTTGTTCATGCACGCGCTCTGTCGGGCCGACTCGCGTGCCGCGTTGATGGCCGGGAACAGCATGGCCGCCAGGATGCCGATGATGGCCACGACCACCAGCAGCTCGACCAGCGTGACCGCCGTTCGCCCCTCCCTCCTTTTGCAGTTTCCTTGCATCGCACCGCTCCTTGTAAGGTTTGCCCGATTCCCGCTTTTAGGGCGGGCCGCGCCCGCCGTAGTTCGCGTCCTTCGTTTCGATCGTGTTGCCGGTTCGCAGGGTGGGCTGTGCCCGCCGATGGGTTTCCTGGGCACTTCTCGGCGGGATGCCCCGGACATGGGTGTTGGCGGCGGGCACAGCCCTCGCTGCGTTTCCGGAAATTATCGCAAACGATTGTGAGCCTGTGATGAAACGGGTGTTAGTTTTCCATTAGGATTGCGGAATTCCGGCCGAGGGCAAATTGGCGCGGCGAGAAGCCGGCAGCGCGGTCCCGCGTCCCGTCCGGCCCACTCGGCGGCTTGCCGCATCGAGTTGGTTTTCTTGCCATGCATTTCTTTGCCCGCGTCCAGCGGTAGGTTGAAGGTGACCCTCCCCCGGGATGAACCCCGGGGGCTTCCGTCGTTGGGCAGGCGTGCCGCCCGACGTTTCCGAAGATTATCGCGAAGGACTATGAGCCTATGATGAAACGAGTGTTAGTTTTCCGTTAGAACGGAGGATTGTTGGCTGGATCCGGGCGATTGCTCGGCCGCGGGGTCGACGCATTCAATGCAAACTACCTGGATTATCAGCCGCTCGGCCGGATCGGAAATGCTGTACAGCGTGTTGCTCGTTCGCCGGATGAACACGTCGACCGAACGGAGCGTTCCCGCCGACTCGTCGCGCTCGAGGCTCGTCAGCCAGCCGGTCCGCCAGGCCATGAACACGGCCGGCTCGTGCATGTTGCGGATGTAATGGCCGACCGTCCTCTGGAGCGACACGTTGTCGACCATGCGCACGTACCGCAGCCGCACGGGGTCGATACGCACGTCGTCGGACGACTCGGCCAGCGGGCCCGGGAGCGACGCGCTGTGGAACGCCACGATCCGGGCGTTTTCGTGCAGCGGGATGGGCGTATGTCGCTGGGCCGCGTCGATGGTCGCCTCGGTGCCGCGCATCGCAAGCTCGACCTCGGCCGCCGCTTGCAGCCGAGTGGCGAGTGTCCACATGGTTTCGCCCAGCAACTCGGCCCAGGCGAACTCCAACACGGTGTCATCGGCCTGCTGACGGTGCAGGGGATGCCAGGTTCCAATGCCTTCCTTGCCGGGATCAGACGGCCGCGGAATGCCGGCCGACAACTGACGCCGCCACTCGCGTGCGTCGGGCGAGGCGTGCGGCAGGGTGCGGAGGAGCGCAGCCAGCGCGGGATCGAAGATGATTTCTTGTGGAATACCTGCCTTGCGCAGTCCCTCGGGCCCGTCCTGCCAGTGCCGCCGAAGCGCTTCGAGCAGCTCGGCCCGCACACGGCCGACGGGAATCGTGACGGCCAACTGGAGGTCGTGCGGCGCCTGGTCGAGCCGTTCGAGGTGATACAGCGATTCGACCACGAGGTCGACGGCGGCGTCGCTCCACAGGGCGTCGGGCGCGTAGCGGAGCAGGTTGGGGTCCTCGAAGACGGCCACCGCCCCACCGGCCGCAGTCTTCGCGGCCGGGCGGCTTTCGCCGTACGACGTAACGCCGTAGGTGGCGGTCTGCCGGGCGGGCCGGCCCGCCGCGACCGCGAAGGTTGGCGTAATGCTTGCCGGCATGCCCTGCAACTGCTGCAACGTGCAGGAGGAGACCATGGCCAATTGCTGCGCGAGCCGCGGTTTCGCGGCGGCGTCGGTCGTCGGGCTGGCCAGCAGGATCACCTGAGCCGACAGGTTCGCCGGCACCGCCCGCGTGAGCAGCTCCAGCAGCTTCTCGCGCTGCCGCACCGACGTGCCCGGCTCCAGGGCGTAACGGGCCACGCGCACGCGCAGCTCCGGGCCGGCCCGCTCGTCAATGAGTTTGAGCAGGTCGTCTTCCCAGTCGTACACGCCGCGCGTGGCGCCGGCGGCGCGCTGATCGTCGTCGGCCGTGCGAAGCCCGGCCAGCATCAGTTCGTCGAACAGCGAGGGGTCGCGCTCGGCCAATACGCCAAGCGCCTTGGAACGGGCGATCGACGGATGTTCCGTTTCCAGCTTCCCGTCGACCAGGTCGCGCAGCGCCTGCGTGGCCTGCGGCGTTTCGTTCCGGCCCAGCGCGCGAACAATCGCCTCGATGAGCTTCTGGTCCGCCGGCTTGCCCGCGGGCTTCAGCAGCGAAACCAACGTGGCGACGGCCGGCTCGCTGGTCGGAAACATCTCGCCCAGATGATTGACCGCGTCGACCAGTTTCGGCTCGCCGGCGGCGCGGGCCTTGGGAAAGTCGTCCTTGGTCCAGTCGGCCGGGTTTTCGGGGAACTTGGGCTTCTCGGGCTCGGCCTTCATCTTCTGTTCCACCTCCACCTTGGCCTGCCACTCGCGCTGCTGCTGTTCGCGCTTGATGCGTTCCGCCTCGACGCGTTTGCGGTGCTCCTCCTGCTTTCGCTTCTTCGCGGCCTCGGCCGCCGCGCGCGCCTTGGCGGCTTCCTCGGCTTCTTTGGCAGCACGTTGTCGGCGAGCCTCGTTAAGCGCCTCCAACTCTGCACCCGTGATACGCCGGTAGGGGTCATCGCCCCCACCAGGCCCCGAGCTGCAACTACAGCCGGCCTGCGCGGCAAGCAACAGGCCGGCGGCCATGCAAGCGAGGGCAAGCACTGCGACAAAGCGAGTGCGCTGCGTCTTCTCCGCGTGTGCGGCGATCGCCTTCATGCCTTGCATCGCTCGTATCCTTTCTCGCATGACGTTTTCAAAAAGTAGCAGGCACGCTCCGCCGTGCCGTCCGCCTTTGGAGCGCCGCGATTCATCGCCGCTCTCCCTTCACCCTTGCGTCCGCCGCGGGTGGAAACCGTGTCCTCGATGCCGGACACAGCCCGCCCTGCGTCGCTCACCACGAAAAGGAAAGCACGGCCGGAACCGGAAGAGCTCTTTCTTTTCGTGTGCTTCGTGTCTTTCGTGGTCCAGCTCCCATCTCCTCCGCCCCGTCGCGCTGGTTTCCTGCCGGCGCGGCAGGATGTGGCGCGAGCGCCCGGCGCAAAGCGAGAATAAACCCCGGCATTCCAAAGTCCAGTTGATCCTAGAGTACCGCGGCCGAGACTGTCAACGCACAAACGGTTAGCGTTCTGTTAGGATTGTGTAAGAAGTTCATTAGGCCCGCAGAAACCGGAGCGGCATGGCTGGGAGATGGGAGTTAGGCGTTGGCGACGCGCTGTCGTGGCTTGCCCACCACGACAGTGTTTCCCCATCTCCCATCTCCCATCTCCCATCTCCCATCTCCCATCTCCGAACTCCCCTACCCCCCGCCGGTCAGAATACGGAGGTTCTGCTCGGCCTCCGGCCAGCCGGGGCGGAGGCGCACAGCCTCGCGCATGTGGGCAACGGCCGGGTCGAGTTGCCCATGACGCACCAGCAGGTTGGCCAGGTTGAAGTGCGCCTCGGCATAGTCGGGCGCCAGTTCCAGCGCCGCCTGATAGTGTCCCAGCGCCGCCCGCGGATCGGCCTCGGCCAGTACGTTCGCCAGTCCGTGGTGTGCTTCGGCCGATTCGGGGTCGAGTTCCAGCGCGCGTCGCAGGTGCGCGAGCGCCTCGTCGGGGCGTGTGACAGCCAAGAGGTTGCCCAGGTGCAAGTATGCCGGTACGCAGCGGGCGTCGATTTCGATCGCCTTCCGGCAGTGCGTAATCGCCTCGCCCGTACGGCCCAACTTCCCCAGTACCGCCGCCAGGTTGGTCCGGGCCGCGGCATATTTCGGGGCGGCGGCTATCGCTCGATGGTAGTGCTCGATAGCCAACTCCACGTCACCATCGACTTCAGCCAGCAGGTTCGCAAGATTACTGTGGCTGACCGCGTCATCCGGGTTAAATTCCAGCGCGCGGCGATAGTGCCGCTTGGCGCCTTCGAAGTTGCCCACCTCCTCTAAATTGAGAGCCACATTATAGTGTGCACGGAAGTGGTGTGGAGCTTTCTCCACCACATCGAGCCACGCCGCTACCTCGCTCTGGTACACCTCGTTCCGCCGGTGGGTGGTGACCATCAGTGCAACAACCGCGACCCCGAGCGCGACAACCTGCAATGCGTGCCTTTCACGGACCGCCCAGTTGGGCAACTTCAATGCCCACTCGGTCACCCGGTGGAACCCCAGCACGGCCAGCACGGCCACGGCGGCCAGGGGCAGGTACATGCGGTGCTCGAAGGCCAGGTCGATAATGGGCGCGAAACTCGAGGTGGGCGCAAGAAAGAGGAAGAACCAGCCGCCCAGGAAACCCAACGCGGGCCTCCGCCACACCGCCCAAGCGGTCAGCCCCAGCAGAACGCCAATCGCCAACAGCGGCGGCACAATCTGCCCGGCGGTGCGGGCGACCGGCCAGCCGTAGTCGAGGCACTGCCCCACCGGCCAGAACGTCAGCCGCAGGTAGTGCAGGATGACACCCGGCTGCGAACGGGCGTACTCCAGCGTGGAAACCTCGTCGTACGCCAGAATGCCGCCCCCGGCGTACCACGCCTGGTTCCAGACCACATAACCCACACCGCCAACGAGCACGGCCAACAGCGGCCCGTGCAACACTCCGCGACGCCGGATCACCTCGCGCCAACTGCCGGCCCAAAAGGCTCGGTCGTACCACAGCAGCACCAGCGGCACGACGGCCGCCGTCTCCTTCGTGCCCATCGCCAGCAGACAGCAGGCCGCACTGGCCGCGTACCAGAACCAGATTAGCCTACCTTCAGGTGCCTGCGCCCCGCGCATGAACGCGTACACCGACGCAAGCACGAACAGCCCCATGAGCGATTCGTACCGCTGGTACAGGTACGTGACCGATTGCGTTTGCAGCGGGTGCACCGTCCACAACAGCGCCGCGGCCAGAGCAAACCACGTGGCCGGGCTCCAGCCGGGAAATGGAGCAGCATCCTGCCTGTTCTTGCGACGGCCGGCTCGGGGCTTCGATTCGTCGGTTTCCAGCCCCGCGAACATCGGCTGCATCTCCGTTGTTCGCCGCACGATGCCCAAGAGCAGCAGGCCGGCCGCCAGGTGGATGCCGACGTTCACCGCATGGTAGCCCCACACGTCGGTGCCGTGGACGGCGTAGTTCAGCGCGAACGACAGTTGCCCGACCGGCCGGTTGCTGCGGAGGAACCGCGTGGGCGGCCAGAGCCGCCGGATAGCCGGACTATCGCGGACAAAACTCACGCCGTCGAATACGAACGGCGCCGAAAACGCATTGGAATACGCCAGCAGGCCGGTCGCCACGAGGATTGCGGCCGGTGTGTAAGCGAGCAGCGTTTCGCGGAGGGAGTGGGGCATCAGTAGGTGTCAGGTGTCAGGTGTCAGAAGTCGGGAACTGGAAGCTGGGGACGCGCTGTCGCGGATTGCCCACCACGGCAGTGTTTCCCTAGCTTCCCGCTTCTGGCTTCCATCTTCTACTTTCCAGCTTCCAGCTTGCTTGGATCATTCGTTTTTCTCAGCGTCAAGTACGATCGTTAGGTTTTGACGTGCAAGTTGGAACGCGGGGTCGATCGCCAGTGCGCTGCGGTAGTGGGCAACCGCTTCGTCAAGCCGGCCCTGCCGTGCGTACAGGTTGGCCAACCCGTTATGCGCCTCGACGTGTCTGGCATTGTGCGCCAGAGCCCGTCGGTAATGGACTTCGGCCTCCGCCGGAGCCGTATGCTGCAAGAGGTTGGCCAGGTTGTTGTGGGCCTCGCCGTAATGAGGCTTCAACCGGATCGCCTCACGGTACAAGTGCATGGCACGAGCCGGGTCGGTCGTTCGCACCAGATTGCCCAGGTTCAAGTACGCTTCCGGCTCTCGCGGCGCCAAACCGATCGCCCGTTGCAGGTGAAGGGTCGCGCTGTCCACGTCGCCCGTCTTGCCCAGCGCCATTCCCAGGTTGTTGTGCGCCTTCGCTTCATCCTTGCCTCCGAGCTGCAAACCAATCCGGCAATGGTGAATCGCTTCATCCCAGAGCCCTTTGCCGACCAGCAGCCCGCCCAGGTTGATGTGCGCCCGGGCATTTTCCGGGGCCTTCGCCACCACATCGAGCCATGCCGCCACCTCGCTCTGATACACCTCATTCCGCCGATGGGTGGTGACGGCAAGGGCGATAATCGCCACTCCGAGCACGACGGCCCGGAACGCCTGCCGTTTGCGCATCGTCCACTGCAGTGCCCGCAGCGCCCACTCGGTCACCCGGTGGAACCCCAGCACCGTCAGCACGGCCACGGCGGCCAGGGGCAGGTACATGCGGTGCTCGAAGGCCAGGTCG
>CAYPWB010000340.1:0-6879 GCA_964414315.1 uncultured Planctomycetaceae bacterium | reverse complement strand
AACCGGTGGTCGGCCCGCGATCTGTTCCAACAGCTTGCAGGCCGCCGGCCGTGAATTACAATGACCTCATTGCGCCCCGCCCGGCTGGCGGCTCGGTTGGAGTGCCCACGCTGAAGCGTGCACTCCAACAGGGCCACCAGCATCGCGCCCGCCTGTTGGAGTTCACGCTTTAGCGTGCGAACCCGGCACGCGCGGCATCCGGCGCGCGAAAGCGTGAACTCCAACAGGAGCACATTTCTCGGCGGCGACGTGCATGGCATGACGAATACGGCACATACCCGGTTCCCACGCGAAAGCGTGAACTCCAACATTGCAAGGTTGCCCATCATGAGAAAACTCGCCACGCTTCTACCGATCGTCTTCACTTTCCTCGGGCAAGTGCTCGGCAACGCAGCGGAGGAGACCGACGCGCGGCCGAATTTGCTGTGGATCATTTCCGACGACCTGGGCCTGGAGTTGGGCTGCTATGGGTACCAAAACGTATCGACCCCGAATCTCGACCGGCTGGCGGCTGAGGGGGTTCGGTTCACCCGGGCATTCGCCAGCTCGCCGGTGTGCAGCAGTTCGCGCAGCGCCTTTATCACCGGCATGTACCAGACGAGCATCGGGGCGTACCACCACCGGGCCATCGACGCATTCCCCGACCTGCCCGAGGGGGTCGCGCCCTTGCCTCACCTTCTGCGCGAGGCGGGCTACTACACCACCAACCAGCCCAACGCGCTGAGCACCGGACGGCGCGGCAAGGTCGATTACAACTTCAACCACGACCCGCGCGCGTTGTTTGTGGGCGATCACTTCCGCAACGCGCCCGCCGGCACCCCGTTCTTCGCCCAGGTGCAAATCTTTCCCCCGCACCGGCCGTTTCCAACGCGGCCGGTGAGCGAGGAACGGCTCGCCGCGGTGAAACTTCCGCCGTACTACCCCGAGCACCCCCTGACGCGCCGCGATTGGGCCGCCTACCTGCTGGCCGTCGAGGAACTGGATCGGCTGGTCGGGGTCACGTTGGCGCAATTGGAGGAGAGCGGCCGGGCGGAGAACACCATCGTCGTGTTCTTCGGCGATCACGGGCGGCCGCACGTGCGCGACAAGCAATGGCTTTACGAGGGCGGGCTGGCGACGCCGCTCATCGTTCGGTGGCCGTCCAAGCTGGAAGCGGGGCAGGTGCGCGACGACCCGGTCAGCCTCATCGACTTGGCGCCGACGTGCCTCGAATGGCTCGGCATGGAGACGCCCGAGTGGATGCAAGGGCGCAGCTTCGCCGACCCGGCCCGCGGCGGCCGCGAGTACGTCTTCGCCGCCCGCGACCGCTGCGGCGATGCGGAGGACCGAATTCGCGCAGTCCGCGGCAAGCGTTGGAAGTACATTCGGAACTTCCGGCCGGAACTGCCGTACATGCAAACGAGCATCTACAAGGAAATGGTCTACCCGGTGGTGCATGTGCTGCGGCTTTTGCATTCCCGGGGCGAATTGAGTGAAGCCGCGGCCCGGTTCATGACTGAAACCCGGCCGCCCGAGGAACTGTACGACCTGGAGGCCGACCCGCACGAACTGCACAACCTGGCCGATGCCCCGGCGCACGGGGCCGAGCTGGAGGCAATGCGCGGCCGGCTCGACGACTGGATGCGCACTACCGGCGACCGGGGCGACGAGGTCGAGGACCCGGCGATGGTGCAGTCGTACCGCGAGGAGCGGCTGGCGCTGTTTCGCCGCTGGCTGGCGGCTCGCGACTTGCCGGAAGACGCCGATTCGGCCGCGATGGTCGAGTGGTGGATGCAGCACTACGAGTAGCGCCGGCACTACGGCTCGACCCGCACCGTTTTCGTGGCGACAAACTCGTGGATTCCGGCACGGCCGAGTTCCCGGCCGTAGCCGGAGTCCTTGCGGCCGCCCATGGGAATGCGAGGGTCGTAGCCGGCCGTGCTGTTGATGAAGACGGCCCCGGTTTCGAGCATTCCGGCCAGCCGCCGCCCTTCGTCGGGATCGCGCGTCGCAATCGTCGCGGCCAAGCCGTAGCGCGACCGGTTCGCCAGTTCGACCAAAGCCCCGCGGTCTTTCGCCCGGATAACGGCTGCCACGGGCCCGAACGTCTCCTCCTCGAAGGCGGGCATACCGGGAACAACACCGGCAAGCAATGTGGGCGGATAGAAGAAGCCCCGCCGATCGAGCGGCTCGCCGCCCAGCCGGATCGCGGCGCCTTGCTCCACGCTCCCGCGCACTTGTTCCTGCAGTTCGTCCATCAGGTCTTTCCGGGCCATGGGCCCGACCTCGACGGCGCGGTCGGTCGGATCGCCGGGCTCGAGTTGCCTTAGTTGTTCCAGGAGGGCTTCTTCGAAATCGTCGGCAACCGCGTCTTCGACGAGAAAACGTTTCGCGGCGGTACAACTCTGCCCGGCATTGAGGGTTCGCGCCTGCGCGCCAAGTCGGGCGGCGGCTGGGATGTCGGCATCGGCTAGTACGAGGAACGAGTCCGAGCCCCCCAACTCCAGCACCGTCTTTTTCATGTGACGGCCGGCTTCGGCGGCAACCTCGCGACCCATGGCCGTACTGCCTGTGAAGGTGACGGCGCGAATTCGGTCGTCGCCAATCAACCCCGACGCCCGGGATCCGCCTATCAGCAATACCTGCAAAACTCCCTCCGGAAACCCGGCTTTGCCGAAGAGGTCGCCGATGGCCAACGACGTGCCCGGCACATTCGACGCGTGTTTGACCAACGCGACATTTCCCGCCACCATGGCCGGAACGAGGGCGCGGAACACCTGCCAGAACGGGAAGTTCCAGGGCATGATTGCCAGCAACGGGCCCAGGGGTTCCTGGTGGATCGAAGCAGTTAGGTCGTCACCCGCCACCTGTTCGGGCGCCAGAAAACCGTCGGCGTGTTCGGCATAGTAATCGCAAATCCACGCGCATTTATCAACCTCGTCTTCGGCCTGAGCGATCGGTTTGCCCGCCTCCAACGTATTGATGCGGGCGAGCGCCTCGGTTTCGCTGCGGACAACCCGGCCGAGCGAACGCATCAACTCGGCACGCTGGGAAAAGGGTTGACGGCGCCAAGGGATGAAGGCGTCGTCAGCGCGCCGAATGGCTTCCGCAACGGTCGCCTCGCTCGTTTCGGGGTAGTCGTAAATTAGTTCCTCTGTGGCGGGATTGATCGCTTTCATAAGAACATGCCTCCACGCATTGGGGGATTCAAGAAACGGTAAGTGCTGCAATCACCGTTCCAGAGGGCGAAAACCACAGTACGACTGTGTGGGGCCGTCCTGCGGAGATGCCGGTGAACGCCAGGCCGACACATCGGCGCGGCCGCCCGACATGTTGTCGCACCCGCCGGTGCCTGCATTTCCAGATGGATCGCCTGCGCCAGACGCGAGCCGAATCCAGCACGCTGAACCGCGAACTCCAACGGTCCGGTCGCGCACTGCGTCGGATCCGTTGGTGACCAGCGGCACGGCAATTGCGTGGATTGGTCCTTTCGCCCGTCTTCGGGAATCCGCCGTTACCCATGGCGCGGAGCGCGGGGAAAGCGGGACAACTTGGATCTTCCAGAACGCTCCGAAGGGTGCTTCGCACAAATCGGTTCCGTGGCGTTTTCCCCGCCGGATTTCAGGAGTCAACTCACCAACTACATAGGAGGCAAACGATGCGCATGCGCGAACTGGGAGCGTCGGGAATTGAGGCTTCGGCCGTCGGGTTCGGGGCTTGGGCCATTGGGGGATGGATGTGGGGCGGCACCGAGGAGCGGGCCTCGATCGACGCGATCCACGCGGCGGTCGACCATGGCATCACTCTGATCGACACCGCGCCCATGTACGGCTTCGGTCTTTCCGAAAACCTGGTGGGCAAGGCCGTCCGCGACCGGCGCGACCGCGTCGTCCTGGCTACGAAATGCGGATTGGTGTGCAATACCACCCGCGGTCGATTCAAGGCACGAACCAACACGGCCGCCCCGGATCCCAACGGCCACATCGCCGTGTATGGATTCCTTTCGCCCGATTCCATTCGGGAAGAGGTGGAAGCCAGCCTCCGCCGGTTGCAGACCGATTACATCGACCTCTATCAGACCCACTGGCCCGACAATACGACGCCCATCGAAGACACCATGGCAACGCTGGTCGATTTGAAAGCGGAGGGGAAGATTCGGGCCATCGGCGCCAGCAACGTGACCTCCGGCGAGATGGACCGGTATCGGAAGGTGGGGCAACTCGACGCCGACCAGGAACGCTATTCCATGCTCGACCGCGATATCGAGGACGACCTGTTGCCCTACTGCCGGAAGCACAACATTGCCGTGCTTGCGTACTCGCCGTTGACGCAGGGGTTACTCACCGACAAGACCGATCCCGCCCGTGAGTTTCCAGACTGGGACCAGCGTCGGGACGACGAACGGTTCAGTGTCGAGAACCGCCGCCGCGTGCGAGAACTGCTCGACCGCATTCGGCCGGTCGCCCAGCAACACGAGATCACCCTGGCGCAACTGGCGGCCGCGTGGACGCTCCATCAGCCCGGGCTGACCCACACGCTATGCGGCATTCGCAACGCCGAGCAAGCGAGGGAGAACGCCGCGGCCGGCGACGTAGAACTGACCGAAGCACAGCTTGAGACACTCCAGGCCGCCTTGGAGGAGCGTGCCGAGGCCGTTGTGTAGCGAGAGTCTGTCCGAAAACGGGGATTAGCCCCCGGATGTCGTGCTTGGTGCCCAACGCGGATGCAGGATTTAGCGAGCCTGTCCCCCTTTTCGGACAGGCTCCAGCAAACGGCTTTCATGGTGTATAATGGGAGCGTTGCATTTCCCTCCCCCGCCTTGAAATCAGCAAAGGTGTCGCCATGAATCACGCCAGTACGCACCCCCCGGTTCGAGTGGGTCTGTCCCTCCTACTAGCGTTTTGCATGCTCGGCGCGACGGCCGGCCGCGCCGCCCTGCCCGACGAAACGGACGCCGAAAAAGACGCTCGCATGGCCTGGTGGCGCGATGCCAAGTTCGGCATGTTCATTCACTGGGGGCTCTATTCCATACCGGCGGGCGAGTGGAAGGGCAAGCACGTGCCCGGCTACGCCGAATGGATCATGAACCGCGCGAACATCCCGCGCGACGAGTACGCCAAACTTCAGAAGCAGTTCAACCCGACCGAATACGACGCCGACCAGTGGGTCGACATCGCCAAGCGGGCCGGCATGAAGTACATCGTCATTACCAGCAAGCACCACGACGGCTTCTGCCTGTTCAACTCGGAGCATACCGATTACGACATGGCCGGCACGCCGTACGGACGCGACCTGCTCAAACCGCTGGCCGAAGCCTGCCACCGTGAAGGGCTCCAAATCTGCTGGTACCATTCCATCATGGACTGGCATCATCCCGACGCATCGGGAGCGGACTTCCCGAAGTACGTCGAGCACATGAAAGCACAACTGAAGGAACTGTTGACCAACTACGGAAAGATTGGCGTGTTATGGTTCGACGGCGAATGGATTGGCGAGTGGAGCGAGGAGCAGGGGATCGAACTGGAGAAGTACCTTCGCGGCATTCAGCCCGACCTGATCGTCAACAATCGCGTCGGCAAGCGCAAGCCGCGTTCGCCCGGCGATTTCGGCACGCCCGAACAGGAGATTCCCGCCACCGGCATTCCCGGCTGGGACTGGGAAACCTGCATGACCATCAACAGCACGTGGGGGTACAGCATCCACGACGACCGGTGGAAGACGACCGAAGACCTCGTACGCAAGCTCATCGACATCGTCAGTAAGGGGGGCAACTTCCTGCTGAACGTCGGGCCCACGGCCGAAGGCGTCATCCCCGAGAAGAGCGTCGAGCGGCTCGAAGGCATGGGCCGGTGGATGGCCGCTAACGGCGAAAGCATCTACGGCACCACGGCCAGTCCGCTGGGAAAGCTCGCTTGGGGCCGCTGTACGGCCAAGCCGGGCAAGCTGTACCTGCACGTGTTCGACTGGCCCGACGACGGCCGACTCCTGGTGCCCCGTGTCGAGGCGCTGGAGGGCTCCGCCCGGCTTCTGGCCGACCCCACGGGCGAACGGCTGGCCGTTGCCCCCGACGACGAGGGCGGCCTGTGGATCACCCTGCCCGAAACGGCGCCCGACCCGATCGCCTCGGTCGTGGTGTTGGAGGGTTCGTTCGAGGTCGGTCCGGCGCAGTCGGCCGCCAGGCAGGCCGCCGACGGCTCCGTCACGCTACGGGCCGTCGACGCCACACTCCACGGCGAGCGGCTCCAATACGAATCGGGCGACGGGAAAGACAACGTCGGTTTCTGGACAAAGCCCGCCGATTGGGTGACTTGGGAGATGGCCGTCAAGCAGCCCGGCACATTCGACGTGGAACTGACCTACGCCTGCCCCGACGCATCGGCAGGCAGCCGGTACACCGTGGAAGTGGACGGGGAGACACTGTCGGGCACGGTCGAAGCCACGGGCAGTTGGACGGCGTTCAAGAAGGTCGGGCTGGGCCGGCTTCGCATCGCCGAGGCCGGCAAACACGAGCTGGCCGTGCGCGCCCAATCGCTGGCCGGCGAAGGGGTGATGAATCTTCGGTCGGTGGCACTCAAGCCGGCGGGCCCGTAAAAGCCCTCGGAGACAAACGGCCGGTCGTGTACAGATTTGGGCGCAGAGGCAAGCGCGTGCGCCGCTTTGTTGCCCTACGGAAACAACTCCGTTATCGCCTGATTCCCGGTCCTTGTCCGAAGCCAAAAAGCGAACCTCGCCGATGGTCATCCTTCGGCCCGCACGTGGCCGAAGCCGTACGCGTTCGCGGGTCGGCCCTTGAATGGAGTGCTGCTATTGGCCATTTGCAGCAGATGAAGCCTTTCCGGTAGGGGAACCGTTCACAGGGCGGCAGGGCCGCCAACCAATGCGAGCTTCCGCTCGAAGCCA
>CAYPWB010000339.1:0-6884 GCA_964414315.1 uncultured Planctomycetaceae bacterium | reverse complement strand
GCCGCAGAAGACTCCCTTGCCGCCGGGGAAATACCTCGCCCGGCCGATCATGCCCGCCGTGTCGGCCGTGCCGGTGTCGTTCGATTCGAGCGTGCCCACCTCATCTCGGATCGGGGCGCCCATGTGCCAGACACTCAGGTAGCCATTCGATTGGTTGAACACGGCCCGACCATTGGACTGGCCTGCCGCGGCCGGGTTGCCCCAGCGGACGACGATCTCCTGGCGGTCGTTTCCCTGGATTCGGGGGAGCCTGACCCAGATGCTGGCGGTGCCTTGCGCCGCATCCCAGTGATCGATCTGGTGCGGCAGAGCCGTCCCGCTGCTGGTGAAGAAGCGAAGGTCGGCCCCGTCGGGCCGGGCCTCGCTGAAATCGAACCAATCCTTGTCCAGCCGCACGAGCAGCGGGAATCCCTCTTCCGACACCCCGGCCGGCAGATTCGCCCCTCCCGGCGTGGTGAGGACGTACACGGAGCCCGAGTGCCGCCATGAGTCCTCCTGGCCCTGGACGGAACCGGCCCATGCCACGAACAATGCGATGCCGAAAACAATGCGTTTCATCGGTTCTTTCCTTCTGTGTTGTTGCCAAAGGCCGTCGCCGTATAGGGCTGTCACGGCTATCTTTCCGTCGGATCGACGCGCAGCGTCCCTTTTCCCGTGAGGTAGCGGGCCGTGTTGGCCGCGCTGTACGTGCCGGTGGGCTGAAGTTTCCCGTCGAGATAGAGCTTTGCGACGTGCATGGCTCCCTCGAAGTTAAGATTGAGCGTCGCGCCTTCGGAAATACGGACCTCTGTCTTCGCACTGAGACTCCGGGCATTCGTAAGAGCAAGGGTGCCCTGTATCACGGACGTTGGGCCGCTATGGCTGTTGTTGCCCGAAAGCGTCCAGGTTCCGGTTCCCGTCTTGGTGACGGCCGTTGTCGCAGTGCCGGCGCGATCGTAGGGATCCACGAGATCGCAGGCGAGTTCGCCCTCCCCGTCCGTGGAGCCCTTCAGAATAAGCGTCTTAGGGTGCCCGTAGCCGGAAATCACGAAATCGCTCGTGAGTTTCAAGAGTCCGCTGCCCGACTGGTCGAAGATCACAGTCGATGTGCTTCCCGCAAGATTCATGACGCGGTCGGTTGTTTCTCCGGTGCCCGTATAGATCAAGGCGCACTCGTGAGTGCCGCTGCCGATGACAATCTCGCCGTTCTCCACGTCGGTCGGCGTACCGAGGCTGCTGGCCGCCTTGCCTTGGACGATGCTGTTGAGCGAGGCCACGCTCAGCGCGCCGCCTTCGAGGACCGTCCTGCCGGTGTAGGTGTTGTTGCCGGAAAGCTGCAAGGCGCCGGCGCCGCGTTTAGTGAGGACAAACGCGCCGTCGCCCGAGCCTTTCGAGTCGGCAATGTCGGCTGAAACCGTGACCGTGTGCGTGGCGTTGGCCGTATCCACGGCGAACAACGCCATGGGCATCAAGCCGTTGTGATCCACCGAGGCGGTAAGGTTCCGGAGCAAGGCGCCGACGTGCTCGCCGGTGAACTCGCCCGGGCCGCCGGCGCTGATCACGAGGGTGGCCGCGGGGTGGACGCTGATCTTGGCCGGGGTCCAGTTTGCGGTATGGGCATTATAAAGCGACTCGGCCTTAAGTATGTGCAGCGTTCCCCGCCTGACGATGGTGGGGCCGGTGTACGTGTTCCGGCCGCAGAGGAGGATCCGGCCGCCGCTGACTAGCCCGAAAGGGCCGATCGTGCCGACGTAGGTGAAGCCCCCGAGCCCGCTCATGCCGCCTCGCTCGTCGTTGAATGTGAACGTTGCGTAGGAACTGATTTCCGTATTTCCATTGAGAAGGATCTCTCCGTTCCAACGATTGCCAAACCCATTGCCGCCGTTGATCCTCCCTCCATGGAGGACCAGCCGATTGTTCCCGTCCACGCGTTCGAGGTTGAGCGTGGCGCTGTCGTAGAGGGTGAGCGATCCCGTTCCCAAACCTTCATTCGTAAGGAATACATCAAGCGACCCGCGGTTGACAATCGTTCCGCCGCTGTACGTGTTCGAGCGATTGGTGATTCGCACGCGGCCCTCGCCGTTGTTAGTCAGACTGCCCGGCCCGGAGATCAACCCCGAGATGGTGAGCGCGCCGCGAGCCGGCCCTTCGATGGTCAGGTTGCCGGCGAGCGCGATGGGATCCGTGATGCTTGCGCTTCCGTCGCCCGTCGCCTGCAGTTTGCCGCGGATCGTGGCGGCAGCAGGTCCCGACAACGTAAACTGCTGCAACTCCGTGGGCTTGGCCGTGGCTGCGGCTGCCGTGGCAGGCCTCGTCTTCACGGTTACCGTATATTCCTTCGTGGAACCGTCCCGGCCGGTGACGGTGTAGGTTTGCGGCGTCGTGAAGTCCCTGGCGACACCGGCCGCCGGGGCGACGCTGGCGCCGGGCGATAGCTTGACTTCAGCCGCTAGGGCCGTGGTGTCCGTCCCCTTGGGAACCGTTGCGATGATCTCGGAAGACGAGATGGCCACCGGCGCCGGCGGCAGACCGGGAAACCGGAAAGTCAGAATGTCCTTGGCAACCCAGGGTTTGTCCTCCTTGGCCAGCTCCGCGGGGCTGGCGAGCTTCACATGGCTTTCCGTGGGCGGCAGCTTCGCCGCCTTTGCCGGGGCGACGTACTGTGCCAAATCCCTCAGGGCGATGACCCGGTAGTGGTTGTCCTTCAGGTACTGCATCATCCGTTGGAAGGTCGCCGGTTCCACGGAACACGCCGGATGCTCCATGTCGGGCACGCCGTGGAACGTGAGTACCACGACCCTGCCGTCGACCGCCTGTCGCACGCAGGCAACGAACTGCTCCACGGTGCCGGCCCCCATGGACGGCACGTCGAAGGGATGGTCGACCGTCGGGCGGTAGGGGCGGTTGTGACCACCCCGACCGAAGGTGTAACCGTTGGCCGCCAATTCCGGAAAGGTGTTGGCGTTCACTTGGAACATTGGCCAGGCAATCGTTTCCGGCTTGGGAACGCCATTGGCCCGCAGTTGGTCCTCCATCGCCAGGTAGGGGCCGATTCCCGAACCTCCCGCATGCCCCACGGTGTGATTGCCGATCTCGAAGCCCTGGTCCGCCATTGCAATCATCTGCCGCCAGGTCAGGTACCAATCCTTGCGCGTCTTGAAGGAATCGAAGTCGCAAATATAGAACGAGCCGCCGAAGCCCAACGACTTGAGCAAGGGCGCGACGAATGTGGCATGACTGGCCGGACCGTCGTCGAACGTGAGCACGACGAGCTTGTCGGGTATGGGCTTTCTCAGCACGCCGAGCGGATCCGGATTGACCGCGGCTCCCGCCAAGGCGATTGCTTGCGCTGCCAGGCAGATTGTGAAGACGATGAATATCCTTACCATTTCACGTTCCTTTCCGTTGCACACTACCAGTATGACCCGCTGCAGCGGAGAAGTCACGCGAAGTCAACTACGATTACGCGACAAAACTACAGGAAATAGCGCCACGCCACATGCCATCAAGGGGATACCCGGTGGCGTTGTTGATCTGCTGTTCGGGCATCGCCTTTCCCTGAAAACAATACCTTTTGGCCGAAGAATGGACCAGTCTCCAGCCGGCCCGTGAATGGTTGCGTGCAGCGCATTCGGCATCTTGGGGCCCAGGCATGGGTGCAACGGACGGCGGCCCGTTTGGGCCTCGAGTTCACGCTCTGCAACTCCGGCCGCCCTTCGCAAAACCTGGGAAAATGAGTGATGCCCCTTTTCGTGCCCTAGTTTTTTCGCCGACGCCTGTTGAGGAAGAACATCAGGCTGGTCAGGCCCACCAGGCCAAGGACGAAGGTAGAGGGTTCTGGCACGACTGCCGAGACCATCAGGAGGCCCGTGGATTCGCTGAACGTGTAAGTGGCAGGACCGTTGATAAACTCCCACTGATCGCTGCCGATGTCCGTGAATCCGGCCACCGTGAAGGTACTGCCGTAGATCTCGCTCAAAGTGGCCACATCCACAATATTCCAACTGTCGCCCAAGTCGGTGCCGGCACCGCTGAGGTCGAAGGTGAAATCACCATCGAGCTGGACAATATTTCGGATCAAGCCTATACCAGCCGCGATCACTGCAGGGTCGTCTGAAAGGTTGTTCGTGCCGACCCCCCGAATGCCGTTGTTCACCCCGGAAGGGCCAATGACGAAACGCATTCCAGCATCGTCACCCAGGATAAGTCCAGCCGAGCTACGGTTAGTTCCACCTGAACTGACCGTTGTGTCCCCCGTGTAGGTATTGGTGCCATTCAGAGTGACGCCCTTCGTTTGCTGACTGCCTTGAACCGTGATTTGGAGCGAGAGAGGGCTGCCATCTGAGACATCCGGGATGGCTCCATTGATAGTCATACCGGACCGATCCCCCTGAGTCAGCCCCGCATTTACACTTAAAGCGAGTGTCTTGGCGCCCGTTCCGGTGGCTGCCAATGCGCTGTTGAGTATCAACTGGGTGTCATTCTCATTCAGAATAGAGATCTCCGTGGTTCCACCCGCGCCCGCAAGGTTGATAACACGGTCCGTGGTGTTTACGTTGCTCGCGGGTCGCCCTGCCCGAAGCGAGGCACCACCATGAAGGTCGATGACGGAATTGGGTCCAGTCGGGGCGCCCAACGAACTGGCGACACCCACGTTATCGATTTTCTTGGCGTACAGAGTGCCATCCATGACGACGGTTTGCCCGGTGTAGGTGTTCGCCTCATTATTCAGGCGGATTGTTCCAGCACCGTCTTTGGTCAAGCCGTAATTGTTGCCGCCGTCGCCGATGGTTCCGTAGACTTCGACAGTAAAATTAGAGTTTGCGGTCACCGTAGGGCTTGCGCCCAGGGTGACGTTGCCCGTGGAAAAGCGGAGCGTGTGCCCGCCATTGTTCACTGCGGCGAAACTGCCGTTGACGTAGTATGCCGAATTGTTCAGTGTGTGGATGTTGTTCCCTCCGACGCCGATGGTGCCGCCCGAGATGGTGAAGGGGCCCGTGCCAAGGCCGTTGTTAGCAGCACTGTTGACCTTGAGTGTCCCAGCGGAAAGCGTTGCGCCACCGGTGAAAGAGTTTGGGGTGGCTCCGATGTTCGCGCCTCCCGGATTCAGGTAGAGAGTGCCCGTTCCCGACATGGTCAACGAGCCGCCGCCACTGATCGTCCCCGTCAGGTTTTGTGCAGCGGAGCTGTTATAGGTCAAGGAGGCTCCGCCGGCTATAGCGATGTTGCCGGCGTAGGTGCCCGAACCCAATCGGCCGGCGCCGCCAATGTTCAGCGTGCCGGCGCTGACCGTGGTAGCGCCCCTGTAGGTATTGCTTCCGATGAGTGTCAGCGTGCCCGGGTCGTTCTTGACCAGATTCCCGCCGGTACCTTCGTCGGAGATGATTCCAGAAAGGGTTCCGGATCGACCGTTATCCACAAGCACATTGAAGTTAGCTCCCTGTGCGATGACAACATTGTTGGGCACGCCGGCGATCAGGTCGGCAGCGATTCTGAGCGTCCCGTTTTCACCACGCAACGTGCCGGTACCCAACGAACCGACGTTGTCCACGGTAACCCTGCCCCCGGATCCGAGCGTCACGCCGCCTTGGAACGTTTTGACGCCCGAGAGCATTAGGCCCGGGTTTCGCTGGTTGGAACCTGTCACGTTGAAACCGCCCGGACCCGACACCGAAGTGTTGATCCAGACATCCTTGGCTCCGAAGGAGACATCCACGTTTACCTTGCCGCCGCTTAGAATCAAGTCGTTCGGCAAGGCACCGCCTGCGCTATTCCCTTCGAAACCGGACGTCTTGAAATTGACGCCGCCAGCCAGCGTGACAGTCCCCGTCCCGAAACCATTCTTGTTACCAAGGATGACCTCGCCTCCGGTGATCGACGTCCCGCCGCTGTAGGTGTTTGCTCCGTTGAGTGTCAACGTGCCGCCGCCCGACTTCGTCAGCGTGCCCAAGTCGATGGGCCCGCCGGTGAACGTGTACGTGCCGGAGACGGCACTCACGGTGGTCGAGGCTGGCGACATGTTGGGGGCGATCGTGATCGTGCCACCAGCCGTATTGTTGAAAATGACATCAACCGTGCCATTATCGGTGAACGTCGTGGAATCCCCAGTCCAGTTCGGGGTAGTGGTGTCCCAGGCGCCGCCACCGGCCACATTCCAAGTGATAGCCGCGGTTGCCGGCCCGGTCGCGAGGGCAAGTGCCGCAGCCAACCCTGCAAGTGCGAGGAACCGGGGCGAACGTTGAGTCGAACGCGTCATCACGCACCTCCAATTCTTCGTACCCATGGTCATCTCTCGCTTTCTGCCGCAAAGACAAAATAGGCTCTTCCGTTTCTAAGTGCACCGGGAAAAACGGCAATCCGCACAGTTTCGTTTCGAGCGACTTTTGCGTAGGCACGGGACGCCCGGTTCGCCGTTGCCAGCAGCCCGACTGCTAGCATAGGGCCTAGTTTACCAGAAACAGGTGGGTTTTGTCAAACGCTCGGCGGCGATTAGGTAGCCTTTGGGGGGGGCGCTGTTTCATAAGGACTTACGCCCCGAACAAATTTTCGCCAAGCGTCATGTTCCGCCGATTTTCGGCCTCGTCCGACGCCCGTTCGCAGGACTTTTTCGCCCAAACGCAACCGCGCCGTGGCCTAGTTGGAAACGTGATGCCGCCGGTTGTGCAGGCCAGCCGCGTACTCAGCGCGTTCCACGGGTACGCTCACGGCCGGTTTCCTCGCCCGGCGTGGGCTGTTCTGCGATGATTGCTCTGGTCTCTTGCTGCAGACCAAAGCGGCTATCCTGCCCGAAACACGGCGGCCCGACGCTTCGGCCGCAATCCAATACGGAAATCGAACCTACGGAAACGGAGGCCACGGATGGCACAGCCCATGAACGCCCGCGGTAACGCTCGACCTGCCCGACG
>CAYPWB010000338.1:0-6895 GCA_964414315.1 uncultured Planctomycetaceae bacterium | reverse complement strand
GAAAACGGGACAGGTCCAATTTGCCGGGACGGCCCTTCGGGTGCTTCGCACAAATCGGACCTGTCCCGTTTTCCCCGCATGGCGGCGGCGCGGGCGAGCCGCCCAAGTCCGCCGCGACACCATACCAGGGCCGACGCGCCGAGGAACAGCCCCGCGGCCGTCCAGCGCAGGGCCGATGCGGCCGCTACCTGATCGACGACCCGGCCCGCCAGCAGCCACGGCACGGTTCCGGCCAGCACGAGGGCGGCGGCGAGTTCAGCCCGGCCCCAGCGGTGCCAAAGTTCGACGATCAACCCGGCCGCCAGCAGCCCGACCAACACCCAGCCGCCGGCCGCGCCCACGTCGTGCACCCCCTCGGCCATGGGGCCGACGGGGAGCCCCAACTCGCGGGCCAACTCGGGCGCCAGCCAAAGCGCGGCCAGCAGGAACTGCAGCGCCACCAAGGCATGCCGCAGCACACCGTCGACACCCGGGTCCATGCCGAGCAAGTCGGCCCAGTTGCGGAGATACCCGGTCTGCGGGGAAGACGGGACAGGCCCAGTTTTCCGCGAGGGCCCTCCGGACGCTTCGCACGAATCGGCCCTTCCGTTTCTAGGTGCAGAACCGCTTGGCGCGTGGGTGAACCCGGATGCTGAGACATCCGGAACCACCCACCCTACATGCCGTTTTCCCCGGCCAAGGACGCGCAGCACCGGCCAGGGGAGCAAGACGGCGACCACGGCAATTCCGTACAGTTGGAGCTGCGCCGGCTTGAACCACTGCTCAGCCAGATCGGGCAGGATCGCGTCGAGCCGGACCGTAACGGCCGCCACCGCGGCGACGGCGAGCATCGCTTGATGCGTCCCGAACACGAACCGGTTCCCACTCCGCACGGCGAAGGTTAGCCAGAGGGCCGCCAGCCAGAACAGCCCGCCGGCAAAGGTCCAATTTGTTTGCCAAAGGTGCGGCAGCACGACCAAGAGCAAAACGGAGCTCAGCAGCGCGCTCTCGGCCAAGGGATTGGCGAACCCGGGCGTCAGGCGGCGGCGCAACCGCGCCCGCCCACGGCCGACGCCGTCCATCGCCAGCGCCGCCAGCAGCCCGACCGAGGCATGCACCAGGGGCGCGATGAGCCAGGGGTGTTCGACCGTGCCGGTGAAGTTCAGGGCCAGGGCGTGGGTGAGGCCGGCCAGCACGACAAGCGAGCCCGCCCACGTCCGCCAGATGGTTGCAAGGGGGACAGTCCCATTTTCGCGGCGTTTGCGGATGGTCGATTGGGCGAATTGTCCTTTGTCCCGCGAAAATCGGGACAGTCCCCTGGGAACGCGCACCCGCCAACCGGTCCGGTGCATCCACGCGCCGGCGAAGTAGAAAACGGCCAGCACGGCCGTGGTGGCGATGGGCGGTAGTACGTGGTCGATCGCCGCGAGGTGGGTCCAGGCGGTAACCACCCAAAGCCCTGCGGCCAGGACGGCCAGCACTTCGGCCGTTTGAATAAGCGGCAGGCGGAAGACATCGGGCGGGGATGCCGCGTGCGAAGGGGACCGTCCCCGGCCCAGCGCGAAGGCGACGACGGCCGCCAGGAGGGCCTCGCCGGCCAGCAGGGTGGCCGCAATCGGGGCCAGTTCGCCGGTCGACGCCCACAGGGCCCAAAGCGGGGCGGCGGCAATCAGCGGGGTGCCCAGGTAGGCGAATTGGCGGTCGCGCCACAGGGCGGCCAGTGCAAGGCTTCCGGCACCGTACACGGCGTACAGCGCGGCCGCGCGGAACGCATCGGCCCCGCCGGCGTCGAAGCCGTGATAGGTCACCAGCATGAGCCCGATCACAGCCACGACGGCCGAGCCCGCGGCGTACATTTCGCCGTGACGGCGTTCCGGCATACGTTTGAGCAAGAGCGAGGCCAAGGCGAAAGCGACGAACATTCCCCCCAGCGCCGTGCCGCTCTGCCCCGAAACGGCCAGCTTCAGGAGTTCCGTGTCGAGGGCCGCTGGAGCGATGCCTGCAAGGTTGCCGAGGAGCCAGTGAAAACCGACCAGGTAGCTCAGCCCGGCACACGCCATCGCTCCGGCGTGGGCAAGGGGGAAGCCGTTTCGGAATGCGACCAGCAGCAGGCCGACTGCATTGAGCAGCCCCACCGCCACCAGGGCCGAAGGCTCGGGCCACGCAAGCCCCAAGGCGGCAAGCTGCAAGAGCACGGCCGCCAACGCCACCAGCGTGCCGGCGGCAACGTAGGAGGCGATACTGCGGGCGTCGATCGCGGGCTCGGCGTCGCGGGCGTCGTCGTCCGCCACGCGCATCAGGCGCACTCCCACGGCCAGGACCGGCACGGCGGCCAGGGCCATGGGCGCGGCCAGCAGGTTGAGCGCCGCAGCCAGGTTGCCCAGAACAGCCGCTGCCTGGTTCACGTACAGCCCGACAGCCACGCAAAGCGCGAATCCGGCGGTGCTCAGCACGATGAGCAGGGCGGCCGCTTCGGAAGGCCGCAGGACCGTCTTGCGGCCCACCCGGAGCAAGTATCCGCCCATCGCTCCGGCGAACACGGCCACCGGCACGCCTGCGGCAAGTGCCAGGAACCAATAGGGTCGGCCGGGTTGCACGAATCGGGCCACCCCCAGCAGGACCGCCGAGTTGCCCACAATAGCCAGCGGCGGGAACCATCGGCCGTTCGGCGTCATGGCCGCGGCGGCCAGGCGAATGAGCACCAGGAAGATGGCTAATCCGGCGACCTCGGCCACAATCGCCCCGTGGCCCAGGCCGGCCCGCCATAGGCTGGCCATCGCCAGGAAGTCGAGCGGCACGAGCAACATGCCGATCACCAGCAGCCCGCCGCCGGTCGACCGGAGCTTCCAGCGGTGGAATGCGTACAGGCCGGCGGCGAAGACGACCGATGTGTACGCTACGAACACGAAGAACTTCAGGTAGGGCGTCTGCTCGAGCGTTTGCCACAGGTTGACCACAAGGGCCAGCGACGAGCCGACCATAATGAATCCGCCTACCAGAACGCCGATCAGTTCCGCCCAGTGGATGTCGCGGTCGGCGAGGAAGCCGGCGACGACCTCCTGCCACGGCCTGCCCGGCTCGGCCGGCGGCAGCGTGGGAGCTTGGGCCGGCGTTTCCTGAACCAGTTCCGCCTCGACCACCTCGGGCTGAACGGGCGGTTCGACCGCGCGGGGGACGGCCGGCGCGGCCGTCGGAGCAGGCCGTGTCGGCTGGGGCGTCGTTTCGGCGGCGGCCGCCTGTCCGTCGAGTGCCGTCGCGAAACGCTCCCGGCGGTATTGGGCCAGCCGGGCGGAAAGCCGCTCGGCCGTGCGCGGTTTCAGTTGCCCCGCCTCCCGCCAACGGCGCAACTGACGCCGGACCGCTTCGAGGTCGGCCAGTTCCTTCTCCGAAGACCTCTGCACGCGGTGGTTGCACCAGTCGCATCGGGCGGCGCCCGCGGCGACCGGACTGCCGCAGAATGCGCACCGGACCGAGTCGCGACGCGGTTCCGACTCGCCGGCAACCAATCGGAACAGAGCCGCCAGCAATAGCCAGAGCCCGTGGCCCACCAATATGATGAGCCCGAGCACAACGGCGAATACCAGCAGCACCAGGGGCAGCTCGTTCACGAAAACACTCCGGCCTTGCGGCCGTTCCGCGTGGAGAGTATCTCAGGTTTCCTCGAAGCCGGGCGTCGGAAGATGTGGACCCACATCCGGTTCGGGGGCGTGGAGTCGTTGCCAAGCTTATCCCCGGGGCGACGGCGCCGTTAAAATGTAACGCGCAGGGCCGGGTTTCCCAGGGGACTCCCCCCGTTTTCACCGCCGCCGACGCCTCGGCGGGGCCAGAAGCCCAACAATCGGCACATTGTGCACGGCGAGCGGAGGCCGTCGGACACCTGTTTCCGGCCGCGAAAACGGCGGCGCGTGGGTGGAGTGAGGCGGCGCGGAACAATGACCTGCCGAGAGCGAGCGACATGGGACAGGTTTCGCAGAAACAGGGGCCTTATGGCCCCCGCTCGCCTAAACGGCTACCTCCCCTTGCTCCGGCCCGGGGGTGCCATTGCAGGGCGAAGCGGCAGGCTGTATCCTTCATAGCGACCGTACGGCATGCAGAGACTCCAAGGGTCGCGAAACCGGGGGTTTCTGGGCAATCGGCGTTGAACCCCCTGCGTGCGCAGGGCCGATGGAACATACGGGCGCGAGTCGTTCTTGGTTTCGGTCGTTGTACCGGGGCCGGGAGGCCCGTATAATGACGATAGGGTCGATTTCCACAGGGCGTGTACCGGTTCGCAAGCCCTTACTTTGTGAATGCTTCATGGCGGCGAAGCCCAAGATACTACTGGTTTGCGATTGCCAAGAGGGCGTGGGAGAAATGCTTGCCGGGTTGGCCGATTCGCATGAGTTGGTCGTCGTGCAGAATCCCGTCCGAGCCCTCGCCCGGTTAACCCGCGAGAAGTTCGACGGCATTTACGTCGCTCCTCAGTACATGCAACCGGCGCTCGATCTGGCCCGGCTGATCCGCAACGAGCAGATTCTCGAAGGCATGCCCGACGGCGTCGTGCTGCTCGACTCGGAAAACAGCATCCTCTGGAGCAACGGGCGGCTTTGCGAATGGAGCGGGCGCGAGACGGTCGTCGGACAGAACTTCTACACGGTGTTGGGCAGCCCGGAAATTCTCGGCCCCGACTTCTGCCCCTTCCATACGGCGCTGGCCACGGGCCAAGGCACGACGTCGACAATCCGCAGCGGCGAGAATCGGTACTTCCACCTGCATGCGGCGCCGGTTCACGAAGCCGAGGGGCCGTGCCGCCACTTGATCGTCACCGTACGCGACGTGACCGTGGAGATGCAGCAGCAGCAGAAGCTGGCGGCGATCCACCAGGCGGGCATGGAATTGGCCGACCTGACGCCCGAAGAACTCCGCCACATGGACGTGAAAGAGCGGATCGAACTGCTGAAGTCGAACATCCTGCACTACACCAAAGACCTGCTGCACTTCGATGTGGTCGAAATCCGCCTGGTCGACCAGAAGACCGGCCGCCTGGAGCCCCTGCTGGCCGAGGGCATGGAGCCGGAGGCCGCCGGCCGGCTTTTGTACGCGCAGCCGCAGAACAACGGCGTGACGGGATTCGTCGCGGCCACCGGCAAGAGCTATTTGTGCGAGGATACGACCGAGGACCCGCTGTACCTCGAAGGGGCGAAGAACGCCAAGAGTTCACTGACCGTGCCGCTCGTGCTGCACGACGACGTGATCGGCACGTTCAACGTGGAAAGCCCCCGGCCGCGCGCGTTCGTGGAAAGCGATTTGCAGTTTCTGGAAATCTTCAGTCGCGACGTTGCCGTGGCGCTGAACCAGCTTGAACTGCTGGTGGCCGAGAAAGCCACGACGGCCGCGGAAAGCTGCGAGGCCATCCACAGCGCCGTGGCGCTGCCCATCGACGAGATTCTCAACGACGCCGTGAACGTGATGGAGCGGTACATCGGGCACGAGCCCGAGGTGGTCGAACGGATTCAGCGTATTCTGCGCAACGCGCGCGACATCAAACAGGTAATCCAGGAGGTAGGCAAGACGATGACCCCCGGTCAAGCCCATCCGCAACTGGAAGCCGAGGACCGCCCCGTGCTGCGAGGACGCCGCGTGCTGGTCGTCGACGCCGACGAAACGGTGCGCAGCGCGGCCCACGCCTTGCTGGAACGGTACGGATGCGTAATCGAAACGGCCCACGACGGGGCGGAGGCCATTTTCATGGTCCGCGCGGCCCCCGGCGCCGAGTATGATGTGATCATTGCCGACATCCGCCTGCCCGACATGAAGGGCTACGACTTCATGGTCAAGCTGCAGGAGATCATCGACCCGGTGCCGCTGGTGCTCATGACCGGCTTCGGCTACGACCCGGGCCACTCGATCGTCAAGGCGCGGCAGGCGGGGCTCCAGGCGGTCCTTTACAAGCCGTTCCGCCTCGATCAACTCCTGAGCACCGTCGAGCAGATCATCCAAACCTACGACCCGGCCGCCGAGGCCGTGGCCGAGTAGCCGCACCGTGGGACAAGCTTCCAGCTTGTCATTCGCACGGGATAAGTCCCGCCGCGCGCGGGCCGGTTTCGGACGCTTGAGGATTTTCCACCGCTCGCTTGACGCTATCGGAGCATGCCGTGTCGGCCGACCAACGCCTGGAAGAACGCTTGAAGGAACTGTCGCTCGAAATGCCGTCGGCCCCTGAGCCCAAGGGTGTGTACCGGCCCGCGCTTCAAGTGGGCGACCTCCTGTACACCGCGGGCCATCTGCCCGCTCGGGCCGACGGCTCGCTTGCCACCGGCTGCTTGGGCGCCGACCTGGACGTAACCGCGGGCTACGCAGCGGCGCAATGGGCCGCCCTGGGTATCCTGGCAACCGTGCGGCGCGAACTGGGCTCGCTCGACCGGGTTCGTCAGGTGGTCAAGGTGCTCGGCGCCGTCCGCTGCACCTCCGAGTTCGACCGGCAGCCGTCCGTGATCAACGGATGCAGCGAGTTGCTGGTCGACGTATTCGGGCCCGACGTGGGTCGCGGCGTGCGCAGCGCCGTGGGCGTTGCCGCCCTGCCGCTGGGCGTGGCCGTGGAAATCGAGGCCGTCTTTCAGGTGGGCGGTTAAATATCGCGGCGAATTTCGTCGGCGGTCATCTCGACCGGTTCCGTGTAATCCTGGGCCGAGGACGCGCTGCCGCTGTAGGAGTTCACGCTTTTGCGTGCGAACCCAGCGTGTGCGTTACTCGGCGCGTTGAAGCGGGAACTCCCACACCGCGGGGCAATACGGCTTCGGCGAAGGTTTACTCTGCGGCTCACCGTGCCCGCAGCGTGAGGCCGCACCCGTCCGTCGGAGGATAGATGGGCCGCCCGCGGATGAACCGTACGCCGTCGGCCGTGTCGTCGGCCAGCAGCAACGCGCCGTCGAGGTCG
>CAYPWB010000337.1:0-6975 GCA_964414315.1 uncultured Planctomycetaceae bacterium | reverse complement strand
ACGCCTCGATACCGGTTCGGGCCAGCACGCCTCGTCGGTAGTAGTGCTTGACCTCGCGCATCTCGGTCACCAGGTCGGCGCGTTCGATGACGCGGGGATGCGCCCATCGCCCGGTGATGACCAACTCAATCGGGTCGCAGCGCAGCGCGATCAGTTCCAGCAGCGCCTCGACCGGTAGGAGCCGCATGGCCACGGCCACGTTGGCCTCGTCGAGCACCACAAGCCGATGGTTTCCGGCGAGCATGACGTCGCGGCACTCGGCCAGCCCCTGCTCGGCACTCAGGCAATCGGCCTGCGCGGGCGTGCGGCCGACGAATGAGGTCCGCCCGAACTGCCGGACGGTCACATGGTCGGCCAAGCGGCGGAGGCTCGGCAGTTCGCTGTAGCTCATGCCCTTGGCGAACTGGCCGATGAACACGTTCCAGCCGGCGCCGGCTGCGCGAAGGGCGAGCCCCAGCGCGGCGGTTGTCTTACCCTTGCCGTCGCCTGTGTACACCTGGACGAATCCGGCGTCGGCCTCGAAGTGCGATTCCATCGGTGGTATCCTTGCCTTGATGGTTGCGTTTGCCCCGCCGCGAACGACGTCTACGCCGCGCGCCGCTTCCTCCGCCGACCCAACACGGCAGCCCCAGCCGCACCACCGCACACCAGCAGGAGCAGCGTCGAGGGCTCGGGAATCACACCCAGGGTCAGGTTGTCCATGGCGAAGTACGCGGGAGTGTTCATGCCAGAGTCGCCCACATCGGAAGAATTCAAGGTGAATTGTAGTTCGGTGGCGTTGCCGAGGCCGCTGAGGTCGACCCAGGTCCAATCGTCGACGATGTAGTTGTTGTCGTCGCGGAAATCGGCCAAGGGAAAAACAACGTTTCCGGTTTCCGAGCCGCCGCTGTCGAGGCCGGTAACGGTCAGATCGAACCAATCGCCGTCCTCAAACTTCTTGGAAAAGCTGTCGCCTTCCTGCATCGCAAGGGCCGTGTAGGTCGTATTGGTGAAGTACGCGCCCAGCAATGTGCCCGCGGGAATGCCTGTTAGAGTGGGTTCGGCGTCCCAGAAGCCATCGTAGTAAACGGCGTAATTGCTGGAACCGGCATGACCGCCACCAGGAAAAGCGCTGTACTGACTGCCGATGCCCGGCGTAGTGCTGTCGGTCATGTTGGAATAGGCCCAGCCGGTCCAAGACGTCCAGCCGCCGCCCCAGTCGGTGAATGTGTTGGCGAAGCTTACTCCCCCGCTCACGAAGCCGCCGGTGCCGTCAGAACCATTCCAGTAGCTGTTTGGGCCGAGAGGCAAGTCTTCGAAATTGACCACCTCTGCAAGGGCTCCTCCGGCGCCCAGCAGAACGACCATCGCCAATGCCGTAAAGGAACGAAAAAGATACAACAGGCTGCAAGACATCGTGGCTTCTCCAGGGTTCGGTGGGGCTTGGCGATTATCGCCGGTTCAAAGTTGGATTGGTAACTCATGAGGCAGGTCTTCCGCGAAATCCGGCACTGCGAAAGCGCTACGGCTGTTCAATGATTTCGCCTCCGGCGCGGGTGCAAACGGCCGCGAGGATCTTCAGGTCCATCGTTTCGGTCAAAAACCGGGCCGAGCCGTCGCAGTATAGGCCGTTCGCGCCGCCGGGGTGGTTGCTGCGTATGTCATTCTCCGTCGGCGGCGCCTGATTGATTCCATACGCCTGATCGAACACGTTCAGTCCGTTGATCCATTGCCCGTCGGTGAAGTCGCTGTCTTCGGAAACGGCCAACGTGTTCGAAGTCCCGTCGCGAATTTCGGCGACGGAGATCGGCCGATCGTACAGCATGACGCCCTTGGGGGGATTGTTCGGACCGGTAATGCGCTCGCCGTTCATTCCGCCGTAATGGCAGGGGCCGCGGCCCAGGACAAGTTGCTTGCCGCCCGGCGTGCTGGGGCAGATGTACACCGACAGGACCGTCGCGGCGGCGTCGGCGTTCTCCGGCGCGTCGAACGGTTTGGCGAGGTCGAGTTGGGCGTACAGCGCCTCTTGCTCCATGTAAGGCAGCAGGAACACCGACCAGGCCAACTGGCGGCCCGCGGCGCCGTAGCGTTTGCCCGTTTGCGGATCGACCATCCAACGATGCTCGAGGCCGCCGGGCGGAAACGTCCCCACCGCGTTGTGGTGGTTGTGCATGGCGATGCCCATTTGACGCAAGTTGTTCAAACAACTCATGCGTCGCGCCGCCTCGCGGGCTGCCTGCACCGCCGGCAGCAACAGGCCGATGAGGATGCCGATGATCGCGATGACGACCAACAACTCGACGAGGGAAAACCCCTTCGTCCGCCGAAGACCCGGGCTCGCTATCGAGGACCTCATGGCACCACGCCCGTCCCAAGCGGCACATCGCCACGGTGGTTGCGCAGGGCAACCGCGGGCAAGGACACGCTGGGAAAACCGGACGCCTCCACACAAACCGTGTTCTACAGCTTCCGTCCCGCGCGGAGGACTGCCGACCCGGCGTTGGTAGGTCTTCTGGCTCCCGAGCCGCCGCCGCCCGGCCTTCTCGCCGGCCGCCTTGGGCCGACAATGGCAATCGAGTCGGGCGTGGCGCTACTGCTCGGTTACAGCGGCGGGGACCGCCCCGGAATTGCACCGGGTTCCCTGTTCGTCGGCCTTTCCAGCTTGAAAAGCCGACCACCAACGCTCACGAAAACCGTATTCTACCGCAAGCCGCGGCGATTGCAAGGGGAGGCTTCGAAAAATCGAGCGGCTTGCACCGTCGTTTGACATTCGCGTGTCAGACTGAATGCCTTCGGTATTGCCGACTCCCTCAGGTGGGTGCATTGAGGGCCCTTCGGCAAGCCGAGCAAAGCCTCTTACGCAACACCGGCCCCTGTCGGCAACCGCACGGCGCAGCCTGACGCAAGCCGTGAGGAGTATCCCCGGACATCACCACCCCATGACCATGTTCGATTCGATGGCCTTCCGTGCGTTTTCAAGATCGGCGCCGGTTTGGTGCATATAGATACGGATGGCATGGACTTTGTCGCCCTGCGCCTTGTGCAGCGCGTCGCGAGCCGCTGAGCACGGGTCGGTTTTTCCCTGGATGCCCAAAGCGGATTTCGAAATCACCCAAGTATCCCGAGGCCGCTTTGTGACCCGCACCGGCTCCTCGTCGGGATAGCTGCGGCGGAGGTTCTCGATGGCGGCGGCCTCGGTTTGGGCCCAGGTGATGACAATGTGGGCCTCGGTCTCAATCTCAAATAACGGCATGGAAAACCCTTGGCAGTACAATGGGGGCCTGCCCCTGTCCTGAGCGAGCATGCCGTGGCGAAAACGGCGCTGCCTTGCAACTCAGGCCGGAGCCGTGCCCTGGAGACGGACACTCCGCCTCTTGTCGATCGGGCGGAGAACGATTTCGGCGGGCATTATAGCGTGGGTACCTCACGCCGGACAGCCCCCGTACTCCTCACGCTCCGCGTGAGGTCAGAACATCGCGATGTCGGTCGCGGCGGGTGGGCGCAAGGGCCCTGCATGTTCGCCGGCCGCCCGGCACCCCGGGCCGGGCGTATCGTCAAACCCCGGCGAGGATTCACGCGGAGCGTCAAGAGTACCCGTACTCCTCACGCTCCACGTGAGGTCACGCCGTAGCGCTGTCGGTCGCGGCCCGTATGCGCAAGAGCCTCTGCATGTTCGCTGGCCGCCCGGCACCCCGGGCCGGGCGTATCGTCAAACCCCGGCGACGCTTTCAGAACGTAATGAGCACGTCGCAGTCGAGCAGCAACTGGTCGTTGCGGGTTCCGTCGGCAAACGGCTGGGCACCTCGCGAGCCAATCCAGTCCCATCGGATCGAAGGCCGAATGCGCACACGGTCGCTGGGCGAGTAGTTCAAGCCCCACGTCATCTGGTAATAGTCGGTCGCCAGGCCGTCGATCACGCGGGTTCCATCGTCGTCGCGGAACCACTCGAAGCGGTATCCGAACTTCCACTGTTCGGTAATCTCGCGGAACAGATACAGGTTCAAGCCGTACCACGTGGCGTCCGATCCATCCCGCATGGCCCCCCGGTCGATGCCCATGTCGTGCTGTACGACCCACGACCACGGTCCATGCAGATTGTGCGAGAACACCAGGCTGTAGGTAGTTCGCTCATTCGTGTCGGGCGACAGGAGGCCCTCCTCCGGGCCGGTGTGGAGCGCGAACGCCAGCGACGTACGCTCATCGTCGCTGGTCCAGCCGAGGGCGCCGAGGAAACCGTACTCGTCGTTGTTGTTTTCCCAGTTGTCCCAGCCGCGGGTCACGCCCGCCTGGAGTTTCAACGGGCCGACGTCGGTGGCCGCCAGGACGCCGGTATGCGTAAACGGCTCGCCGTACTGCATGGTGTAGGCGTGCGAGTAGAAGAAGTTCTCCGGGGCGGCGACGGCTTCGTATCCGAGAATTGTGTAGAAATGCCCCGCTCTGACATTCACGCCGGTTCCGACGGGCGCGAAGGCTTCCGCGTAAACCTGCGGCAAAGCCAAGCCGTATTCTTCCCGGTTCCACTTCGGACTCAAGTCGCGATTGACCTCAAGCCCGCGCGCCATGGTGTACCGGTGGTCGGTACCGTAGAGGAAATCGACGCGGCCGCCGACACTCCAATCGTCGTCGCGCACGGCCCGCTCGGCCACCAGATAGAGTTGGTTCATTTGATATTCGTTCGACCCGTCGTTGAAAGTTACGGGCGAATTGCTGCGGTTGCGCGGGCTTCGGGTGTTCAAGGTCACCCCCTGGGCAATCCACCCTTCCCACCGGATGCCCAAAGGCAGCCCTCCGCGGCGAAAGCCCGCCACCCCTCCGGAACAGGCGCCGCTCGTCCAGCGGCGGAAAGGAGAACACCCCTCCGGTCCACAACCGTCCGGAGGCAGGCCGCAACCGTAGTCGCGGCAGCCGGGCTGCCCGCCATGGGCCTCCGGCACAAAGGGCGGCGGTGGAACCGCCGCGCTCGGCGGCGCCTCATCCTCCGGGGGCACCAGCGGCGCAGGCGGACGGACCTTACGCGGTTGGGCCCCGGGCAGGGGCACCTGGTAGGCTGGGTCGGGCGGCATGACCTCCGCCGGCTCTTCGGGGGCCGGCTCTTCGGTCGGTTTGCTTGGTTCCTCTTCGAACGGGTCCTCGGCCACCTGAAAACCCGCTTGCCCTACGGCAAAGTTGCCCCACATGTCACCGGCCACGGCGGAACTCGCCGCGTTGAAGCCCACCGCCAGGGCACAAAATGCCGCAACCTTCCATGAGCGGACCGAACGAACCATGCTTTCCTCCCCCGAAAAGACGTTACGAATAGGCGCAATCGAAGAGAGCCGGCGCAAGCGGACTCTTGTAAGAGGTAGTCGGCAATTCAGATAGGGGTACCTTGGCCTATTACGATGAATTTGCCGATTATGCGGGCGGCGCAGAGGCCGCACGCTGCGCATATCGCCTATCTTCCCAACTGCTCCGTTCCGCAGAATGCCCGGTCGGAACCGCCCGACGCCCTGTCCGTCTTACATTCGTCCGTCGCAGCCTTCGGCCAATGCAACCTCTTCGACGATCGGTCTAGGGCTGTCGTCCTCGTGCCGCCAGGCGCAGTTGCGGCCCGCGCTCTTGGCCGCGTAGAGGGCGGAATCGGCCCGGGCGAGCAACGATTGTTGCGTGTCGTCGTCGTGCGCGGCGGCTACACCGATGCTCACAGTAATTTCCATGCATTCGGCTACTTGGCTCCGGAACCGCTCCGCGAAAACGCTCGCCCCGAACAACTCGGTTTGTGGCATGACAATGACGAACTCCTCGCCGCCGTAACGCGCGACGACGTCGGTTTCGCGGGCCGACTCGTCGAGCAGTTTCGCCAGATCTTGCAGCACCTTGTCGCCGTAGAGATGCCCTTCGCGGTCGTTCGTCTCCTTGAAGTGATCGATGTCGATGATCGCAACGGAGAAGAGCGTGTTGTAGCGGTTCATCATGGCGAACTGGGCCGCCAGGGCATCGTCGAGACCGCGGCGGTTGCTCACGCCGGTCAGGGAATCGGTTCGCACCTCGGTGAAGGTCATCAGATTGGCGCTCTGCTGGCGAATTTCGTCGTACGCACTGGCCATTTGCGAGGCCAAATGGAGCGTTGGCTTCAGCACGTCCTCGACCTCGCGGCACAGCTCCTTCCAGGCGGCCTCCCGCTGACGCTCGTTCAACCGGCCGACTCGGCTCTTGAACTTCGCCAGGCTGGCGTGATGCCGGGCAAGGCTCTTGCGAACCTGCAGTGCAATCCGCTCCAATTCCGTGGCAACAGCATGGGCGCGCCGCAACTCACGGCGAGACCGCTGGACGGAATCCTCGCCACCCGCTCGGGTGCGACGGCCGAATATGTACCCCAAGGTGGCCACAACCGCCAACGCCACGGGAATTGGAATCTGGATGCTCCACAGGTCCATCGCTGGTTCCGGTAATCTCTGGTGAATGCCTGCACTCGGACGCTGCGCGGCCTAATAGTTCGAGCGAGAACCAAAGCCCCGCATGCACGTGAGCCCAACCACAATGACCACGGCCAGCACCAGAATCCACTCGCTTGGCTCCAAGCGTTCGATCATTCGGACGAATTGTCGAAAGTAGTATTCCATTGCCGCCACCTTGAGGGATCGGAGACCATTCGGCGTAAAAAGCGTCAGGTTCCGGGTCGAAGGACCGGTCGCCTTGGTTCGTGATGCCGGCAACCGCGCACCTGCCGGCCCACTGAAATCTAGTTCACGAATTGCCACCTGGAGGCCTGACATCGGGGAAGCCTGGCCAAAAGCTCCAAAACGGCCCCCCCAAGAGGCACTTCGAGCCATTCCTAAGAGGCTAGTCGAGCAATCCGGTTTCCCCGAAATCGGAAAAATGGAAACCTTGGCCTCTTGCGAGCCGATCAAAGGGAGGTATAATTTCGTTTTTCACGCTACGGGGGCGTAGCTCAATTGGTTAGAGTACTGGACTGTCGATCCAGTGGTTGGGGGTTCGAGTCCCCTCGCCCTCGCT
>CAYPWB010000336.1:0-6977 GCA_964414315.1 uncultured Planctomycetaceae bacterium | reverse complement strand
GTCAGAATGACTTACGACTCGACAGTGCCATTCGGGACTGTCCCCTTCGCATACACGACCGTGAACGGTTACTCTGACAGGGTCCGATTTTGCCCCATAGCCGCTGCAAACGGCATGCCGTCGCGAGATACCGCTGTTGCTGCCGCCCGTGAATCGAAGGAGACAGGATTGCGGCCGGGTATTTGCCATCACGATGCGACACGACGGCACGCAACCGGCAGGACAGCGTCAGAATGTCGTAGTTCGTGGAACGTTTGTCGGGGGGCGTCGAAGGAGGTCAACTGGGCGGAAAAGGGTGGAAGCTGCCAAAGATGGCGCAAAGTAGCCTATATGAAACGCCTAGATTCAGGAGCTACCACCGTTCCCGGCTCCCGGACGGTGTACCTACTCGCTACGAGAGGGGCAGGAAAACTTCACGTCCGTTGAATTCGTCGCAACTGCAGCACTCGGCGATAAGCTCGAGGTCTTCGACGCAGCGTCCGATACTGATTCCTTGCTGGAGGCAGAACACAATACCTGAGAAACGCCGCCCCGTCGCTTGCCAATGTGAGGCAATTCGCAATAAGTCCTGGTCCTGCGAAAACAACAGCCGCGAAAGCTCGTATGCACGCGCCAGAAGTGCTTCGTCGTCGACTTCGCGAGTGCCATCCTCTTGGCTTGTCAACACGTCGATACCACGGCGTTGAAGCCCCATGGTGATCGCCGCCGGAATATGGACGTCCATGTAGTATGCGATGGCCACCTAGCCGACTCCCTTGCGACGCCGTAGTTCGTCGCGAGCCAAGGTAAGCGGAGGCCGCAGGCCGGCAAGTTCCTCGTCCTGTGCCTGAAGACGTGCGACCAGCTCATCAAAATGGTCATAGAAGAACGTGAGGGCCGCGTAGACCTCCTCGGGCCGCAGATCAGGGTGTTGGCGCAGCAGTTCCTCTGCGGTCCAGCCGTAGTGATAGTGCTCGCCGGCCAAGTGGAGCACCTTGTAGCGGCTCCGCCCGAGTCGCGCCGTGCCTGCATCATCGATCTGGATATGGGGGTAGTTCGTTGTCACGCTCATGGAAGAGTGCCTGGTCGTGGTCCGCCCCGCTGAACGAATCGCCGGGGCTTCATCGGGCAAGGAGGCAATGTGGTCCATCAGTTCGCGAACCCGTCGCCGTTGAGGCTCGGGCAGGCTGTCCGGTGCATCGGATGGGGGCGCGCACACGTGGATTACCAACTCCGCGTCCTCGGGCAAGGAGAACCCTTAGGTTGGGAACGACCACGCCATTTTCCACACGACCACGAACTGACATACCTATCAGTATGACCGCGCCGCCCCCGTGGTCAACCGGCTACTTCACCGACGTTTTCCGCAGAGGGGTTTGCATGCCACCCGAATGCCCGACTGTTGGGGTGCGTCGTTTCGGTTATGATAGGGCTTTCCCCTGGGAAAACGAGCCGGATGGACGCCAAGGAGTGTGCATGAGAAGGTCCCGTATTCATTGGCCGGCCTGGACGGCGGTTGCCGCATTCGTCTTCTGCATGCCGTCGCCCGGTTGCCGGCCGGGTAACTCCGAGGGCGACGGCCGCCTGCGGGTGGTGTGCACGACGGGGCCGGTGGCCGAGTTGGCACGGCACGTGGGAGGCGATCGGGTGCACGTCGACGTGCTGATGGGCCCCGGCGTCGACCCGCATTTGTACCAGGCCCTGCCGGCCGATATGGCCAGCCTGACCGCCGCCGATCTCGTCCTGTACAACGGCATGCACCTCGAAGGGCGCATGGCCGATCTGCTCGGGCAACTCGGCCGCCGGCAGCCGGTGTTCGCCGTGACCGACATCCTCCGGCAACGGCACCGGGAGCGGCTCCGGCCCCTGCCGGGCGCCGAGCAGGAGTTCGACCCGCACGTCTGGTTCGACGTGGCCCTGTGGGCCGCCTGCGCCGACCTGGTGGCCGAGCGGCTGGCCGAGATCGACCCGGACGGCGCGGCCGAGTATCGGCAGAACGCTTCCCGCTATCAGGCCGAACTCGACGAGTTGGACCGGTGGTGCCGGGAGCAATTGGCCACGATTCCACCGGAGCAGCGGGTGCTGGTAACCGCGCACGATGCGTTCGGCTATTTCGGCGCCGCGTACAACGTCGAGGTGCGCGGCATCCAAGGCATGAGCACCACCGACGAGGCCGACCTGGCCTCGGTGAATCGGCTCGTCGAGCTGCTGGTCGCGCGCCGCGTCAAGGCGGTGTTCGTCGAGACGAGCGTTTCCGAGAAGAACGTCCGCGCGCTGGTCGAGGCGTGCGCCGCCCGCGGGCATGAAATCCGCATCGGCGGCGAACTGTACTCCGACGCCATGGGCCCGGCCGACTCGCCCGGGGGAACGTACACGGGCATGGTCCGGCACAACGTCAGCACGATCGTCGAGGCGTTGCGGCCGGATTCTTCCGATGGCTAGCCTTCGATCTTCCTAAGGGCGTCGGCGGGCGACATAATGGGAATGCCTCGCCAAGAACCGAGGGCGAGCAAATGGGAGTCGCCGGAAATGATCAGGTCCGCCTGGGCGCAAGCGGCACATTCCAGAATGGCGTTATCATCAGGGTCGGCCTTAACGGCCTGAACGCTCCCGCGCGGCGTAACGACAGAGCACAGGTGGTGCAGTTCCTCGATCAGTACAAGCACCTGGTCGGGTAAAAGCCCGAACTTCGGCCGTTGCAACACGTCGCGTATTTCATCCAGAATGTGCATCGACGTGAAGCATCGTACCGAGCCATCAACGGCAATCGCAAGCAGACGACGCGGAGGCCCCCCAAAAAGAAACCCGGAGATCACGACGTTTGAGTCAAGAACGATTCGCAGTATGCTCATCGGCGCGCGGCTTTGGCTTTGCGGTGCGCCCGAATCTCTTTCGCCACGTCGTTCGGAGTGAGTGCACGGTCTTCGGCGATCTGCCGGCCGGCGGCGAACAGATCGGCCCAGCGCTTCTTGCGTTCGATATAGGCGCGAGCCGCCTCGCGAAGCAATTCAGACCGGCTGCGCGATTCCATCTGCGCAACCCGATCGATCTCTCGAAGCAGGCTCTCCTGAAACGCGATGTTTACGGTTGTCGTAGCCATGTTCCACCTCGCTTTCGTTCGCGGCCAATTGGGGCTGCGGCGCGGGGGTCTTCTCCGCCGGAGGTGGGGCGCACGCAACCGCGAGCAGGAAACCTCCCGGCCTTCCTGCAATATACAAGCTTTGCCCATTCTCTGTCAAGTGGTCCACCGCCGAGCAGGCACGGCCGCACGGCCGCCTTGCAGGGCGCAACCCCGGGGCCCCGAATCCCAGCCCATCCCCCTTCCGGCTGGGGCGGGCAGCGGTTACAAAAGTGTCTATGGACGCTCCACCGCTGGAAATCCACGATATGACCGTGGCCTACCACCGCAAGCCGGTGTTGTGGGATATCGATCTCGTTGTGCCCGAGGGGAAGCTGGCCGGCATTGTCGGGCCGAACGGCGCCGGCAAGAGCACGCTCATTAAGGCCGCGCTGGGCCTGATTCCCACGGCCAGCGGAAGGGTGACCTTCTACGGCGAGCCGTACGTGCGGCAGCGGCACCGCGTGGGTTACGTTCCACAGCGCGAATCGGTCGACTGGGACTTCCCCGTGACCGTGAGCGACGTGGTGACGATGGGCACGTACGGGCGGCTCGGCTGGCTGCGCCGGCCGGGGGCCAGGCAGCGCGATACGGCCCGCCGCTGCCTCGACCAGGTCGGCCTGACCGAGTTCGCCGATCGGCAAATCCGGCAGCTTTCCGGAGGGCAGCAGCAACGGGTCTTCCTGGCCCGGGCATTGGCCCAGGACGCGCAGGTGTACTTCATGGACGAGCCGTTCGCAGGAGTCGACGCTGCGACGGAGTCGGCCATTCTCGGCCTGCTCCAGGAACTGCGCCAGCGCGGCAAGACGGTGCTTGTGGTGCACCACGACCTGCCGACCGTCCGCCGGTACTTCGATCATGTCATCCTGCTCAACATGCGGCTGATTGCCGCCGGCCCGACCGAAGCGACGTTTACCAACGAGAACCTTCAGAAGACCTACGGCGGCCGGCTGACCATATTGGACGAGGCCGCCGAGGCCGTTCGCCGCGGGGGGCCCGAACGGTGACCCTCGATTACCTGACCGTCGTGGTGCTCCTGGGCACCTCCCTGCTGGGAGGCGTGGCCGGCGTGGTGGGCACGTTCGCCGTATTGCGCCGCCGCGCGCTGGTGGGCGACGTGCTGGCCCACGCCGCGCTGCCGGGCCTGTGCCTGGCCTTCCTGGTGCTCGGGGCGATGCAGTTCGCCGGGCTGATGATCGGCGCGCTGCTGAGCGGACTGCTCGGCTTGGGGTGGATGACCCTCTTGTGCCGCGGAACGCGCACCAAGGAAGACGCCGCGATGGGCATCGTGCTGAGCACGCTGTTCGGTGTCGGCATCGTGCTGCTGAGCATCGTGCAGCAGCGGGCGACCGGCGGGCCGGCGGGGCTCACCTCGTACATCTTCGGCCAGGCCGGCGTGATGGTCCGGCAAGACGTGTACCTGATTGGCGCCGTGTCGTTGGTCGCGCTCGTTGCCATCGCCCTGCTTTATAAGGAGCTGAAACTCCTCAGCTTCGACCCCGGCTTTGCCCGGGCCCAGGGCTGGCCCATCTTCCTGCTCGACCTGGGGCTGATGGGTATTTTGGCCGTGGTAACCGTCATTGGGCTGCCGGCGGTGGGCGTGGTGCTGATGGCCGCCATGCTCATCCTGCCCGGCGCGACCGCCCGCTTCTGGACCGATCGCCTCGGCCGCATGCTGCTGCTGGCCGGTCTGGTGGGCGCGGGTTCGGCCGCGTTGGCCACGCTCCTTTCGGCCGGGTTGCACGAGGCGTGGCTGGGGTTCGATCCGTTCGCCTTCGGCAACGCCTCGGTGAACCTGCCCACGGGACCGCTCATTGTCGTTTGCGGTACGGCGGCGCTGCTGTTCTCGGCGGCGTTTTCGCCCCGGCGCGGCGTGGTTGCGGTCTTCGTCCGCACGGCGCGGTTCCGCTGGCGCACGGCGCTTGAACACCTCCTGAGTACGATGTACGAACTGAGCGAGCCGCGCCCCGGCGACCGGCCGGAAGTGCCGGTGCAGGCGGTTCTCGAACGCCGCGCGTGGCAGTCGTGGCAGATGCAAGGGCTGTTGTGGTGGGCCGCTCGGCGCGGGCTGCTCGAGCGGAGCGACGGCGCCGTCCGGCTGACTTTACAAGGTGTCCGACGCGCTGCACAAGTGGTCCGCGCCCACCGGCTCTGGGAACTGTTCTTGATCCACGGCGTCAACATCGCACCGGACCACGTCCACCGCGACGCCGATTCCGTCGAACACCTTTTGCCCCCCGAGTTGGTCGAGCACCTTGCAGCCGAGCTCTCCAGTTCCACCGAGGTGCCGGACCTGACGCACGAAACAAACCCGTAGAGCCGACGCGACACTACTTGCCTGTTGGAGTTCACGTTTCAGCGTGCCGTACCGGTACAGCACGATACCCAAGGATTCCCCTCGCTACCACGCGCGGCGTGTGGGAATGAGGGCAAGACACGCTAAAGCGTGAACTCCAACAGCTTCGCAAACAGCGAGCCAATGCCCGGCGTAGACGACATGTTCCCCCAACTCGACCCCAACACCGTCATGGACCTTTGGATCATCGCCGTCGGGGCGATGACCAACGCCGCGTGCGCGCTGGTGGGCTGCTATCTGGTGCTGCGACGCATGAGCATGTTGGGCGACGCCATTTCGCATGCCGTGCTGCCCGGGCTGGTGGTTGCGTTCATCCTGTCGGGCAGCGTGGGGCTCGGCTTCATGTTCCTCGGCGCGTTGGCGGCGGGCGTGCTCACCGCCGTGCTCACCGAAACCTTGCACCGCTACGGCGGCGTATCGGAAGACGCCTCGATGGGCGTGGTGTTCACGGCCATGTTCGCCGTGGGCGTGCTGTTGATCCGCCGCTACGCGCACGCCGTCGAACTCGACGCCGACTGCGTCTTCAGCGGCTCGCTCGATATGGTCACCTTCCACCAGGTCGCAGTCTTCGGGTTCGAGGTGCCTCGGGCCATGGTGTCCATCGCGCCGGTGCTGCTGTTAAACGTGGCGCTCATTACGCTGTTCTGGAAAGAGATGCTCTTGACGAGCTTCGACCCCGCCTTGGCAACCACCATGGGTTTCCGCGCCGCGGCATTGCGTTATCTGCTCCTGCTGATGGTCGCCCTGACGGCGGTGGCGTCGTTCGAGCAGGTCGGTTCCATCCTCGTGGTGGCCATGCTGATTGTGCCCGGCGCGACGGCCCACCTGCTGACCGATCGGCTGCGGAACATGTTGTGGATTGCCGTGGGCACGGCCGTGGCCTCGGCGGTGCTCGGCCGTCTGCTGGCCACCTGGTGGAACGTGAACACGGCCGGCGCGATGACCGTGGCGGTAGGAGGGCTGTACCTGCTGGCCGCGCTGTTCTCGCCGCGCTATGGGGCGCTCAGCACACTGGTGCGCAACGCCCGCATGTCGTTGCGCATCGTGCGCGAGGACGTGCTGGGCATGTTGTACCGGTTGGAGGAACTGGGCGTGCCGCGCCCCATGCCGGCCGGGGAGGCCTCCCGCGCGGTCGGCGGTGGGCCCATGGCGTGGCTCGCCCTGCGGCATCTGCTGCTGCGCGGCGAGATCGCCCGAACCGGCCGGGCGGTTTGCCTCACGTCGGCCGGGCGCGAGCGGGCGCGGCAACTCATCCGCTCGCACCGTCTTTGGGAGGCCTACCTGGTCGAGTACCTCGGCCTGCCCCTGGACCACGTCCACGAGCCGGCCGAACGCATGGAGCATTACATCGGCCCGCCGCTCCAAAGCCGGCTGACCGAGGGCGTTGCCCAGAAAGAAACCGACCCGCACGGGCGGGAAATACCCGCGTAATCGCTCACAACTCCCGCGGGCCCGGCAGGGGGCCGACCGGCGGCTCGGGGATTTCGGGAACGGCGTCGGGCTGCGGCGGAGGCGCGTCGGGGG
>CAYPWB010000335.1:6059-6995 GCA_964414315.1 uncultured Planctomycetaceae bacterium | reverse complement strand
TCACGGGTCGGCGGCGCGGAGCGGGGGAAGCGGGACAGGCCCGATTTGCCGGAACGGTCCGAAGGGTGCTTCGCACAAATCGGACCTGTCCCGTCTTTTTCCGCTGTATGCGGCACTTTGCTTGGTTGCAGTCGCACGCCGCGTCTGGGATAATGGAATGGTCCATGGCCACCAGCCCATAAGGAACGCAGGATGAACGGTACGAGCATGAGTCGGCGGCGGTTTCTGCACGCGGCGGGGCTCGCGACGGCCTCGCCCTATGTGGTTGCGTCCTCGGCCCTGGGGGCCGACGACCGCGACCCGGCCGGCCAACGGATCGTCATGGCGGCGATCGGTACGGGGGGGCGAGGAACCGGAGTCATGCGTGGCCTGATGGGCCACAGCGAGGTGCAGATGGTGGCCGTCTGCGATCCCGTGCCCGCCCACCGCGAGCGGGCCCAGGCGGCGGTCAACAGCCGCTACGGCAATTCCGACTGCAAGGCGTACCACGACTTCCGCGAGGTCCTTGCCCGCGACGATATCGACGCCGTGATGATCGCTTCGCCCGACCACTGGCACGCCACGATGACCGTCGAGGCGTGCAAGCAGGGCAAAGACATCTTCTGCGAGAAGCCGGAAAGCCTGACGGTGGCCGAGGGGCGGGCGATGGCCGACGCGGTCGAGCGGTACGGACGGGTGTTCTCCGGCGGCAGCCAGCGGGTGCTGGGCGACTACGGCAACTGGCCGAAGATCATCTGGGGCGGCGGGCTGGGAAAGATCCAAGAGGTGTTCGTCAATTGCGGCGGCCCCTCCCGCTACTGCGATTTGCCGCCCCAGCCGATCCCGCAGGGCGTCGACTGGGACATGTGGCTGGGCCCGGCGCCTTCGCGGCCGTTCCATGAGAAGCTGATTCGCGGCGGCTTCCGTCCGTATCGCGACTACTCCGGCGGCGGCATG
>CAYPWB010000335.1:0-6049 GCA_964414315.1 uncultured Planctomycetaceae bacterium | reverse complement strand
GGGGCGCCCACCGCTTCGGCGCGGCCATGTTCGCCATCGGCCTGCACAAGACCGGCCCGGTCGAAATCACCCCGCCCGACGGCAACGACGTGGAGCACCTCACGTTCCGTTTTGCCAACGGCGTGCAGATGTATCATGGCGGCACCAACAATATCACGTACATTGGAACGGAAGGACAGCTACCGGGTGAGCATCGGCCGCCCGACGACGCAGATCACATGCCCACCTACAAAGGGCGGGGCGGCCTGCTGGGCGACTTCCTCCACTGCGTGAAGACCCGCGAACGACCCTTCCGCGATATAGAATCGGCCCACCGCGCTGCCACGGTGTGCCACCTGGGCAATATCGCCTACTGGCTGAACCGGCCGTTGCGATGGGACCCGGACAAAGAACAGATCCTCGGCGATTCCCAAGCCGCCCGATGGCTGTCGCGGGCCTACCGGCAGCCTTGGCGATTGGCGTAACAAGCGAACGAGAACCGGCGAAAGATGCGGCGGGCGCCGTCCGCCCAGGATCAAGAAACACGGAGAGACCCATGCTTAGCGTTCATCGCTTGCAGTTTTGCGTAAGTTGCATCCTGCTGGCCGGCTTCGTGTCGGCAGTTTGTTCGGCTGTGCCCATCGAGGCGGCCGAACCCGACGTCGAGCAGGCCATGCGGCAGGCGCTCGACGCCCCGCTGCTGTTCACGAAGCGGCATTCGTACTCCGGTATCCACATTTACGACACGTACTACAAGTGGCCGCCGGGTGGAGGCGGCATTTACGTAGTGGAAAACCCTTCCGCGCCCCGCGACCAGTGGCGCGTCCGCGCTGTGATCGACGAGCACATGCCGGGCGGCCTCGGCCACGGCGTGTACACGCATCCGGAACTCTCCTGGGACGCCAAGCGGCTGCTCTTCTGTTTCAAAGGCGAACCGGACGGCGATACGTCGATCTACGAAATCGGCGTCGACGGGAGCAACCTGCGACGACTGACCGATCCCACAGCGACCAACGCCTGGTACGAGGGTCGCGGCGGCGGTCAGCACGACGTCGCGCCCGCGTACCTGCCCGACGGCCGAATCGTGTTCCTTTCCACGCGGCCCAGCGGCCTGGTGCCGTGCAACAACACGGGCGTGGCCATCCTGCACGTGATGAACGCCGACGGGTCGGACATGCACGCGATTTCGGTGAACAACGTCAACGAGTTCGACCCGACCGTCCTGCCCGACGGCCGCATCCTGTTCGGCCGCTGGGAATATATCGACAAGAACGCGTTGACCATTCAGTCGCTATGGACGGTCAATCCGGACGGTACGCAGGAGACGGCCCTGTACGCCAACAACATGGTATTCCCCGAAGCCGTTCTCGACGCCCGGCCGGTGCCCGGCTCGCACCTGATCCTCGGCACGTTCGCGAAGCACAATTCGACGCCGCGCGGCTCCATCGCGCTGGTCGATCCGCGCATGGGCAAGAATAATGTCGCGGCCAGCACGAACCTGGAGCACCCCGACGATCCGACGTTCGATCGGGGCGACTCGTGCGAGCCCTGGCCCGTTTCCGAGGACCTGTTCCTGTTCAGCGGCCGGCCGCAGGGCGCCAAGCGGAACGCCATCGAGATGCTCGACCGATCGGGCAACCGGGTGGTTCTCCTGGACGACCCGGACATCTGTCTCCATTCGCCCATACTCATCAAGCCGCGTCCCCGCCCACCGGTCATCCGAAGCACGGTCGATCGAACGGCGCGCACCGGGCGGTTTTTCGTGCAGGACATTTACCAAGGGCTCGACGGCGTCGAGCGCGGCGAGGTGAAGCAGCTTCGCGTGCTGGAAGAAACCTCCCGCGTCAGCGCCACCGGCATGGGCGGCAGTCCGTTCAACCAGGTGTTCCTCATCAGCGCCGCTCTGGCGTGGAGCCCGAAAAACTTCCTGGGCGTGGTGCCGGTCGATGAGAACGGTTCGGCCTATTTCGAGGTGCCGGCCGGCCGGGCGGTGTACCTGCAAGCGCTCGACGCCGACGGCCGTCTCGTGCAAAGCATGCGCACGTTCGTGCAGGCGGCGCCGGGCACGACCCGCTCGTGCGTCGGCTGCCACGAACACAAGGCGACCACCACGGCGGCCTCCGCCGACTTCCCCGCCATCTTGGGCCGCGAACCCGACCAACTGAAGCCGGAGCGATGGGGGAGCGGATACGTCGACTACCCGGGCATGGTGCAACCGGTGCTCGACCGTCACTGCGTGCGTTGCCACGGCGGCGAGGAGGGGATCGGCGGCGGCATGGATCTTTCCGGCGGCTGGACCGAGTTCTTCAACATCAGCTACGAAAACCTGGTGAGTCGTCGGAAGACGCAACTGACCGCCCACTGGATCGCCGGCATCGACTGCATGAACGGCACGGCCTTATGGTCGTCGCAAATCTTCCCGCCGCGCAGCCACGGCTCCGGCGCCGCGCCGCTGGCCGACGTCATCATGAGCGGGCACGAGGGCCGCCTCGCCGGCTTGACCCGGCCCGAACGCGACCTGATCATGGCCTGGATCGACACCAACGGCCTGTACCACGGCACGTGGGACTACACGCCCAGCGGGGCCGGCATTTCGCACTGGAAGAGCACGGTCGCCCTGCTGACGGCCGAGATGCAGCAGGCCGGCTGCATCCAATGCCACGGCGAGGGCAATCGCCTCGCGATGTTCGACAACGATTGGATCAACCTGCGCACGCCGGAGCACAGCCGCATCCTGCGGGCGCCGCTTGCCAAGGATGGGGAGGGGCTCGGCTTGGCGCTGTGCCGCGATCGGAAGGTCGACCCGCAGCGGAAGCGGCTCCACCTGTTGCGGCCTCACTACTACCACGCCGTGCAGCCGGTCGAGGCGTTCGAGCAACACGAGATCGTTCCGCCCGACCCGAGCGGCAAACCGGTCGCCAGCTTCGCATCGACCGAATCGGAGCACTACCGGAACATGCTGCGGATCATCTGGGAAGCGAGGCAGCAGGCGTTGGCCGCGCCGCGCATCGACATGCCCGGCGCCGAGGCCGTACCCGGCGAGTGCCGGCTGTTCGTTCCGCCGCCGCTGCCCGACGAGCCGCCGAAGCTTTCCGCCGAACCGGATTCGAACGGTCTGGTTCACTTGGCCTGGGAGCGGTCGGCGTGGACAATCGGCCTGGAGGCGGAGGTGCATCGCGGCGAGCAGGCCGACTTCGCCCCCGGCGAGGACACGTTCCTTGCCCGCAGTGCCCGCGCCTCCTGGATCGATCGCGACGCACCGGCGGGCATGCAGTACTACGCGTTGGTGCTCACGCGCGGCGAGGACCGAAGCCCGCCGAGCTACGCGCGGGTCGACGTGCCGCGTCCGGCGCCGCCGCCGGCGCCGTCGGCGCTTGCGGCCGAGCCGGCGTCGTACGCGGTCCGGCTGCGATGGGACGCGCCGGGCGCAGTGGTGCGGGGTTATCACGTGTATCGCCGCGAGGCGCCCGACGCCGAGCCTCGCCGCCTGACGGAGCAACCGGTTGCCGGCACCGTGTTCGCCGACGCCACCGCGGAGCCCGGGGTTTCGTACACCTATCACGTCCGGGCGGTCAGCATGCGGGGAGCGGAAAGCGAACCGGCGCCCGCCGCCACGGCCGTGTCGACGATCATTCGGGAGCCGGTGTTCACGGCCCGGTTTGACGGCACGCCCACCGGCGTGCTTCACGAGGGCTCGCCCTTGGCAGGCCGCCGGCATGGCGCGGCGAAGGGCACGGAAGCCGTCCTCGACGTGCGCGAGGGCGGCATGGTCACCTTCCCGCGGCATGAACTGTTCGACCTGACCCGGCCGATTACCGTGGCCTGCTGGGTTCGGTTCGAGGAACAAGGCGACATGCCCGTCGTGGTCGGCGCCGGCCGCTGGAACCAGTCCGGCTGGTTCCTGCAGTGGCTGGGCGGCCGATGGCGATGGCACGCCGGCGGTCTGGATTGCGACGGCGGCAAGCCGGAAACCGGCCGATGGATGCATGTGGCCGGCACGTTCGACGGCCGTACGCTGCGGCTGTTCCAGGACGGCAAACCGGTAGCCGAACGCACCGGCGCGGTGAACCCGGCTCCCTGGCAGGGCGAACTGCATGTGGGCCAGTACAGCGGCGGCCCGGGACCGCAGTATCAGGTGAACGGGCGCATTGCCAACCTGACCCTATACCATCGTCCCCTGCCGGCCGAGGAAGTGGCCGAGCTTGCCAAGCAGCCGCCGGAGTAGTCCGGCCTCCCGATTCCGCACCTTCACCCTCCCGCGCAGCGGGAGGGTCGGACGCGGCAGCGGCCGGGGAGGGCCGTTCGTATTCGGCCTGAGAGCCCGGCTCTCCCGCTGTTCGGAAGAGTGACTGTCTCGAATCGCAGGACTGACGCAACGTTGGCCCACGAACCACGGATACTCCGGGCGAAGGCTCAGTTCTCCCGCCCCCGTTTGCGGAATTCGGTCGGGGTGCAGCCGACCGCAGCGCGGAAGGCGTCGTGCAGGGTTCGCGGGCTGGCGAACCCGACCTGCGCGGCAATCTGGTGGATCGACTTGTCCGTCCCGGTAAGCTCGCGCTTCGTCCGCTCGATCCGCAACCCTGAATTTCCCCGGCGATCGTCCGGTTCAGCTTGTTGCGAAAGCGGTTTTCCAGGTTGCGCCGGGAAACGGCCAAGGCGTCGGCCACCATGTCGACGTTCAGCCGCTGGGCAAGATTCCCGTCGATGAACCGCATCGCATCGCGCACCAGGTCGTCGTCGACCGCGTAGAAATCGGTCGACCGGCGCGCCACCATGCCGACCGGCGGCAACAGGATGGTCGGAGGGGGCGAATCGGCAGCGGACGCTGTTCGCCGTTGGTGGTTCGCCTTCTCGTGCATCAGCCGGTCCAATAGCCGGGCCGCCTCGTACCCGATTTGCGCGTAGGGAAGCTCCAGGCTGGTGAGGCTCGGGTTCGGCCGGTCGCAGGCCGCCTCCTCGTTCCATCCGGCCACCATCGCCACCGATTCGGGAATGCGCCAGCCGCGCTCCCGGCACTTTTCCGCGACGACGCGCGCCACGTCCAAACCGTGCACATACAAGCCGACCGGCAAGACCCAGCGGTCCATCCACTGGTCGACCTTTCGCATCGCGCTGCGCCAGTCCTTGGGCGTGATGGGGCTGCCCTGGCTCTCTTTCCAGATGAACTCCAAGACCACCTGGGCAAAGCTCTCGCAGCCGGCTTCGCGAACCGTGCGTTCGAACGCCTCGCCCTCCAGCAGCGAGGCCCGGTCGCCCTTGTCGACCTGGACGGCGAAGTTCCGGAACCCGCGGGCCAGCAGGTGCTCGGCCCGCAACCGGCCGCATGCGGCATGGTCGGCGTAGACGCCCGGCAGGCCGCGGGCGGGGGAACTGAAATGCACGTTGACCGTCGGCACGCCGAGCCGCCGCGCCCGGCGGGCGCCCAGCGGGGAGATACGCCCCACGATTCCGTCGTACGGCGAGGGCTTTCCCGCGTTGGCCGGCAGCGTGTGGTCAGCCCACTCGTCGATGATCAGCCGCCAATCGCCCTGCTGCTCGGCGTAATCGTGGATGCCGGCGAAGATGGCCACATGCCGCTTGTACGGCTGGTCGATCCCCATCGGCACCGCAACGCGTCGTGGTTTGGGCATGGTTTCTCCCACCGGATGCGCACATTAGCCGCGGGGCGCTAGCCCCCGGGTTTCGCATGGGTGCGCGACACCGCATAGGGGTTGCGCGAGTCTGCTGCTAGTTCAAGTATACCCGGTGGGTGCATGTTGCGCAATCCTCCCAAGTGGGCGCGTTTTATCTACAATGAATAGCGAGAATGCTGTTGTACGGAAACAGAATGCTGCCAGCTTCAGGCCCTTCCCATTCACCCTTCGCCAATACACCGTTCCCGAACCGGGAACCCTGATCCTTCTGGGCATGGCCTCCATAATCTCCAACACTCATTCGCCCGTCCTTAGCGTCTTGGCGGCTTGGCGGCTTTGCGTGCAAGTTTAGTGGGACCCGGATCACACGCCAATACACGGCTCCCGAACCGGGAACGGCGATCCTGCTGGGCATGGCCTTGTGCGGCCTCGGCGGG
>CAYPWB010000334.1:0-7032 GCA_964414315.1 uncultured Planctomycetaceae bacterium | reverse complement strand
CTCCGGTTAGAAGCCGTATTTCGTCATCCACTGGAAGACGACCGATTCGCCCGGCTCGGTGGGGGCGGAAGGCTGCGGACGCAGGTCCTGGTACAGCGTGCGCCAGGAAGCGACCTCGAAGCCGGTCACCAGCGACTGGGTGACGTTGTAGCTGGTATTGGCGAAGAAGAACTGGTTGTACGTGCGGCCGAACAGCAGGTCGTTGTCGACCGGGTCGTCGAGGCCGTAGCCGGCCACGACGCGCCACCGTTCGGTCAGTTTGTAGGTGAGGTCGAACCAGCCGCCGGTCGAACGCACGGTCGAGCGGGTGCAGGGGCATACGCCCTGGCCGATGCCGCCCAGGAACGCGCTGAGGTTCTCGCCGGTGAAGAACTCGCCCTTCATGCTTAATCGCTCGGTGACGGGCACCCGCATATCGACGTTGAACGACCAGGTGCGGAAGCGTTGATCGTCTGCGGGGGGCAGGTTCCGCGGCGGGGGGCCGGTGGTGAGGAAATCGAAGCCGGTCTCGCCAATGTGGCCGGAAACCCCGAATTCAATCGGCCGTCCGTTGGTGCGGTCGCCCAGGGTTGTGGCCAGCCGTCCCTGGAGGATGGGCCACCCGCCCGGCTCGCGATTCACGTCCGGGGTTGTCGCGAAGTCGGTCACGATGTTCTGAACGACCGCGATTTGCGAGGTGAGCATGAGGTTGGGATCCGGGTGGAAATAGCGTTCGAAGCGGAACTGCGCCCGGCGGTAGCCGATGTTGCCGCCCACCCAGCCGACCGAGTAGTTGAGCATGTCGGTGTTCAGTGGCGAGATCACATCCCAGTATTGGCCGATCAGCACGCGGTAGTAGTCGTTCCTGGCCTGCCAATAGGCGTGGCGCAACAGAACGGTCGGCCGGTTTTCGTTGGCGCTGGTCACCGGGCTCTGGAAGTCGATCTCGACGTTGGCCGAGCTGACCGAGTTGTGCAGCAACGGAATACGCGGCCCGTCGACGTTCAGTCCCAGCCGGGTGCGCCGGGCGTCGATGATGAACGCGTTCTCGCCCTGCGCTTCGCGCGAGGGGACGAAGACGGTGTACGAGCCCGGGTTGGTCCGCTCGGTCTGGTAGATCATGTCGGCCCAGAACGCCCCGTAGGGGACGATGCGGAAGTCGCCCTTGGTGAAGGTGAGCCGCTTCATTTCGGCCTGAAGCTCGCCCCAGGTGAAGAACTCCTCGTCGGCCTGGGGTGCGAGCGCCGAATGGCTCATGCTGGCCGGCGTGGCGTTAACCGGCGGCAGTCGGGTCGGTTGCGTTCGGAGCTGCTCCAGTTCGGTTCGGAGCGATTGTGTTTCTCCCTCCAACTGGGCCATTCGTTCGGCGAGGCTTGCCGCCAGCGGGTCGGGTGAGGCAGCCCATGCGGGCTGACAGACGATGGCGACGAGGAGCGCGGCAAGCGAGGGGCACTTCATGGGCTGGGCATCCTTTCCAAGCCGGAGGGAATTCAATCGGAGGTTCGGCACTTACAGACAGTATCGTCCGCATATTTGGGCTGCTTGACAAACGCGACTGACATACGCAGGCTACGAAGCCTGGGTGCTGTGCGTAACGCCGACAATCCGGATAAACGGAATAACCCTAGAAGATCTCCCAGCCCGAAATTCTTCGCGAGAAAGTTGACTTCACCGGTGGGGGCGGTTCCAATCGCTGCCCGACTCCGATAGAATGGCGGCGGGTGATGAGAAGGCAGCGACCGACACCGACAGACAGGAGTTGCCGGTGCGTCGCGTGGGAGTTCGTCACCTCGGCGGACCGAAGACGTCGCCGTCCGGTGTGCGGGCCTTTTTCGCCAATGTTCAGGAGGGGAGGCATTTCATGAGACACGTCGTCAGTTTGGTGCTCGGTGGAGGACGCGGCACACGGCTCTACCCGCTGACGAAGTACCGCTCGAAGCCGGCGGTGCCCATTGCGGGCAAGTATCGGCTGATCGACATCCCGCTTTCGAACTGCATCAACAGCGGTCTGAACCGCATGTACGTGCTCACCCAGTTCAACTCGGTGAGCCTGCACCGGCACATCCGCCGCACGTACACGTTCGACTCGTTCGACGGCGGGTTCGTCGAGGTGCTGGCCGCGCAGCAGACGTTGGCCAACGCCACGTGGTATCAGGGCACGGCCGACGCGGTGCGCCAGAACCTCAGCTACATTCGCCGGCGCAACGTCGAGTACGTGCTCATCCTGTCGGGCGACCAGCTTTACCGCATGGACTACCGCGACATGATCGCCTCGCACGAGGCGGCCGGCGCCGACGTAACGATCTCCGGCGTGCCCGTCCACTCGAAAGACGCCGCCGCGCTGGGCATCATGCGGCTGGACGATACGGGGCGGGTGATCGGCTTCCTCGAAAAGCCGCAAACCGAGCAGGAATTGGAGCACGTGCGCACCCCGCCCGGCTGGATCGACGAACGCGGAGTGGAAAGCCACGGCCGCGACTGCCTGGCGAACATGGGCATTTACCTGTTCAATCGCGACGCGTTGATCGACGTCTTGGAGAAGACCGACTACCAGGATTTCGGCAAGGAGGTGTTTCCCGCGTCCATCCGCACGCGGCACGTGCAGGTGCACCTGTTCGACGGCTACTGGGAAGACATTGGGACCATCCGGTCGTTCTACGAGGCGAACCTCAGCCTGGCGAAGACGGCGCCGCCGTTCGAGTTGGCCGCACCGGAGGCCCCGGTTTACACGCGCCCCCGGTTCCTGCCGCCGTCGCTCATCGAGGGCGCCACCATTCGCGGGAGCCTGGTGGCCGACGGTTGCCGCATCGAGCAGGGGGCGGTGGTCGAGAACAGCGTGATCGGCCTGCGCTGCTTCATCGGGCGCGATACGGTCATTCGCAACTCGGTCGTGATGGGCAACGACTTCTACGAAACGCCCGGCGACCTGAACGCCGACCGCCAGACCGGCATACCGGCCGTCGGCATCGGTGCCGGTTCCCTCATCGAGGGGGCTATTATCGACAAGAACTGCCGCATCGGGAACGCCGTGCAGATTGCCAACCACCGGGGCGTCGAGTCGACCGAGGAGACCGAGCAGGGCATGATTTGCGACGGCGTCGCGGTCGTCCCCAAAGACGCCGTCCTGCCCGACGGGTGGAAGATGTAGACAAGTGGCGCCAAGTTGCTAAACTGACGCGAAGCAGGGTCGGCATGCCGGCTTGGAGACACAATAGGGAGGGCCGCCGTGACGGTGCGGTCTTGCGCCGCGAACGCAGGGAAGTGTGCTATGGCAAAGAACCGAAATCGGGGCAAGTCGCGGGGTGGGGCGAACCTTTTCGAGCGGGCCCAACGTGAACTGGCCAAGGGAAACGCGAAAACGGCCGTCAAAGACGCCGAAGCCTGCTTCCGCCAGGACCCCCGCCCGGAGCATCGGCTGCTGCTGGAACGGGCCTACCTGGGCCGCGTCGAGCAACTCCAGCGCCTGCGGCTGACGGCCGAAGCGCGGGCCGCGCTGCAGAAGCTGCTCGATCTGAAACCGACCGATCCGGAGATCCTCCAACGCATTCCCCGCTTGCAGGTGGTCGTTGGCGACAGCCGGGCCGACGCGGCCGCCGTGCTGGAACAGGAGCCGGGCCTGCTGATCACGCTGGCCGACCAGGCCGTGCTCGACCCTCGGTCGCCGGTCCCGCCGCACGGGGGCGTTGCCGGGCACGTCGAGCGCATCCGGGAAGCGCTTGCCGCGGTCGAGCGGGGCGACGACGCGGCGGCCGCGGAAGCGCTCCGCGACCTGCCGCGCAGTTCGCCGCTGGGCGACTGGAAGCTGTTCATCCGCGGCCTTTCGGCGTTCTACCAGGCCGATGCCGAACGCACCGGGGCGAACTGGCAACGGCTTTCCCCCGACCGGCCCGCCTTTCGCATTGCGCAAACGTTGCTGGCGGCCTCGGGGCAGATTCGACCCGACGAGGCGAACGTGGACGTGCGCGATTCGCTCGGGCAGCTCGAGGCCCGGCTCCAGTCGGATCCTGCGGCAACCCCACTGAAAGACCTTGCCGAGCACTGGCGGAAGGGCGACTGGACGGCCTTCTTTCGCGAGTACCGCCGGTTCCGGCAGCGGTTCGCCAAGAGTCATGCCCCGCTGCTGGCGAAGATCGTCGATCTGGTGTGGAAACGCGCGGTCCGCGACGGCGAACAGTTCATGCTCGAGCGGCTCACGGCAATCGGTCCGCCGCCGTCGCTCGACCCGCAATGGCAGCGTGCCTGGGCGCTGGGCTCCGAGCTGAACACCCCCTGCTTCACGCCCGAGTTGGAACGCGATTGGCAACAGTATCTCGACAGCCTCGAAACGATTTCCGACCTGCGTGAGGAGGACCGCGCGATTGCCGCCGGACTGGTCCACCACCGTCTGGCCGTTGCCATGCTTGACTTCGCGGAACAAGTGGATCGGATGAGCCGGTTTCCTTGGGCTGATTTCGACGTGGACGACGGGGAGAAGCTTCGCATGAAGGCCGCCCGGCGGCTCCGCCAGGCGATCGAATGCTGCCCCAGGCTGAAGGTCGCCTACCGCGACCTGGCCGACCTCCACGAGGAGCAGGACGAGCCGAAGAAGAGCGCCGCCGTGTTGCGCCGGTTGCTGGCAGTCGACCCGGACGATTTCGACGCGCACGTGTGGCTGGCCAACTACCACCTGAGCATGAACGAGCCGGCGGAATCGGCGCCGCACGTCGAGGCGGCCGAGCGGCTGCGTCCGCGCGACCGGCAGTGCAGCGAGTTGCGATGGAACCAGCGTCTGGCGAGTATCCGGGCCCTGGTGATGCGTCGCCGCCTCGAGGAGGCACGGCAGCAGATCGAGGAGGCGGCGCCGGCCCTGGCGGAGGGGCCCGACGAGCCGTTCGTGCTCGACGTCATGCGCGCCGCCATCGAGTGGAAGTCGAAGCACCAGGAGGCCGCCGAGCGCCACCTGGAGGCGGCGCTCGCGCTGGCCGGCGAGCCCGCCGCGGTGTGGATGGCCATGAGCGGCGCCGCCGCCGAGTATCGCCTGCCGCGCCCGGTCAAGAAGGAGTTCGACGACCGCTTCAAGGCGGCGGTCGGGGCGCGCCCGACCAGCCGTACGGCGGGCCTGCTCGCCCGCCGCGTTCGCGCCCTGAAGGCCGGCAAGCGGAACTACACCGGTCGGGCCACGCAGGAACGGCTCATCCTGAAATATCTGGAGCGGTCGCGCCGCATCGCATGGCAGGAGTCCGATCTCCAAGCGGTGTGCGCAATGCTAGAGAGCCTTCCCAAGTGCGACGCATTGATGAGATCGCTGGTCGCCGTCGGCGTGCGCCGGTTCCCGAACAATCCGCGTTTCCAGTACTGGGGGGGGAACGTCGAACTCAGCTACGGTCCCTACCGCTGCAACTACGACACGGCGATCCAGTTCTACCGCCGGGCGCTGGAATTGGCCCGCGGCTCCGACCAGCCCGATGACCGCGAGATCGTCCCGCTGGCCGAGCAAGCCCTGTCGGCTACGTACGAGTTCCGGGAGCGACACAAGATGATGGGCATGGGTGGCCGTGTCGACCACTACGACGAGGACGACTACGACGACGAGGACGATGAGGAAGATTACGAGGACGACGCCTGCGACGCGGAGGATTACGCGGTCGACCACGGCCCTGCGCCGCGGGACCGCCAAATGGACCTGTTCGGCGACGACGGCCGTTCGGGCGAACCGGCGCCCGACATCGAGAAGGTGCTGGACGAGATCAGGGAGCACTTGCCGCCGGAAGTGCTCGAAACGATTCAACAGGCGGTCGAAGGAATGGGCCCCGGCCCTCGGTACATGCCGTGATGACTTCAACAAGGAGATATCAACCGTGAGCGACCCGTACGAAGTGCTCGGACTGGAGCCGAATGCCGATCCGGAGGCCGTTCGCCGCCGCTACCTCGAGCTGGTGCGGCGCTATTCGCCCGAGCGGGAACCGGAGCGGTTCGCGGCCGTACGCCACGCGTACGACGAGCTTCGCGACCCGGTGAAGAACATGAGGAAACGGCTCTTCGACGTGGAGGCCGCGTACACGTTCGACAGCCTGCTGGAGCAGGTGCGGCCCGACCTCCGCTCGCGGCGCATTCCGACGGAAACCCTGCTGGCAATTGGGAAGCTCTGATGCGCACCTGGTGGGAGAATGAGGAAACGATCGAGCGGTTTCGCGATTGGCTCGACGAAACGCGTGAGGAAGCCCAGGCGTTGGCCGGCGTCGACGCGGCGAGGGCGACCGGGCCGGCCGGCACGCGCACCTTCGTACCCGACGAGTCGCTGCCCGAGGTCGGCTTCCTCCAAGTGGTGGAAACCCTCACGGCCCTGCGCCAGGAGGTGAAGCTTCAAACGAAGAGCCAGCGCGGGCTGCAAGAGGCCGCGGAAGGGGCCCTCGGCGGACTGCACGAGGCCATCCGCCGGTTCGAATCGGTCCGCGCGAAGGAGGACGAGGCGGCCCTGCGGGCGGCGCTGCCGCTGGTCGAGGCGTTGGTCGGGCTCGACGAGGCCCTCACGCGCGGCATGGAAGCGTTCGAAGCGACCCACCGGCAAATGACCGCCGCGGCCCCGGGCCGGCTGCGCGAGGAACTCGACGCCGGATTCCAAAGCCAGCGCTGGTGGCGCCGTTGGCGATGGCGGCGCTGGCACGAGTGGGTGCGCGACCGCGCCTGCGAGGAAATCGCCCGAATCGTCGCCGAGGAGTTCGCCCAGCTTATGCAGGGCTACGCGCTGATCCGCGCGCGGCTCGGCCGCGCGCTCACCGAACAGGGGGTCGAGCGGATCGCAACGGAAGGCCGCCGCGTCGATCCGGCCGCCATGACCGTCGTCGCCCTGGTCGACGCCCCCGACGCCGAACCCGAAACCGTCGTCGAAGAAGTCCGACCCGGCTATCGTTGGCACGGCCGGGTCATCCGATTTGCCGAAGTGCGCGCGGTGGCAAGCCGCGGCCCAATACCTACCACGGTCGAAGAAGGAGGAGTGTATCATGGACCCGATACTGGGAATTGACCTGGGAACCACCAACAGCGTGGTGTCGGTCATCAAGGACGGCAAGCCCG
>CAYPWB010000333.1:5011-7070 GCA_964414315.1 uncultured Planctomycetaceae bacterium | reverse complement strand
GGAGATGGGAAATCTGGGGTGCCAACTGTAGCTCACTGACCACCGTTCCGGCCGGACAAGCCGGCCGGTGACGCCCCGGACTTGTGTACAACAACGAGGGTTTCACCCTGGGCTGTCGAGTTCGGCACCTTCGGCGCCGGAGCGGCCAATTCGACCTGCCCATGTCACACATCGCAGGTGCGCACCGCGTGGCGCAGGGCGGCGAGTTTGTCGGACCAGGTGGGAATGAACTCCTGCGAAACGTACCCCTCGTAACCGGTCGCCAGGATCGCCTTCATAATGGCGGGGTAGTTGAGTTCCTGGGTGTCGTCCAATTCCCCCCGGCCCGGACAGCCCGCCACGTGGTAGTGGCCGATGAACTCGGTGTACTGCCGGATGCGGCGGATCACGTCGCCGTTCATCACCTGCACGTGGTAGACGTCGAACAGCAGCTTCATTCGCGGGCTGTCGACCCGGCGGATCAGATCGATGCACCGTTCCACGTCATCGCCGAAGTAGCCCGGGTGGCCTTTCATCGGATGCGTGTCGTCGCGGGTGTTGAGGATTTCGAGGCACAGGTTCACGCCCTTTTGTTCGGCGTATCCGACCACTTGCTTCCAGCAGTCGACGCAATTTCGCGCCGCCTGCTCGTCGGAGATGCCTTCCTCGCGCATGCCGGTGAAGGTGATCACATGCGGCGCGCCCCACTCGACCGCCAGGTCGATGCCGCCGCGCAGCCGCTCGATGCAGAACGCATGATTCTCCCGGTTGACCGGGCCCACCTTAAACCCATGCCCGCCGGTCATCATGACCATCATGCCCAACTCCTTCAGCAGCGGGTAATGGTCGCGTCCCACGTCCATCGCCGGCACGCCCATCCGGTGGCATGCCCGAATGAGCTGCTCGGCCGGCATGGGCGCGAAGGGCCATCCGTACACCGACTGCTTGATGCGGCCGCGCTGGATGCGGTAATCCTCCGGCGGCACGTCGGCCGGCATTTCGGCGGCCCGGCTTGGCGACGTTCGGCCTGCGATGGCCGGCGCCGCGCAGGCCGCGGCGAGGAAACGGCGACGAGAAACGGCACGGACGGCAGATTGCGATCGGTTCATGGTTCGATATTCCTTCGGTTCAAGACCGCGAACGGCGGCGCATTTGGTCGCGCAGGCGAGCGGCCCGCTCGTATTGTTCCGCGGCGATGGCGTCGGAAAGCTGCTCGCCCAGCGTGCGCCCCACCCGGTATTCCTCGCGCAGCGACTCGCGCAAGTGCATCAGTTGCTCGACCAGTTCGTCCTCCTCGAACTGCTCCCCGGCCTCGAGGCGTTCAAAGACTTCGCGCACGCGATCCAAGCCCGCGTCGATCTCCTCGATCGCCTGCTCGGGTGTTGCCGTCTTCAATTGGAGCAGGGCGGCCGCCTGCGTGCGGTGAAACAGTACGAACGGCCGGTACTGCTCGTGGAGCAGGGTCCATTGCGGGTCGGGCGAGTGGGCCGCGCCGAAGTCCATCATGGCCAACGTGTGGTCGGCGTCGGAAATGGCGTGCTCGAACTCGCGCAGCGCCAGCCAGCAAATCCGACGGTGGTAAAACTGGAGGAACTCGCGATCGAGTTCAAAACACCGGTCCTCGTCGAGTTGGAACGCATCGCCGGCGGCATCCGCCTCGGCGAGCATCGCGGCGAGCAGCGTTTCGTGTCCGTCGGGATGCTCGCCGTCGGGCCGCCCCTCGACCTCCATCTGCAGCACGCCCAACTCGATGCGCATTTGCAGCACGTTGCGGCCGTCGTGGGCGCGCAGCAGGCGGGCACTGGCCACGCCCGGCTGGTACGGCCAGTCCTCGAAAATATGGTCGATATCGTAATGGTGCGGCATGGCGAATTCTGGCCACCTCGGCTGCGGCTACCGTATTCCACGATGTTTGAGGTTAGTAGTGTCGAGGCACTGGCCGAGCCAGTGGCACCCATCGGTTCCCTGACTCACACCAGAATCGTACCGTGTTGCACGAACGTGTGCCACTGGCTTTGCCAGTGCCCTGTGTGCCACTGGCTCTGCCAGTGCCCTGTGTGCCACTGGCTTTGCCAGTGCC
>CAYPWB010000333.1:3361-4911 GCA_964414315.1 uncultured Planctomycetaceae bacterium | reverse complement strand
TGCCAGTGCCTGACGGGGCATGAAGCGTGTGCCAAAACGTGTACCAACATGACTGCGGATTCGTTGCCGGCCTATTCCTGCGCCGGCGGGCGGCGGAGCCGTTTCCGTTGCGATTGCCGCTGCTTGCTCTGCAATCGCCGCTCGCGCGAGGCGCGGGTCGGTTTCGTTGCGCGGCGCGGCTTCGGCGCTACGGCCGCGGCCTCGATCATCGCACGGACCTTTTCCAGGCAATCGGCCACGTTCCGCCCGGCGTCGCGGAACCGCTGGCTGGTGACAATCAACTCGCCGCCCGAGGCAATCCGCCGACGCTGGGCGGCCAGCAAGCGCTGCCGGACCGGCTCGGGCAGGCTGGGGCTGGCCGTCACGTTCCACCGCAACTCGGCCTTGGTGTTGACCTTGTTGACGTTCTGTCCGCCCGGCCCGCCGCTTCGCGAAAACTGAAAGCGGAACTCGCGAAGCGGAATTTTCAGCTTGTCATTGACGGTGAGCATGGCACGGGCGATATGCGGCCTAGGCGCCGACCAACCGGGCGTAGGCGGCCTTGGCGTGTTCCAGCAGCGTGGAATAGTCGCACGTTTCGACATCTTCCCCCAGCAACTCGACGTCGTAATAGCCGTCGTACCCGGCCGCCTTGAGCGCGCCGACGATTTCGGCCAGCGGCAGCCTTCCCTCGCCCAGCCGGCAGCGGTTCTGCTCGCCCTGGGGCGGCCGGCGGGCATCGCCCAACTGGACCAGCGCAATTTGCGGCGCAATTTCGGGAGCCCGCTCGATCAGCCCCGCATCGTGCCCAAGGTGATACGTATCGAGTACCATCTTCACCCGGGAACTGCTCGCGGCGTCGAGCAGTTGCAGCGCGTCGTCCAGGCTGGTGAGGAAGGTGCAGTCGGCGGCGCAGCCGGGGTGCATCGGTTCGATGGCCAGGGTCACGCCAAACTCTTCGGCCACGGGAACCACCTCGGCCAGTGCGTCCCTGACCAGGCGGTGGGCGTGGTTGAAGGTGTGGCCCGCCCGGGCGCCGCTGCACACCACCAGGCAACCTGCCCGAATGGCCGCGGCCGTTCGCACCGCCTCGCAAGCGTCCTGGACGCTCTCCCGGTAGCTGCGGCCGTCGCTGCCGGTGAAACCGCCGGCCCAAAACAGGTGCGAGGTTTCCAAGCGGTGGTCGGCCAGCAGTTGGGCGGCGCGGGCGGCGCCCAGGTCGGAAAGTTTCTGACGCCATACGCCGATGGCCGGGATGCCGGCGGCCGAGTAGGCGGCGGCATCTTCCTCCAGCGACCAGCGGAAGGTGGTGGTTTCGTTGACTGACAGCTTTGCCATCCGCGTCCGCTCCTTGTCCGGGGTCCCGCCCTTGATTATCGCCCATGGCCGGCTGGGAGTAAACCGGGCCTTCGCCCGCTTGTGTGCCACTAGCTGTGCCAGTGCCTGACGGGGCCATGAAGTGTGTGCCACTCCCCCTGGTGCCACTGGCTCCGCCAGTGCTTTGTGCCACTGGCTCCGCCAGTGCTTGGGAACTGGCCGAGCCAGTGGCACACTCGGCTCCCGTCAGGCAC
>CAYPWB010000333.1:0-3261 GCA_964414315.1 uncultured Planctomycetaceae bacterium | reverse complement strand
TGGCACACTCAGGACGGCCCCGCCCCGAATTGCCCTTGACCGAAACGCCCGGCGCAGCCAGACTGAGCCCCATGCGCATCGTGACCCGATACATTATTGCCGATCTCTGCAAGCTTTTCTTTGTAGCGCTCGGCCTGCTGACGCTCCTGATGATTGTGGTGGGGGTGGTGCGCGAGGCGACGATGCAGCACCTTCCAATGCGGCACGTTGCGCTGCTGATTCCGTACATCCTCCCCGATGCCCTTCGGGTGGCCGTTCCGGTTACCCTTCTGTTGGCCGTGTCGAGCGTTTACAGCCGAATGTCGAGTTCCAACGAGGTGACCGCGCTGAAATCGGCCGGCATCTCGCCTTGGAGCGTGGTTTGGCCCACCTTGGTGGTCGCTTTCCTGGTGAGCCTCGCCACGGTTTGGTTGAACGACGTGGCCTGCTCCTGGGGGCGGGAGGGGACGCAAAAGGTCGTCGTCGGGGCCGTCGAAGACATTGTCTACGGCATGCTGCGGGCGCAGCGGCGGTACAGCGTTCCCGGCCTTTCGATCAACGTGCAGCGGGTCGAGGGTCGGCGCATGATCCGACCCACGCTGTCCATCCAGCCCACGGGCGACCGGCCCGGCGTTACCATCACCGCCGAAGAGGGGGAACTGGTTGCCGATTGGGACCGCGACCTGCTGCGCGTGGTGCTGCGCAACGGGAGCTTCGACGTCGACGGGCAGCTTTCGGTCGATTTTCCGGACATTCAAGAGCAGGCGATTCCGCTGGACAGTGCCGCACGGCTGCGCGATCTGACGTCGCACCCGTCGTCCATTCCGCTCATTTGCATTCCGGAGGAGATTGCCGCCCAGGAAGCCCGCGTTCGGCAGTTGGCAACCGGCAGCGACGCGCGGCAGGCGGAACAGGAGCCCGCCGCCGGCGACGCGAAGCGAGCCGAAGGCAAACCGCATCCGGAATGGGAACGGCTTTACCGCTTGCGGACCGAGCAGCACCGTCGCTGGTCGGCCGGGTTCAGTTGCCTGTTCTTCGCCTGGGTGGGCGCGCCCATGGCCGTATGGATGCGCAACCGCGACTTCCTGTCGAGCTTCTTCCTCTGTTTTCTGCCGATCCTGATCGTCTACTATCCGCTGCTGGCCTACGGCATCAACGGCGCCAAGTACGGCACCATTCCGCCGTGGGGCGTTTGGGCCGGAAACGGCCTGCTGGCCGTGTGGGGATACCACTTGATGAAACGGATCGTCCGCTACTGAAGCTTCCAGGCGGTCAGCCACCGGATTTCCACCGGCACCAGCCCGAACTCGTTGCGAAGCCGCACCAGCATGTCGTCCATGTGGCCGGCGCCGTAAAAAATGGCCACCTTCTGCTTGCCGTCGGCCAATTCCCGACGCAGCACGTCGAGCGCCACCTTGTTCCGTTCGGCAATGATGGTCGAGCCTTCCGGGCCGTCCATCGCGTTCATGGCCCCTTGCATGCTCTCGAACTGCTCGGCCATCACGCGGCGCAGCGCCATCGCCCGATTCCCGGCGAACAGGGCCATCAGCAGCCGGGCGTCGCTTGTGGTGCCGGAGCCCTCGTTCTGCCGTGCCAGGCTGTAGCCCATCATCCGGAAAAAGACATCGCTGAAGTTCTCGCCCCGGGCCTGCATCGACTGCGAGAATTGCTCCGGCGACATATCGGCATGCACGAGGTTCTCGCCGCTGTAGTCGATCCCTTCCAGTTGGAATTGCAGTTCCAGCAGGTCGGTCAGGCCGTGCTGCAGGAACGAGACCGGGTGGTTGGCCTTCCGGCCGTCGCCTTTCGGAATGCGCGCTCCCTCGGGAGCCACCAGTTCGTACAGCACGGCGTCGTAGTTGGGGAACTCGCGGTTGAGCTGCGAGTAGAACTCGGGCTCGGCCACGTGAATGGCCGAAATCAGATCGACCACCGGGCCGGAGGCCGGGTCGCCGCTGGGCATGCAACGCACGATGGCCGTCTCCAGCGCCATCGGCCGGCCGTCCTCCTCGGCCACCAGCCGCAGGAAGCGAATCGGGTCCTCGACGACTACCCAGCCCGGCTCGAAACCAAGGCATGCCCTCGCCCCCCCGAACAGGGCGATGACCGTGAAGGCCAGCCGCATTGCGCGTTGAACCCGCCGTCCTGGAAACCGTAGCCAAGCCATGCCAATTCCTCCTGCCGGATGTGCGAACGCCTCGCCCTTGGTGTCCGGTGCCCACCGGACCTTCCCCATTATAGACCGTCAGGCCAGTCGATGCCACAGGGTCGGGAGGGTTTGCCGATGGTCGCCCTGGAAATAGTAGCTGCGGCCGCCATCGGCCACGGTTCGCACCAGGATCGTTTTCCAGGGCCGGTAATAGTACTGCGGATGGTCCTTCGACGGCGGCCCTTCCCGGTAGTTCGACGGCAACTCGACCAGGTCGAACATGGCCGTGGTGAAATGCCGTATTTCCCGGCCTTCGCCGCGGGCCGTGTTTCGGGCCATGGCCAGGGCCTTCAAGTACACTTCCGGGCCGGCCACCGCGCTGCCGAAGTTCATGAACACGCCGCCTTCGAGTTGTTCGACACTTCGGGCGAAGATCAGGAAGTCGGTCATGCTGGCCGCGCCCAGCGCGGCGCCGTCGCAGTTGGCGTGGGCGTGGATGATGTCGCTGCCTACCCCCACGTGGCACGTGACCGGCACGCCGGCCCGCCAACCGGCGGCGCACAGGCTCAGCGCACGATTCGGAGCGAGTTCTTCCTCCAGCGTGCGGCCGACCGCCTCGCCCAGCCCTTCGCCGCGTCGGGCGGCCTCGGCGATCAAGTCATTCAGCCGGCCCGTCTCCTGCCACAGCCCGAACTGTCCCTCGCGAATCCACCGGGCGACGCTCTCGGTGGTTCCGCCCAGGGTGGCCAGTTCGAAATCGTGGATCACGCCCGCCCCGTTCGTGGCCACGTGCGTAACCAGCCGCCGCTCGATCAGGTCGACCAGGTACCGCGACAGCCCCAGTTTGATCGGATGCGCCCCGAGGAACAGAAGGACCGCCCGGTTTTTCGCATGCGCCTGTTCAATTTCGGCCGTGAACTCAGCGAACTCCTCATGCCGATACGGAACGGCCGGCGCCTCCAGTGGCAGGCACTGCTCCAAAAGGAAGTCGTGCCCGCGCTCGGCAACCGGCGCAAGCGAAATCCGGCGGCGATCGAACGTTTCGTAGCGGGTCATGGGTTCACCAAGGAGCGCGAGGAACCGTTCACAGGGGACTGTCCCGATTTTCGCGGCACAAAGGGCGATTTGCCCAA
>CAYPWB010000332.1:0-7087 GCA_964414315.1 uncultured Planctomycetaceae bacterium | reverse complement strand
GATCGTTTCGATGGGCGTAACACACACCGGGCAGCCCGGGCCGTGAATCAGGTTGATCTCCTCCGGCAGAATCTCATCGAGCGCGAACCGGACAATCGCGTGCGTCTGCCCGCCGCACACCTCCATGATGTTCCACGGCCGCGTTACCCGAGCCGCAATGGCGCGGACCAACCGGCGGGCGGCGTCGGCATTGCGGTATTCGTCAAGGTATTTCATGTTCGGCGGTCCCTCCCTCGACGCCGGCCTCACTCGCTTCTCCAGCCTGTTCGATCTCCTCGATGTATCGGAACACCTCCTGCGCTTCCGCTTCATCGATCTGGTTGATGGCGAACCCCACATGGACCAGCACGTACTGGCCCGGCTCGGCCTCGGGCGTATAGGCGAGGCAAATATCCTTCAGGATGCCGCCGAACTCGACTTTCGCCATAGGCAATTCGTCGCGTTCAAACGTTTCGACAATTTTTCCTGGAATTCCAAGGCACATAATGACTAATCCGTTGATGTTTTGCCCGCGGCCGCGTAAAGCTGCCCCAGGGCGATCCCGCCGTCGCCGGGCGGAACCAGACGATGCGAAAAGACCTCGAATCCGGCCTCCTCAAGCTGTCGCCCGGCGCGAAGGCTCAAAAGTCTATTCTGGAAGCAACCGCCCGTAAGCACAACCCGGTGGCACCCGGCCCGTTCGGCCGCCGCCACTGCCAGCCCGGCCAGCGCGTTGTGGAACCGGGCCGATACGGTGCCGGCCGCCTCGCCCGCGCGGAGATCGGCCAATACGGCTTCGAGCATCGGCTGCCAGTCGGCTACGGCCGGCGTCCGGTGATCGATGGGCAGCGGATAGGCGTCCGGTTCGGCCGCGTCGGCCGCAAACTCCAGCGCCATCGCCGCCTGGCCCTCGAAACTCGCTTTTGTCGGGGAACCCGCCAACGCGGCTACGGCGTCGAACAGGCGGCCCATGCTGCTGGTACGGGGGCAGTTCAGCCCCCTCTCCAGGGCGTCGAGTAGAATGCGCGACTCGTGACCGGCGAACCACGCCGCCGCTATCTCGCCGGCGACAGCCCGACCGAACGCAGCGAAAAGCAGCCCCAGGGCGGAGCGGCGGGGTTCGCGCACGGCGCGGTCGCCGCCGGGCAGGGGAAACCGGCGAAGATGGGCCACGCGGACGAACCCTGCTCGGTCGCAGCGGAGCATCTCGCCCCCCCAAATCGTACCGTCCGGCCCGTAGCCCGTCCCGTCCCAAGCAAGCCCCAGCACCGGCCCCTCCAGCCCATGTTCCGCCATACACGCGGCCACGTGGGCGTAATGGTGCTGCAACCGCAGCAAGGGCACGTCCCACCCCGCGGCGAGCGATTCCGCCTCGCGCGTCGAGGCGTAGTCGGGATGCAGATCGCAGGCAACCACTCCCGGCCGAACCCCGAAGAACGTCGGAAGGTCGGCGGCCGCCCGGCGATGTACCTCCACACTCGCCACGCTGTCCAAATCGCCCACGTGCGAACCGACGATGGCGGACATCGTGCCGGCCTCCGGGTTGCCGGCGGCAAGGCCATCCGGAAAGGTTCGGAGCCAAGCGCCCTCTCCCTCCGGGAGAGGGTCAGGGTGAGGGTTAGGGTGAGCGGTCAATGACCTTGCACCTATCCCACTCCCATCCCATAGGCCCTCACCCCCGGCCCCTCTCCCAAAGGGAGAGGGGAGTTTTCGGACAGCCTCGGAACCACCTCGCGGCAGCGCGAGGGCCACGGTGTTCTTCAGGTGGCCGCCCATCGCAAGGACCGGCGAACGAGCCTTACCGGCGATGGGAATCGGCAGGGGGGCATAGCCCCGCGCACGGCGAAGAAGTTGAAGCCGGCCTTCCAGCACCCGGCCCACCGAATCGTCCACCGGCCGAACGATGCGCCGATTGTGCGTGAGTACGAGGTCGGCAATCCGCCCGAGCCGGCGCAAGGCGTCGTCGGTCGAAATCGCCATCGGTTCGTCGGACAGGTTCCCACTGGTACACACCACCGGCCCCGCAACCGCCACCATGAGCAGATGGTGCAGCGGCGTGTACGGCAGCATAACGCCCAGGTAGGGGTTTCCCGGCGCGACCGGTTCGGCAATCGGCGCGCCGCGCCCGTTTCGGTGGAGCAGCAGGATGGGGGCCTGCGGCGATGCCAGGACGCCGGCCTCCGCCTCGGAAACCTCGCACAAGTTTCGCACGTCGTCGAGCGTGGCCGCCATGACGGCAAACGGTCGGTCGGGCCGCCGCTTCCGACGCCGCAGCCGGGCGACCGCCTCGGCGTTGGTCGCATCGCACAGCAGTTGGAAGCCGCCAAGACCCTTCATGGCAACAATCCCCCCGTCACCAATCTTTCCCGCGGCCTCCAGCAATGCCCCGTCGCCGCAGCCGAGTTCCGCCCCTGCCGGGCTCAGCAACCGGAGGGTCGGGCCGCAACGGGGGCATGCGATGGGTTGGGCGTGGAAACGACGGTCGGCGGCGTCCTCGTACTCGCGACGGCAGTCGGGGCACATCGTAAAGGCCTGCATCGACGTGCGCGGCCGGTCGTACGGCAACCCCTCGACAATCGACCAACGCGGCCCGCACTGTGTGCAGTTCGTAAATGGGTACCGGTATCGCCGCTCACCCGGGTTGGAAACCTCGGCCAGGCACTCGGGGCAAGTGGCCAGGTCGGCGGGAATAGAAGGCTGGGGGAAAGCGTCCCGGTCGCTTGATTCGATGCGGAACTCGGCCGAGCCGCCGTGGCAGCGCGCGATTTCCGCCGCGTCGATACTGTCGACCCGGGCCTGCGGGGGCGGCTGGTTCCTCAGACGCTCCACGAAAGCGGCCACGGCGTCGGCCGGCCCCTCGACCTCGATCCGCACACGATCCGTCTCGTTTCGCACGAACCCGGCCAGACCTTCCGCCCGGGCGGCGTTATACACAAACGGCCGGAATCCGACCCCTTGAACCACCCCGCGGACGGTAATCGCTACGCGACAGGGTGCTGCAACGGGTTCCGCTTCCAAGTTCGTGATGTTTCGCCCAATGTGTCGCACTACTAAAGTGTATGCGATTCCGGGCAATCCGGTAAGTGCCGGACGCCGGCTACGGAGGATTCCCAGGGCAACCGCGCCGCCCAGCAATGCGAGTTTCCGCTCGAAGACAGGGTCGGAGCGATGCGATGAAGTCCACGATCTTGCGTATTCGTCGTGCCGAAGCCGCGTCCCAGCGGACGTCGGCCTCCTGAACTCACGCGAAAATTCGCGAGCCCTACGTACGTCTTTGCGTCAACCGCTTATCTTGAGTAATATGGATCGACAACACGTAACCGTTCACGGGGGACTGTCCCAGTTTTCGCGGCACAAAGGGCATTTTTGCCCGATCATCCACCGTTTCTGCCGCGAAAAGGGGACTGTCCCCTTCGTATGCACCGCCCCGTGAACGGTTACGACAACACGAACCATTTCGACCAGGAGTGCGAACATGTTCCGCCAATCGCCGTCCGTCGTACTTGTGCTGGAAGCCTTTGCATTCTCGGCTGTCATCCTCGGCGCGTTCAGCCCCGCCCACGGAGCCGAGCGCCCGAACATCGTCTTCATGATGGCCGACGACTTGGGCTGGCGCGACACAACCCCTTACGGAAGCACGTTCTACGAAACGCCGAACTTGGAAAGGCTGGCGGCACGTGGAATGCGTTTCACGAACGCCTACGCCGCCAGCCCCTTGTGCTCGCCCACGCGGGCGAGTGTGCTGACCGGGCAGTATCCCGGACGTTTGCGGTTGACGACGCCGGCCGGGCACGTGGCCGAGGAAGTCCTCGATCCGCAACTGCCCGCCACGGCTCCCCCGGACCACCATGCGGTGATGCCGCAAACGCGGACGCGGCTGCCCAACGAGTACGTGACCTATGCCGAGGTTCTTCAGCAGGCGGGCTACCGGACCGCTTTCGTGGGCAAGTGGCATCTGGGGCGCGCACCGTACCTGCCGGACAGCCAAGGATTCGATGTAGTTGTGGGCGGGCGGCACCACCCGGGGCCCCCCGGCGGCTACTTTGCCCCGTGGCCGATCGACACGATCCCCGAGGCGCCCGAGGGCTCCCACATCGACGACGTCATCACGACCGAAGCGCTGCGGTTCATGGAAGCCGATCCGGAGAAACCGTTCCTGCTGAACCTGTGGTTCTACTCGGTCCATGCTCCCTTTCAAGCCAAGGAACCGCTGATCGAGAAATACCGCCGGAAGGCCGCGGCCGATCCGGAGAACTTCCAGACGAATCCCGTCATGGGCGCCATGATCGAGACGCTCGACGACAACGTCGGCCGCGTGCTGAATGCGCTCGAGCGGCAAGGCCTGCTCGACCGGACGCTCGTCATCTTCACCTCCGACAACGGGGGCAATCGGTACAACTTCGTCGAAGGCGTGGAAGCAACGAACAATGCCCCGCTGCGCAATGGCAAGGGCAACATCTATGAGGGTGGGCAGCGGGTGCCGCTCATCGTTTCCTGGCCGGGCAGAATCGCTGAGGACGTCCGGAACCCCGCAGTTGTCACGTCGGTCGATTACTTCCCCACAATCCTCGAACTGACCGGCCTGCGAATGCCCGAACACCAGCCCTGCGACGGCGTGAGCCTTTGGCCGCTGCTGCGCGGGGGCAAGCCCGACCCGTCGCGAGCCGTCTTCTGCGACTTTCCCCACATGCCGCCGGCCACCGGCGCCCTGCCGGCCACTTCGGTCCGGCAGGACGACTGGAAACTGCTGCGGTTCTACGCCGACGGGCCCGGGCAGGCCGATCGACAGGAACTTTACAACCTGGCCGACGACCCGGGCGAGCAGCGGAACGTGGCCGGCGAGCATCCGGACGTGGCGACCCGGCTCGACTCGCTCATCGACCGGCACCTTGCCGAAACGGAAGCGCTCGTGCCCAGGAAGAACCCGAACTACCGGCCCAGCGCGTTGGGATGGACCGGAAACAAGCATGCGACGCTTGCCCGCAAAGACGGCGCGCTGCGCGTTGACTCGACCGGGGGTGATCCGTGGCTTTCGACGGGCGCTTTCCCGCGGGCTTCCGGGCATATTTCCGTCGAAATACGGATGAAGTCGGAGGCCGCGGGCGGGGGCGCGGTATACGTGGCCACGCGGCGGCAACCGCGATTCGGCCGCGAGCAGATGGCCCCCTTGCCGGTTCACCACGACACCGCATGGCACACCCACCGCGTCGACTTCACGCTCGACAGCCCTCTGACCGCCCTGCGCATCGACCCGGCCGCGGCCCCGGGCACGATCGACATTGCCGAAATCCGGCTGATCCATTGGACCCAACCCGGAGCGGGACGCGTGGTGCGACATTGGGAGTTTTGACCGGTCGAGACGGACCGTTCCCCGCGTAACCGTCCACGGGGGACTGTCCCAATTTTCGCGGCACAAAGGGCGTTCTTGCCCAATCCCCCACCGTTTCCGCCGCGAAAATGGGACTGTCCCCTTCGTATACAGCGGAGAAAACTGCCCGCGCCGCCGAGTGAACGGTTACCCGTTCACAAGAGACTGTCCTCCGGCCCCCGTTACGGGGAAGTGGAGTCCGTTCTTGGCGGGACCAGCCATAACTGCCGGCTGCACGACTCGCAACCGTCCCAGCAGTAGGTACACAGGCGGCCCTTGGGCAGGCCGATCGCTTCGACCAGGTCGTCCAACCGCTGGTACTTCAGCGACGTCAGCCCCAATTGCTGCCGGACGCGATCGACCATTGCGGCGTACCGCGCCGAATCGGGGTCGGCGTAGTCCTCCAAGTGCTTGTCGGCGTCGCCTTCCAGTTCCTTGATGGCCTGCCGCGCGGCCAAGTCCAGTTCCGACCGGGATTGGGAGAAGTTCAGGAACTTGCAGCCGTAGATCAGCGGCGGGCAGGCCGGCCGCATGTGAACCTCCCGGGCCCCGTACTCGAATAGCCGACGGACCGTGTCGCGCAACTGGGTACCGCGCACTATCGAATCTTCGCAGAACAGCACGCGCCGGCCCTGGATCACGTCGCGAATGGGAACCAGCTTCATGCTGGCAACCAGGTCGCGCACTCGCTGGTCCTGGGGCATGAAACTTCGCGGCCAGGTGGGCGTGTACTTCACAAACGGCCGCCCATAGGGCATGCCCGATGCGTTGGCGTACCCGATCGCGTGGCCGGTGCCGGAATCGGGAATGCCCGCCACAAGGTCGACCTGGACGTCGTCTGCCCGAGCCAGCGCCGCCCCGCAACGATAGCGAACTGTTTCGACGTTGATGCCCTCGTAGGACGACGCCGGATAGCCGTAATAGACCCAAAGAAATGCGCAAATCTGCATTTCCTGCCCGGGCGGCTTGACGGTTTCGACGCCGTCGGCGGTCAGCCGGACGATCTCGCCGGGCCCCAGGTATCGGTCGACGTCGTAGTCGAGATTCGGCAAGGCGCATGTTTCCAGCGTGGCGGCGTAGGCGCCCGGTTTGCAGCCGAGGACGACCGGCGTGCGGCCCAGCCGGTCGCGCGCGGCGTAGATCGAGTCGTCGGTGAGCAGCAGCAGGGAACACGATCCTTGGATAACCTCCTGCGCATACGCGATACCCTCTGTGAAACTGCTTTCCCGGTTGATCAGCGTCGCCACCAATTCCGTCGGATTGATGCCGTTGCCGCCCATTTCCGAGAAGTGAGTCTTGTGCCCCCGAAACGCTTCGGCGGCCAATTCATCGAGATTCAGGATGCGACCCACCGTGACCAGTGCATACGTTCCCAAATGCGAGCCGATGATCAGCGGCTGGTCCTGATAGTCGCTGATCACGCCGATGCCCAAGTTGCCCCTCAGGCGCGGAAGGTCGTCCTCGAACTTGCTGCGGAACTGGGCGTTGGTGATGTCGTGGATAAACCGGATGAAGCGATCGGGCACCCACGTCGCCATCCCGCCTCGCACGGTTCCCAAATGGCTGTGGTAGTCGGTGCCGTAGAACAAATCGGCCACGCAATCGGTCTTCGCCACCACCCCGAACAGTCCGCTCATAAGCCCTTCCCGCCGGATCTTGCTGGAATACGGTTCGCCATGCCAACCCTTAGGGCCCGCGAATCAATAACTGGCCGATTTGGACGGGCTGCGGCTACGGCTG
>CAYPWB010000331.1:0-7093 GCA_964414315.1 uncultured Planctomycetaceae bacterium | reverse complement strand
GAAGCACCCTTCGGGCCGTTCCGGCAAATTGGACCTGTCCCGTTTTCCCCCCAATTTGTGCGAAGCACCCTTCGGGCCGTTCCGGCAAATTGGACCTGTCCCGTTTTTCCCCGTCCCATCTTCTCCCCGGCGCCGGTTTCTTGCGGCCAATTTCACCTCTGGCAATGGTGAACCCGATGGGTTATCATGCGTAAAGCAAATGGTGGCCCAGCCGTCCCGGCTGAGCGATTTGGCCCGGTATGCCCCTCAAGGGGGTGATAGGAGGTTGTGCCATGTTTCGTCGTTCCCTCAGTAATCCTTTCGCTTGGCTGGCCGTCGGCCTGATGGTGGGGTTCGTCCTCAGCGGACTCCTTCCCCGCGCACCGATCCACGCCGTGGCGACCGACCGCATCGACACGTTCGCCATCGCCACCGGCCCGGTCGATTCCGAGTTCGAGGCCGTGTACTTCCTCGACTTTCTGACCGGCGACTTGCGGGCAACCGTGCTGGGCAAGAACGCCGGGGCGTTCACCGCCTACTTCAACTACAACGTGCTCCAAGACCTTGGAGTCGATCCGACGAAAAATCCCAAGTTCCTCATGGTAACCGGCATGGCGTCTTTGCGCCGTGGCGGGTCGCGCATGCAGCCGAGCGTGTCGGTGGTGTATGTAGCCGAGGTGACCACGGGCAACGTGGCGGCGTACGCGATTCCATGGTCGCCCACCATGCACGCGGCCAACCAGCCGATCATGCAGTCGTTGGTCCCGGTAGCGGTGACGAAGTTCCGCCCGGCCGCCGGCCGCGAGTAGTCCCGCCGAACGAGTCGCTGCTGTGCGAATTCAACTCAACGGGAAACCGTACGACGCGCCCACCGGCTGCGTGGTTGCCGCGCTGTTGGAAGAACTCGGTTTTGCGGGCAAGCACGTGGCTGTCGAGGTCAACGAGGTCCTCGTACCCAAGCGGCGCCATGCCGAACATCGCTTGAGCGAAGGCGACATGGTAGAAGTGGTGACCCTCGTGGGCGGAGGCTAGACGTTTGCCGGGACCGCGAAACGCACCGACCCACGACGTGAAATGAGCGTGTCGCCCGCCCGTCGTGCAGCGAGCATGCTGTCCCCCGTGGGACAAGCATCCTGCTTGTCGAGGATACCGCCTTCACAAACAGCCGTTGTCTATCACCACTTGCCCTCCAACTGCGGCCTGCGGCCGCGCTCGCTGAAATGACCGACGAAACTCTCCCCAACGACTCTCTGAAACTCGGCCGGCGCACGCTCGCCAGCCGCCTGATTGTCGGTACCGGCAAATACGCCGATTACGACGTGATGCGCCAGGCGCTCGACGTTTCCGGCACGCAGTGCATTACCGTGGCCGTGCGCCGCGAACGGCTGTTCGACGCTGAAGGACGCAACCTGTTGGACTTCATCGACACCGATCGCTACGTCATCCTGCCGAATACGGCCGGCTGCTTCACGGCCGACGACGCCGTACGCGTCGCCCGGCTGGGGCGGGAAATCCTCGAACAGATGGGGAATCCCGGCGCCGACTGGGTCAAACTCGAAGTGCTGGGCGATACGAAGACCCTGTTGCCCGACCCGATCGCGTCGGTCGACGCCACTGCCCGTCTGGTGGCCGACGGCTTCCAGGTGCTCGTGTACACCAGCGACGATCCCGTCACCGCGCGCCGGTTGAAAGAGGCCGGCGCAACGAGCGTCATGCCGGCCGGCAGCCCGATCGGCTCCGGGCAAGGCATTCTGAACCCGAACGCCATCCGCATTTGCCTGGAATACCTCAAAGACGGCGATCGCGAGTATCCGGTCATCGTCGACGCCGGCGTGGGCACGGCCAGCGACGTGACCGTGGCCATGGAACTGGGGGCCGACGGCGTGCTGCTGAATACCGGCATTGCCCACGCGAAAGACCCGGTGCGTATGGCCCGCGCCATGCGGCTGGCCACCGAGTCGGGCCGGCTGGCGTACCAGTCGGGCCGCATTCCCAAGAAGCTGTACGCCACGGCCAGCAGCCCGCTGGAAGGAACCATTACCGGCTGAGGGCCTCAGGCGAGGAAATCCTCGTCCCGCTGCGTGCAGTACTCGATGACGCCGGAGACGGCCGCTGCGGGGAGACCGCGCCAGAAAACTTGCCACTTGCCGACGGCGTGGTGGCCGTCGGCCTGCCGGTGATACCACGAGTTGAACGGATTCGCCGAGTCGGACCGCCAGAAAAGCGCGTCGTGGCGGCGGCACACTTCGCGCCACAGTTCCATGGCCAGTCCTTCGCCGCGGGCCTCCCGCCCGACGGCAAACTTCGACAAATAGTAGCCGTCCCGGTGCGCTTCGAGCAGCACCGCCCCGCGATAATCCTTTTCCAGATAGGCGAGATCGACGCGGTCGAGGCAATCGCGACTCTTCAGCGTTCTTCCGAAACTCGTTTCGAGCAGTTCGGCCAGCCGGCCGCGGTCGACGTCTGCCATGCCCTGGAATCGCAGGATTTCGCTCCCCTTGCGAAAGAGCGTTCCCGCCCCTTTGACCGTGAACACTTCCTTCAGCAGATTGATGGGCGAGGTGACCGACAGGTGAATACCCGGCCGCCGCTCGAGCAGTTTCCCGGCCAGGGCGGGAAAGTCGTATTCGAGGGGTGCCAGACTTTGCGGAGTTTCCTTGCGGGTATAGACGTAGGGGAGCGGCTCGCCCGAGATGCTCTTCAGCCCTCCCGCCGCACGGATGAAGTGGATGCGCCGCGCGACGGCGGGAACCAACCGCAGCAGGGCTTCCTCCAGGGGGCAATCCGGGGCCGTCAGCACCGGCACCTTCTGCTCCATGCCCGACCGCTGGACGAACTCGACCGGGTTGCCCGCCTCAAACGGCTGAAACGCGAAAACCGGCTCGCGCCCCAGCAGCGATTGCATCCGCTCGGTTTCGGCCCCACACAGCAGCATGGTCGGCACGAGTTCCAGCCGCAGCAAAAATTGCAGGTCGAACGCCAACACGCCGGTTCCCGCTTCGATACTGCCCAGGTCGGGGCACAACAGGGCGAAGCAGGCCGCATCGATCGCCTGAAATTTTTCGAGGTAAAACTCGTACTCTTCTCGCCGCCCGATGCCGTCGAGAAACAGCCGGATCGTCTTGTTGAGGATGATCATGGCCGACGGTCCTGTGGCGGTACCCGTTCACGGGGCGGCGCCGCGCGGAACGGGAAAAAAGAACGGGTTCGATTTGCCGGAACGGCCCGACGGGTGCTTCGCACGAATCGAACCCGTTTTGTGTCCCCCCGATGTGTGCGAAGGCAACAGTCGCCCTGCATCGTGTTCGTATCGCACCGAGTCGCACCATCATCGGTCTTCGGGGCCGAGTCGTCAAGGGCCTGCGGCCACGACTCCTCCGGGCTCGGCGTGCGAAGGGAACGGTCCGGCCTTCGCGGCGGCCCCGGGAGCTTCCCGCCCCGGCACTTGACACCGGCTCCCGCCGCGATGAAGATGCAGATTGCGGGGGCATCCAATTCGGGCCACCGGCCGGCCACGGGCGGCGCCGGGCGGGATGGCCGCCCTCCTGATACCCAACGCCCCAGGTCGGACGCCGCCGACTACGATACCCGCTACCAAAGGCCGCCGGGAAGCAGTCATGCGCAAGAAGGAAACGCTCTACGCGCGATTCAACCCCGACAAGCTGGTGCTGCGCGACGAGTTGGCCATCGACCGAACGCTGCTGGCCAATGAACGGACGCTGCTGGCCTACCTCCGCTTCGGTGTTGCCCTGTTGCTGGCCGGCGCGTCGATGATGCATTTCTCGTCAACCGGCGGATGGTTCTGGCTGCTGGGGCTCGTCTGTATCCCAACCGGGATTGTGGGCGGCGTCGTGGGGGTGGTTCGATACTGGAGAATGGACCGCCGCATCGCGTCGGTCCAGTGGCCTTCGGAAACAATGCAGAACGATGTTGAGGCTTGAAGTCAGATGCAGGCACGACAAAGCGTTGCGTGGATAGGCGGGGGCGTCGTACTGCTCGCTCTGCTGACCGTCGGCTCGGCCGGCGAGTCGACAGAGCACCTTGTCCGCAAACAACTCCGCAACCTGCCGGCCGCCGGGGACGAGCCGCGGCTGCCCATCGCCGACCGCGTTTGGCCAAGCCGCTTCGACCGGCCGCATATCTGTTTATGGAAGGACGACGCGCTGGGCGCGGTGTCGGTGACCATCGACGACAACACCGCACCCGACCACGAATGGTGGCTCGAGCAGGGTGAGCGATACGGCTTCCAAGCGACGTGGTTTGTCGTCACCTGCCTCATGCAAGACGAGCGGCCCGGTTATCAGGGCCATGGCTATCACGGCACTTGGGAAGCCTTTCGCAAACTGCACAAGCACGGCCACGACGTGCAGTCGCACACGGTAACCCACGTCAACCGAAGCCGCGGCTACGACCCGGACGATCCGCAGGCAGGCATCGACGCAGAGTATCGGAAGTCGCAGGCGCTGATAGAACGCGAGATACCCGGTCAGCGGGTGCTCACCCTGGCCTACCCCGGCGGGTCGTACCAGCGTACGCAAAACGATCCCGCGGTTGCGATGAAGTATTACATCGCCGCGCGCGGCGGGACCGGACGAATCAACGCGGCAGGTCGCATCGACTACGCCAACACATGCAGCATCGGCAATGGGCTTCGCTTCGGCAAGGCCGAACTCGGCAACGGCGACCTCGAAAACCTGATCGATCGCGAGCGCGCCCGCCGCCCTCAGTTCTACCGCGGCTGGTACGTCGCGCATTTCCACCGCGTGAACGAGGCCGACAAGCCACGGCTCAGCGCGGCGTTTGCGTACCTCCAGGCCAACCGCGCCGATTACTGGTTCGGCCTGTTCCGTCACGTCGCTCAATATGCCCAGCAGCGCGACACCGCATCCGTCGCCGTAATCGACTCGACCGACGAACGCATCGAGCTGTCGCTCACCGACGACATGGACGATGCGCTGTTCGATGTTCCGCTGACCGTCAAGGTGCGTCTGCCCGAATCTTGGCCGGGCCTCACGGCCACGCAGGCCGGCCGCGCGGTCGGGGTGCGCGTCGTTGCACACCAGGATGCGCGCTACGCATTGATCCAGGCAACGCCCGATCGCGGGGCAATCGTCCTCGCCGCTTTGCGAAACGGAAACTCTAACTGAAAGGTCGTCAACGCATGTTACGCTTTCAAGGTCCCTTCGCGCGTCGCACCGGGGGCATCGCCGTTGCGTGTCTTGCCCTGTTCGCGGCACTGCCGGCCCCGGCAGCCGGGCAAACCACGCTCACGCACAACGGCGTTACGTGGACGTTCGCCGGCGAACCCAAGACGGGCCGGTTCGTCAACGGCGAGTATTGGATCGTCGGCCCGGTCGAAATCGTGAGCATCACCAACAGCCTCAATGATCCGGCGTTCACGCCGAAGCGAGGGCAGAACGGCTCGATGATCGATCCCGACGGCGGGCCGCACCAGGGTTACGACAGCGGCCCGGGCAGCTATCGCGAGTCGCTCAACGCGGCCCTGCCCAACGGGAAGCCGGTGTCGGCCGAGAACCCGCTGGTGCTCCGCCCGAACCAGACGCTCATTTCGATGGTAAGCTGGCTGTACCGCTCGGCCGACGATCGAGAGCCCGGCTGCCCGCGGATTAGTGGCACCATGGGGGCCCCGCGACCGGCCACCCGCTCGGCGGCTCTGCTCACCTGCCTCGGCGCACCGCCGCCCGCGGACAGTTTCCGGCCGCCGTACTGTGGGTCGGACAAGACGGTCCGTTTCAACCTGGCCGACCTGCGGCTGGAGCGGCTGAAGCAGCTCGACCCGGTGCAGCCGATGCCCGACGTGCGGCGCATCGAGCAGGCCATGTCGCGCACGTGGGTGGACCACGTGCATGAATGGGCCGGCGCCTTCTTGCACCCGTCGGAGCACATGCCCAACTACGGCCGCGACATGGGCCATATCATGATCCAGGCCGCACTGCTGGTGCACGTCGACTTCGACCAACTTCCCGGCAAGCCGAGCAAGGAGCGCATTCTGGTCAACCTGGTGCAATACGGGATCGACCTGACGGGCATCGCCGACGCCGGCGGCGGCTGGCCCGAGAACGGCGGGCACGGCATGGGGCGCAAGTGGCCCATTCTGTTCGCCGGCCTGATGCTCGACGACGACCACATGCAAGGCGTGGGCCAGTGGGACACCGCATTTCAGGAGGACGAGCAAACGTTCTACGTCTCGCAGCGCGAAGTGGACATTACGCACAGCGACGCGTGGAACCCCGACCGCCGGGCGCCGCGGCTGCCGTACGAGGCGGAACACATCGGCATGCCGGAATGGGGCATCCGCCACACGCGCGTGCCCCAGGCCGACAACCGGCACTGGGCCGCAATGTACCGCGGCATCAACAACTCGGTCCTGCCCGGCTTCGTGCTGGCAGCCCTACTGATGGACCAGAAGGTGGCGTGGAACCACGACGCCCTGTTCGACTACGCCGACCGCGTCATGGCCCGAATCGACGACGACACCGCCGCCCGCGTCGCCAACCTCCCTCCGCCGTTCGTCACGGCCATGTGGAAGGCGTATCGCTGAGTCTATTGAGCCCCCCGTTGGGTTCCGCAATGTTGGAGTTCACGCTTCAGCGTGCGAAGCAAACTTGCCACGAACCCTAGCTGCGGCAATTGTTCGCACTCCCCGCAGGCGGTAGAATGCGGGGCTCTGTGGCCGCTAACCCGCGGAGCCATGGGGGCACCAGACGGCCCGCCACATAGAGGGGGGCTGCCGCCTTCGCGGTTCGTTGCGGCAGGTGTGGCCCGCGGGCCCCTCCGGTGCCGAGACGATCATAGGGCCGATATCGAGAGTCTGGACGAACGAGAGACCATGCCGTGACGCCGGAACAAGAAGCCCGCCGGAAAATCGACCGCCAGCTTGGCCAGTGCGGCTGGCGGGTGCAGGACTACCGGAGCATGGACCTCTCGGCCGGCCCGGGCGTGGCGGTGCGCGAGTTTCCGCTCACGACGGGCGCCGCCGACTATCTGCTCTACGTCGATCGGCGCGTGCTGGGGGTCATCGAGGCCAAGCCCGAGGGGCACACGCTCACCGGCGTCGAAACGCAGTCAGGCAAATACACCCGCGGCCTGCCCG